>JANRIF010000192.1:0-22173 GCA_033765245.1 Lysobacteraceae bacterium
CCGGTGATCTGGCCGTCGGGCGCGGTGAAGCTCACGCCGTCGACCGCCTTCACCAGACCGGTACGGGTCTTGAATGCCTTGTGCAGGTTTTCAACGCGAATCATGGGCGATCCTCTGGAAGACGTATCGATGCGCAAGCGACATCAGCGCTCACGGCTCCCAGCCGTAATAGCCGGCGAACGGTGGCGCGTAGGGCAGGTTGTCCAGGCAGCTTGCGTCCAGGCCGGGGGCATCCGCAGTGTCGATGTAGCGCGCCAGCAACTTGGGCATGCAGCCCACGGGAATGACGTTGTGGCCCTGGCCGCGCAGCACCAGCAGGCGGCCGCGGCTGAGCCCGGCGACGATCTGCTCGCCATAGCGCGGCGGGGTGACCGGGTCGAATTCGCCCGCCAGCACCAGCACCGGCAGGTCGCTGCGAAACGGCGCGTGGAAATCCACCGGCAACGTACCGCGCGGCCATACCGCACATTGTTCCTTGAGCAATCCGATCAATGCCGTGCCAAGCACGGAGCCGGCATCTTCGGCGCTAGCCTGCAGCCCGTCGGCATCTTCGGTACACATCACCGAAAGCTGCATGCCGTGCATGATCTGCTCGCTCATCTGCGAGCCGACCAGATTCGCCAGCGCCACCAGACTCTCCGGGTGTCCGTTGGCGGCGTCGTGCAAGGTCAGCGGCAACATCGCCGCAGCCATCGGCGCGTAGGCGAACAGACGCACCAGGGTGACCAGACTCGCCTCGTCGAAGCGATCCTCGCGCCACGCGCCGGTCACTGGATCGCGATAGCTCACCAGCGGCGGCGCCTCCCGGATTTGCACCAACAAATCGCGCAACTGCTGTCGCGGATCGCCAAAGCGCTCAGCGCACGCGGGCAACGCGGTGCAACGCGCGAATTGCAGGTCCAGCGAGGCTTCCAGGTTGCGCGCGTGATCGCTGCCGAGCATCAACTCGTTCGGCGCCGGGCTGTCGAGCACCACGCTGCGCGTGCGTCGCGGATAGCGCGCGGCGTACTGTTGTGCAACCCGGGTGCCATAGGAAATCCCGACCAGATCGATCTGTGCCGCCGCGATCGCTTCGCGCACCGCGTCGAGATCCTGGATGGCGTCGGTGGTGCTGTAAAAGCGCAGATCCGCCTTCGCCGCCAGTTGGTCGCGACAGCGCACCGCGAACGCGCGCGCCGCCTCGGGCGACTCCTCGCCTTCCTCCATCACCGCGCTCTCGCCCGCCGCATTCGTGCAGATCAGCCGGTTGGAATCGCCGGTGCCGCGCTGGTCCACCAGGATGATGTGGTGACGCTTGCCCACTTCGGCGAAGGCGCGTGCGATGCCGGGGTACGAGTCGCGCGCCGACTGGCCGGGGCCACCGGCCAGCATGAACACCGGATCGGGCGCTGCGTCCTCGCGTGCCGGCACCCAGGCGACGGCGAGGTCGATGTGTCGGCCTTCCGGCGCGTCGCGGTTCTCCGGCACCGACAGCGTGGCGCACTGCGCCTCGACCGAGTCCGCACTCGCCGCATTGGTCAGCGTGCACGCGGTGAATTGGAGGCTGCCCAACGTGCGCGCCGCCGCCGTGCCGGGCATCGCCGCAATCGCCGCCGCCGCCATCAGTAACCCGCACCAGCGCAAGCGCCGGAGGCGTGGGGATCGTTGGCTCATGGTGCTTCCTCCTGAGGGGAAAAAATCGATTCGATCGGCTGCTGGAACAGACGCGCCAGACGAAATGCGAGCGGCAGACTCGGATCGTATTTGCCGGTTTCGATCGCGTTGACGGTCTGCCGCGACACCTGCAGACGCTCCGCCAGGGCCGCTTGCGACCAGCCGAGGCTTTCGCGCAGTTCGCGCACCCGGCTCTTCATCGGTAGCGGCGCGCGACCCAGTAACGGGCAACGCCATAGCAGAGCGAAAGCGCTGGCAGCACCCAGACCAGGGCGGTGCGGCCGGAGATATCCCAAACCCGCGCCACGATCAGTAGCGCGAGGCTGAGCGAGCCCAAGCCGACGCCGATCGAGGCGATGGCGATCGCTTCCAGATCGATGCGGCGCTGCAGTTCATCACGTGCCAGGATCATCGCGACCTGAAGCCGGATCATCCACACGATCGGGGCCACCGGCAGCAGCGCGACGGGGATACGCAGGTACAGCGGCGCTTCGGCGAGCGAATGTTTGAGCAGCCACACACAGATGAAAATCGTGACGACATACGCGGCAGCGGCGGACGCCAAGGCGCGTGAGTAGGGTCGGGAACAAGCGTCCATGAGCCACCCGCGTGTAAAGCAAACTTGACACCCAGAATAAATGCGCCCCGATGGGCTGTCAAGCGTCCTTTACATCACATCATCACGTCGCAGGTTCCAGGAGGTCCCCAGCGTGCCGCTACCGGCTGCTGACGTATTTCTCGCGCCGAATGTGCGGCACCGGCAACCCGAAGGTTTTGAGCGTGTCGAAGGCGGCGTCGACCATGTTCGGGTTGCCGCACAGATAGGCGATGTCGTGCGCGGGGTCCGGCGCCAACTCGGCCAATGCATCCTGCACGTAGCCCTTGCGCTGCAGCGGGTAGCCCGGCTCCGGCAGTTCGCGGCTGAAGCAGGGAATGAAGCGAAAGCCCGGGTTGGCCTGTGCGAATGCCGTAAACTCGGCGCCGTACAGCAGCTCGGCGGGGCCGCGCGCGCCGAACAGCAGCACCACCTCGATGCCGCGCTCGGCGATCGCACGCTTGAGTTGCGGCAGCATGGCGCGGTAAGGCGTCACTCCGGTACCGGTGGCGATCAGCAGATAGCGGCGGTTCGCGTCGCCGGGCATCAGGCAAAAACGCCCGAACGGGCCGCTGGCCTCGATCTGCTGGCCGATCTGCAGGTGCCCGAACAGCTCGCTGGCGGCTCCGCCGGGGACGTACGACACCGCCACCTCGATCGAATCCTCCGGCAACGCGGCCTGCTCGCGCACGGTGGCGATCGAGTAGCTGCGCTTGGTCGGGCTGCCGTCCGGATACTGGAAATGGATCTGGATGAACTGGCCCGCCTGGAACTCCAGCGGTTCGCCGTCATCGCGACGGAACGCGAAATGGTGCACGTTGGGCGCCAGCGCGTGCGAGGACATCAGCTTGAGCGGAAAATGGACGGCCACGCAGACTCCGGAGTTGTGAGCGCCCGGCCCGGAATCTGCTTCCGGCGGCGTGCAGGGCAAGGCCCGCTATAGTAGTGCACCGCCCAAGCCGATTCATCCCGCCGGCCGGGGCGGGCGATACACTGTAGGTTCGTGGCGGCACGCCGCCGTCGCGAAACGGTCCAGGGTTTTTGAAAAAGTCGGACGTGTCGCCATCGGCATACGCGCTTTTTCACAAGCCTCCACCCCACGACATTGGCCCCATGATCCAGACCCCCCCCGCACTGGAGGTAAACGACCTCCGCAAGACCTATGGCGCCCGGGTTGAAGCGCTCAAAGGCATTTCGCTGCGCGTCGAACCCGGCGACTTCTTTGCCCTGCTCGGCCCCAACGGCGCCGGCAAGTCGACCTTGATCGGCATCATCAGCTCGCTGGTGAACGCCAGCTCCGGCAGTGTCCGGGTGTTCGGGCGCGACATCGCCAGCGAGCGCGAGGCGGCGATGCGCCTGCTCGGCCTGGTGCCGCAGGAACTGAACTTCAACTTTTTCGAAAAACCCTTCGACATTCTGGTGAACTACGCCGGCTTCTACGGCGTGCCGCGCGCGCAGGCGATGGCGCGCGCCGACGAGGAACTGGCGCGCGCGCAACTCACCGAGAAGGCGCACACCATGTCGCGTACGCTCTCGGGCGGCATGAAGCGGCGGCTGATGATCGCGCGCGCGATGATGACGCGGCCGCAATTGCTGATCCTCGATGAGCCCACCGCCGGCGTCGACATCGAGATCCGCCGCGGCATGTGGAAGACGTTGCGCGAAATCAACGCCGCCGGCACCACCATCATCCTCACCACGCACTATCTCGAAGAAGCCGAGAGCCTGTGCCGCAATCTCGCCATCATCGATCACGGCAACATCGTCGCGCATGGGCCGATGCGCGAACTGTTGGCACGCCTGGACGTGGAGGGCTTCGTGCTCGACATCGACGGCGAGGTGCCGGCACAACTGCCAAGGGTCGAAGGCGCCACGCTCAGTTCGTCCAACCGCCACTGCATCGAGATCGACATGCCGCGCTCGATGGACCTCAACCGGGTGTTCAGCGCGCTGAGCGAAGCCGGCATCCGGGTGCGCTCGATGCGCAACAAATCCAACCGTCTGGAGGAACTGTTCGTGCACCTCACCGGCAACGGCGGCAACCCGAAGCAGGGGGCCGCATGAACCAGCATCCGAATGCGGTGGCGCTGTACACCATCGCGCGCCGCGAGGTGCACCGCATCCTGCGCATCTGGGGCCAGACCCTGGTGCCGCCGGCGATCACCATGACCTTGTACTTCCTGATCTTCGGCAACCTGATCGGCAGCCGCATCGGGCAGATGGGCGGCTTCACGTACATGGACTTCATCGTGCCCGGCCTGGTGATGATGAGCATCATCCAGAACAGCTACGGCAACATCACATCCAGCTTCTTCGGCGCCAAGTTCGGGCGTCACGTCGAGGAGTTGCTGGTGGCGCCGCTGCCGCCGTGGGTGATTCTCAGCGGTTACGTGGGCGGCGCGGTGCTGCGCGGGCTGATGGTGGGTGCGATCGTGCTGGTGATCGCGATGTTCTTCACCCACGTGCGCGTACCGCATCCGCTGGTCACGCTGAGCACGGTGTTGCTGGGCGCGACCATCTTCTCGCTGGCCGGCTTCGTCAATGCGGTGTACGCCAAGCGGTTCGACGACATCGCCATCGTGCCGACCTTCATCCTCACCCCGCTCACCTATCTGGGCGGGGTGTTCTACTCAGTCAGCTTGTTGCCGCCGTTCTGGGAGCGCGCCTCGCACGCCAACCCGATTCTGTACATGGTCAACGCCTTCCGCTACGGCCTGCTAGGCGTCAGCGACGTGCCGCTGGGCTTGAGCTACGCGGTGATGATCGGCTTCGTGGTGGCGCTGAGCTGGCTCGGTCTGGTGCTGCTCAAGCGCGGGGTGGGTTTGCGCAGCTAACGCAAGCAAACATTTGGGTCTGCAAAGGACGCCAAGAACGCAAAGGGAAAACAGACCACAACAGAGGATTCGGGCGACCTATTGGGCAGGGCTCGTGTCTTCAGGGTGAATCTTCGGGCTTCGGCAGGCGGAAAAAGCCGCGCGCGGTAGCGGTGGTTTGCGCGGCAGTCAATGCAACGTCTTCGCCGCGATCGCGCGCCAGTTCTTCGGCGATGTGGCGCAGGTACATCGGTTCGTTGCGCCGGTGCGCCGGCTGCGGGCGCACCGTGCGTGGCAGCAGGTAGGGCGCGTCGGTTTCGATCATCAAGCGGTCGGCCGGAATGTGCGGCACCAGCTCGCGCAGGTGGGTGCCGCGGCGCTCGTCGCACAGCCAGCCGGTGATGCCGATGTACCAATCGTGGTCGAGGCATTCGAACAACTCCTCGCGGCCGCCGGTGAAGCAATGCACCACCGCGGGGCCGAGCCGACCATCGAACGCCCGCAGCATCGCCACGAAGTCGGCATGCGCCTCGCGCTGATGCAGGAACAGCGGCTTGCCGGTGTCGGCGGCGAGCTGCAACTGCCGCTCGAAAGCGCGCCGCTGCGCCGGGCGCGGCGAGAAATCGCGGTGGTAGTCGAGCCCGCATTCGCCCACCGCAACCACCCGTGCATCGGCATGCAGGGCGCGCAACTCCGCGTCGGCTTCATCGGTGTATTCGCTGGCGTGATGCGGATGCACGCCCGCCGTTGCGTACAGCACGCCGGGACGGGCGTGAGCCAGTTGCAGCGCGTGCGCGGAGCCGGCGCGGCTGGCGCCGGTCACCACCATCTGCACCACCCCGGCCGCGCGCGCGCGCGCCAGCACGACGTCGAAATCGTGGGCGAAACTTTCGTGGCCCAGGTTGGCGCCGATGTCGATCAGGTGCATGTAAAAAGCCGGGACAGGGGACTGGGGACTCGGAAAAGCCGGAGCAACAACGTAGAAACCAGAGCGGATGTCCGCCAAGGACGCCAAGAGCGCAAAGGGCCAGGCGGCTGAAAATTTGCGTCCTTTGCGTTCTTTGCGGATGGCTTCTGGCTCTTCGTAGCGGCCAGGAACGCGCGAATTGTAAGGCGAGAGACGGTAGGCGCACCGTATCCTTGTGCGATGAGTTCAGCGCAATTCCCGATTCAGAGCCTGTTGCCGGAGGTCCTGGCCAGCCTGCAAGCACACCCGCGCTTGGTGCTGGAGGCGCCGCCCGGTGCCGGCAAGACCACGCAGGTGCCGTTGGCGCTGTTGAGTGCGCCGTGGCGCGGTGACGGCCGCATCGTGATGCTGGAGCCACGGCGGGTGGCGGCGCGCGCGGCGGCGGGGTTCATGGCGGCTGCACGTGGTGAGGCGGTCGGCGCCACGGTCGGCTACCGCATCCGCTTCGAGAACAAGGTCTCGGCCGCGACCCGCATCGAGGTGGTCACCGAAGGCATCCTCACCCGCATGATCCAGGACGACCCCATGCTCGACGGCGTGGCGGCGTTGCTGTTCGACGAGTTCCACGAGCGCCATCTGGCGGGCGATCTCGGGTTGGCGCTGGCGCTCGACGTGCAGGCGCAGTTGCGGCCGGACCTGCGCATCGTGCTGATGTCGGCCACGCTCGACGGCGAGCGTCTGGCGGGGTTTCTGGATGCGCCGCGCCTGAGCAGCGCCGGACGCAGCTACCCGGTGCAGACCAGCCACTTTCCCGCGCGTCGCGACGAACCCGAGCTGGCGCAATTGCGGCGCTGCATCGAACAGGCACTGGCGCAACATCCAGGCGATCTGCTGGTGTTCCTGCCAGGACAACGCGAGATCGCGCAGGCACAAACCGCGCTGGCGCATGTGGCGGAGGCAGGCGTGGTCGTGCTGCCGTTGCATGGCGAGCTGGGCATCGAGGCGCAAAGCGCGGCACTGGTCAGCGATCCGCAAGGCCGCCGTCGCATCGTGCTGGCGACCAACGTCGCCGAATCCTCGGTCACGCTGCCCGGAGTGCGCGTGGTGATCGACAGCGGCCTGGCGCGCGAACCGCGTTACGACCCGAATTCCGGGTTCTCGCGCCTGAGTACCGTGAACATCTCGCAAGCCTCGGCCGATCAGCGCGCCGGCCGCGCCGGTCGCGTGGCCGAGGGCTGGTGCTATCGCCTGTGGCCGGCCTCGCAGCGGCTGGAGCCGGCGCGTACCCCGGAGATCGCGCAGGTCGAGCTGGCGGCGTTGGCGCTGGAACTCGCCGCCTGGGGTAGCGCCGCGTTGCGCTTTCCCGATCCGCCGCCGGCAGGCGCGCTGGCGGCGGGGCGCGAACTGCTGCAACGCCTGGGCGCGCTCGATGCCGATGCCCGCATCAGCGCGTTCGGCCGGCGCGTGCTCGAACTCGGCACTCACCCGCGCCTGGCGGCGATGCTGCAGGCGGCGGGCGACGGCGAAGCGCGCGCATTGGCTTGCGATCTGGCCGCATTGCTGGAAGCGCGCGATCCGCTGCGTAGCCGCTCCGATGCGTTGGCCGCGCGTTGGCAGGCGCTGGCGGCGTTCCGCAATGGTCGCGTGCCCGCGGACGCCAGTCGCGGCGCCTTGGCGGCAATCGACCAGGCTGCCGTGCAGTGGCGCCTGCGCTGCGCGGCATCGCCGCCGGGCGCCGCACCCGCGCACGCGCTCGGCGATCTGCTCGCACATGCCTATCCCGATCGCATCGCCCACCAGCATCCCTGCGACCCGCGTCGCTACCAGCTCGCCAACGGTCGCAGCGCGCGCCTGTTCGACGACAGTGCTGTGTTCGGCGAGCCCTGGCTGGTGATCGCCGAACTGCGTCACGAGGCCAAGGACGCGCTGATCCTGCGCGCCGCGCCGGTGGACGAGGTACGCCTTGCACGCGATTTCCCGCAGCGCTTCGTGGAGTGCGACAGTGTGCGTTGGGACGCCGATGCGCGCGCCCTGATCGCGCGGCGCGAGCGTCGCTTCGAGCGCATCGTGCTCGACAGCCGACCCGCCGGCCGCCCCGATCCTGCGCAGGCGGCGCAAGCGCTGTGCGATGCGGTGGCGGAACTCGGTCTCGACGCGCTGCCCTGGACCGAGGCGTTGCGGCAATGGCGCGAGCGCGTGCGCTGTCTGCGCGAATGGCTGCCCGAACTGGGGCTGCCCGACTTGAGCGACGAAGCGCTGCTGGCGAATCGCGAACGCTGGCTCAAGCCGGCCTTCCACGGCAAGACCCGGCTCGATGCGCTCGACGAAGACGCGCTCGGTGAGGCGCTCAAGAGCGGCCTCGACTGGAACCTTCGGCAACGCATCGACCAACTTGCGCCGCGCCGCATCGGCGTGCCCTCCGGGCAGGAACGCGCCATCGTCTACGCGCACGGCAGCGCGCCGGTGCTGGCGGTGAAATTGCAGGAATTGTTCGGACTGGCCGACACCCCGCGCATCGCCGACGGCCGCGTCCCGCTGACCCTGCACCTGCTCTCGCCCGGCGGCAAGCCGCTGCAGATCACCCAGGATCTGCGCAGCTTCTGGGAGCGCACTTATCCGGAAGTGAAGAAGGAGATGAAGGGCAGGTATCCGAGGCACCCGTGGCCCGACGACCCTTGGACCGCCGCTCCCACGCACCGCGCCAAGCCGAGAGGCACATAGCGCGCGCGCCACACGATGCCGGGAAACATCGGTTCGGCTTCCCCGCTTCGCCAGGCCACGAGCGCCTGAGCGCTTTTGTGGGAGGCCGCTTGCGGGCGACGGATACATCTCATGCCTGCGGCATTGGTCACGCACGGGTGCGCTGTGCAACTTCCAGGAAGCGCGACCGGGCTTACTCCACCGTGCCGACGCGCAGATTCAAGGGCCAATGCACGGCGCGTATCGTTGCTGGATCGCCCCAGGCGTCGTGCAATGCCGGCTCCAACGCCGCCAGCGGATCGTGACCGTGCTGCGTGAGGTATTTCTGGCACGCCGACCAACTGCGCAGATAGGCGAGGTATTGCGGCAGCCGCCAGTCGCAGCACAGTTCGAACACGGGTGGCGATGGCAATTCGTTGAACGGAAACGGCAAGCTGCGATAGCCCGATTCCACGTGCCGACGCTCCGGTGGCCAGTAGTGCCCCAGCACGTCGACATAGACATGCGCAAACCAGGCGTCCACCGCCGGTGTCACGCGGGTGCGCTCGTAGCTGTACACCGCCACCACCGCGCCAGGACGCGCCACGCGCCGTACCTCGGCGAAAAAACGCGGGTGATCGAACCAGTGAAATGCCTGCGCCACGCTGATGAGATCGACGCTCTGCGCCGGCAGCGAAGTGGCTTCGGCCGGTTCCACCGCGTAGTGCACGCGCGGGTGCGCGGTGGCCTGGGCGATCTGCGCAGCGCTGGGATCGCTGGCGTGTACATGCGCGAAGTGCTCGGCAAGGGCGACGCTGGCCTGACCGTTGCCACAGCCTGCGTCCCACGCCAGCCCACGTTGCGCGCATTGGTCGGCCAGCCACACAGACAACGCCGCCGGATAATGCGGCCGTGCACTGGCATAGTCGCGGGCGTGGCCGGAGAAGTGGTCGGCGAACGTCATCACGGCATCGTTCGCGGCGTCACTCCGACTCGCCGCGCCAGCAGCCCGGTTGCAGGCCATCGAGCCGATACGGCCCGACTGCGATGCGCACCAGACGCAGGGTCGGCAGGCCCACCGCGGCGGTCATGCGTCGCACCTGCCGGTTACGGCCTTCGCGGATGGTCAGCTCGATGAAGCTGTCGGGTACCCGCTTGCGCTGGCGCACCGGCGGATCGCGCGGCCACAACCAGTCTGGCTCCAGCTCCAGCGCGCGTACCTTGGCCGGCAGCGTGGGCCCGTCGTTGAGTTCCACCCCGGTGCCGAGCGCCTGGAGTTGCTCGCGCGACGGGATGCCTTCGACCTGCACCAGGTAAGTCTTGGGCCACTTGAAGCGCGGCGAGCTGATCTGTGCGATGCGCGCGCCATCGTCGGACAGCAGCAGCAGCCCCTCGGAATCGTGATCGAGACGACCGGCCGGGTAGATCGCGGCGGGTAGCCCGAAACCGGCCAGCGTGGGCCGCTGCGGCTCGCTGCGGTCGGTGAACTGACACAGCACTCCGTGCGGCTTGTTGAAGGCGATCAACACGCGGACATTGTACGCCTGCGCGCGCCGCCATCGGGTGCGGTGTCGTCGCAGCGCCGCGCGCAACGCCCGCATGCGCCGGGCGTTGCGGGGAGAGCGGCGGTCTTATTCGGCGGCGGGTGCGGCGTCGGCGGGCTTGCGGAAGCGCAGCGTCATGCGGTCACTCTCGCCGATCGCCAGATATTTCTCGCGGTCCTTTTCGCCCAGGCGCAGTACCGGCGGCAGGCTCCACACGCCCGCCTCGTGGTCCTTGGTATCGGCCGGGTTGGCGTTGATCTCGCTGCTTTCCTCCAGTACGAAACCGGCGGCGTTGGCCATCGCGATCACCTGATCCTGGCCGACGTAGCCCGAGCGGTCGCCCTCGGGCACCGCGCTGGCGGCGCGATGCTCGACTACGCCCAGCGTGCCGCCGGGCTTGAGCACCTCGAAGAAACTCTTGAACATCGCCTCGGCGGTGCCGGCGATCATCCAGTTGTGGACGTTGCGGAAGGTCAGCACGGTATCGGCGGAACCGGGTGCGCCCAGCACCGGCACCTTGACGTCGAACGCCCGCAATTCAGGGGTGCCGTAGACCTCGGCATTGGCCGCCAGCTTCGCCTCCAGGTCGGCCTTCTGCTTGGCGTAGTAGGTCTGCGCGCCCTCGCTGCTGGCGCTGGCAGGATCGACCATCGCGCCGACGTAGTGACCGTGCTCGCGCAGCAGCGGCGCCAGGATTTCGGTGTACCAGCCGCCGCCGGGGGTGATCTCGATCAGGTGCTGGTCGGGCGTCACACCGAAGAACGTCAGGGTCTCGCGAGGATGCCGCCACACGTCGCGCGCGGCGAACTCCGGCGTGCGCCAAGCGCCGGCGATGGCGGCATCCAGTGGCGCCACTGCCGGTGTCGCGACCGGCTCAGCGGCTGGCGTGGCGGCGGGTTCGGCAGTGGCGGCGGGCGGCTGGTCGGGCGACGAACAGGCGGCAAGGCCGGCGATCAGAGCGAGGGCGAGCAGTGAGCGATTCATATCGGGACTCCGGAAAGTAAGGGGGCGGTCATCGGCTTGGACGTGCAGGTGGATGCCGCGACAGCCAGTGGCCGGATACGACGGCGGAGCCTAGCACAGGCATTGCGACACCCGCCTGCAGCGCCTCAGCCGTGCGCCGCGGGCGGCAATCGCGCCGACGCCGGATACGGCGGCACATCGACGTAGCCGCCATCCTGCAGGTGCGTCTGCAACTCGCACCACCACGCCGCCGTGAAGATCTCGCCGTGCGCCGCCTGCAACGCTTCGCGCTGCGGTTCGCTCAGACCGAGGAAGCGCGGGAAATGTTCCGGAAACACGTCGGATTCGCCAACGTGATACCACGCGCCTTCCGCCATTTCGTCTTCGTAGTGTCGCGCCGCTGGCTCGTTGCGGAAGCGGCACTCGGTGACCAGGCACAACTCGTCGTAGTCGTAGAACACCACGCGGCCGCTGCGCGACACGCCAAAGTTCTTCAGCAACAGGTCGCCGGGGAACAGATTGCTGCGCGCCAGATCCTTGATCGCCTGGCCGTAGTCGAGCAGCGCGCGCAGGGCTTCGTGTTCGGCGACTTCGCGCAGATACAGGTTAAGCGGTCGCAAGCGGCGTTCGACATAGCAGTGCAATAACACCACGTCATCTCCATCGCGCACCACGCCCTGGCTGCAGCCGTCCTCCAGTTCGTTCAGCAATTCCGGCTCGAACTGCGCGCGAGCAAACCGCAGGTGCCGGAACTCCTGCACGTCCACCAGCCTGCCGACGCGATCATGGTGGAACACCAGCCGGTACTTCTCGTGCACCTGCTCGCGCGACATCCCCTTGGATGGACCGAAGCGATCGCGCAGCAGCTTGAACACCAGCGGGTAGCTCGGCAAGGTGAACACCGCCATCACCAGCCCGCGTTCGCCCTCGGCCACCGCGATTCGTTCGTGCGGACGATCGGCGAGGTGCCGGAAGAAATGCCGATAGCGTTCGGTCTTGCCTTGCTTGGCGCGGCCCAGCACGGTGTACAGCTCGTCCACCGGCTTGTTCGGCAGCAGCGCGCGCAGAAACACCACGGCATCGCCAACCGTCGGCAGATCGGCATGGAAGTAACTGCGGGTGTAGCCGAACAGCACGCCGACCTGATCGCGATCGGTCAACACCGCATCCACGCGCAGGCCGGCGTCGTCGTGCACCAGCGCGATGACGCACGGCGCATATTGCTCGCGGCCGAACGCGCGGCCCACCAGGTAGGCGCGGCGTTCGCGGTAAAACACGGTCTCCAGCAGTTCCACCGCCACCAGCGGGCGTTCGCCCCACGCGGCGAAGCGCTGCAGCAGCGCGGTGGCAATGCCTCGGGCGCAGCGTGCGGGGTCGGCAAAATGCACCGCGAACGGATAGTCGGCCAGCACCCGTTCGAACAGCGACGACAGGTCGTGCGCCGCAACGTAACTGTGCCGCGCCACCGGATGGGTGATGCGGTCGGTGGGCTCGATGTCCAGCGCCACGAATTCGATCCCCGGATCGACGCCGCGGGTGTGGAAGAAGCGTCGCGTAAGCGTGTTGAAGAAGGTCTTGTTGAGCTCGGTATCGAGCAGCGGTGCGATCAGCGCGGCGTACTCGCGCGCGATGGCGGTCCACAGCGCATGCGAAAAGATGCGCTCGCCGAGCCGCCGCTCCAGCCTTCCGAAGGTCTCGCTCACACACTCGTCGTACAACCCGATGCGTGCCACCGCATCGCGTCGCGCCGCCACCCAATCGCGCCGCTCGAAATGGCGCTTGCTGCGACGGGTGATGTCGGCGAAGCGCGCGTTGTAGTCGGCAAAGGCATCGACCAGCAACTCGGCGGCCTGGCGGGCGGGGGTAGAATCGGCGCGGCGATGGGGAGACATGGGCAGAGTATCGCCGCGTGCGCGGCGCAACGCATCTTCCATTCACTGGCTCGCGCGTGGCGCGCTTTCGGCCGGCGCCGCGGCGTCCATCCCGGCGCCGTAGCGCCGCGCCTCCTCATGCAGCCAACGGCGGAAAGCGATCAGTCCGCTGTGGGCCTGCGAACGCGGCGGGTACACCAGGAAGTGCGCGTATTCGGTCTTCAGGCATTTGTCGCCCAGCCGCTGCAGTTGTCCGGATTCGAGCAACAGGCGCACTCGCGTAAGCCGTCCCAACGCCACTCCCACGCCGGCGACGGCAGCGCGGTGCAGCGCCTCGGAGTCGTCGAAGTTGGCGGCAAAGCGCTCGGGCGGATGCCCGCCGAAGCGCGCGAACCATTCGCCCCAGTGATCGTCGTGCTTGGGGTCGCCGAGCAGCGGCCAGTGTTCGAGCCGATCCGGCGAGAGCCCGCCCATGCGCGCAATCAGCGCCGGGCTCGCCACGGGTGCCACCCATTCGTCGAACAGCGGCTCGGACACCACCCCAGGCCACTGCCCCTTGCCGATCCGCAACGCCGCATCGACGTCGGTGGCGCGCGCAAAATCCACCAGTGCGCCGCTCGACAGCAGGTTGATCTCGACTCGTGGGTGACTGGCGAGGAACGTGCCCAGACGCGGCACCAGCCAAGCCGACGCCATCGAGGGCGTCACGCTCAGCGTCAACACATCGCCGCTGCGGGTCGAGAACGGCTGCAGCGCCGCTTCGATCGCATCCAGATGCGGCGCCACCTGGTCGAGCAGGCGCTGGCCGTCGGCGGTGAGGCGCACCCCGCGCGCGCCGCGTTCGAACAGGCGCCGGTCCAGCCGCTGCTCCAGCAGGCGTACCTGATGGCTGAGCGCGCTGACGGTGACGTGCATGGCTTGCGCGGCGTGGGTGAGATTGCCGGCGCGCGCCGCGACCACGAAACCCTGAAGCGCGTGCAGCGGCGCTCTGGCGGTCATGAGCCTTGATCCTGGTTCAACTCTGAGTGATAAAAATATCGCTTTTCCGGCACCAGCGCAGCTCCTATCTTCGATTCACCTCAACTGACGGGAGAAGTCCATGAACGCCTGGAGCCAACTGCTATTCCTGCGCGGCCATATCATCAACACCGATCTGGCGCGGTCGCTGACCGCGGCCGAGCGGCGACAGGCGCATCCGCTGGATCACGCCGGTGCGCCCGGTGGGCCAGCCGCATCCGACGCTTCGCCGACGGAGCCGAGCGTCGGAGCGAACCCACCGAAGCCTGAGCCGGAGCACCGCCCGCGCTGGTGGTCGGCGTCGGCCTCGCGGTTCGAAGGCGAACCGGCCAACGAAGGCTACCGGCACGGCTACGGCAACCGGATCGCCAACGAACGCGCGCTGCGGCCACGCTGGCAGCGTGGTCCGGCGCTCGCGGCCTGTAACGAGGCGACCCTGCCGTGCCTGAGCGCCTGCGCCTGCGGATGACCGGAACGACGAAGGCCGCCTCGCGGCGGCCTTCGAATCGAACACCTCGTTGACGCAGGCGGCTTACATCGCCTTGATCAACTCGTCGCCAAACTGCGAGCACTTCACTTCAGTGGCACCTTCCATCAGGCGCGCGAAATCGTAGGTGACGCGCTTGCCGGCGATGGCTTTGTCCATCGCGCTGATCAGCAGATCGGCGGCTTCGGTCCAGCCCATGTAGCGCAGCATCATCTCGCCCGAGAGGATCACCGAACCGGGGTTGACCTTGTCCTGGCCGGCGTACTTGGGGGCGGTGCCGTGAGTGGCCTCGAACACCGCATGGCCGGTGACGTAGTTGATGTTGGCGCCGGGAGCGATGCCGATGCCGCCCACCTGCGCGGCCAGCGCGTCGGACAGGTAGTCGCCATTGAGGTTGAGGGTGGCTACCACGTCGTATTCGGCCGGACGCAGCAGGATCTGCTGCAGGAAGGCGTCGGCGATGGCGTCCTTGATGATCAGGCCGGCGCCGGGTTTGCCTTCGGGAATCACGTGCCAGGGGCCGCCGTCGAGTTCCACCGCGCCGAAGTGGTCGCGCGCGGTCTGGTAGCCCCAGTCGCGGAAGCCACCTTCGGTGAACTTCATGATGTTGCCCTTGTGCACCAGGGTCACCGACTTGCTGCCCTCGCGGATGGCGTACTCGATGGCGCTGTGCACCAGACGCTCAGTGCCCAGGAACGACACCGGCTTGATGCCGATGCCGACCTGTACCGGCAGCTCGCGATGCGGCGAGCCGATACCCTCCAGCGCCTGCTGCCAGCCGGCGGTCTTGGCCGCGGTGCCGAAGCGGATCTTGTCGAACGTCTGCGGAAACTCCTTGGCGATGAAATCCAGGATCTTCTGTGCTTCGACGCTGCCGCCGGCCCACTCGATGCCGGCGTAGATGTCCTCGGTGTTCTCGCGGAAGATGGTCATGTTGACCTTGCCGGGGTCTTTCACCGGCGAGGGCACGCCCTTGAACCAGCGCACCGGACGCAGGCACACGTACAGATCGAGCATCTGCCGCAGCGCCACGTTGAGCGAGCGGATGCCGCCGCCGACCGGGGTGGTGAGCGGGCCCTTGATGCTCACCAGATAATCGCGGCAGGCTTGCACCGAGGCGTCGGGCAGCCAGGTGCCGAAGGTGTTGTTGGCCTTCTCTCCGGCGTAGATTTCCAGCCAGTGGATCTGGCGCTTGCCGGCGTAGGCCTTGGCCACCGCGGCGTCCAGCACACGCACCGAGGCGGCCCAGATGTCGGGACCGATACCGTCGCCCTCGATGAACGGAATGATCGGGTTGGGCGGCACTTGCAGCTTGCCGCCGCTCAGGGTGATCTTGGCGCCGCCTGCGGGTGCAACGGGCTTGAATTCGGCCATGGGTTCCTCCCGGTTGAATGAATCGCCGCGTCGATGCGTGAGCGCCGACGAACGCGGCAATTGTACTTGCTCGCCGCGACCGCCGGTGATTGCCATGCCGCCGCATCTGCTCAAAACTCCGCGACCGCAGCGTTTCCCGCGATGGGCATCGGCGCGCTATGCTTTGCGGTTCTCCCCCGATGTCGCGCCCTTCGGCGTGTCTGCATGGACGATCAGAAGCTGCAGCAATTGCTGGCGCACGAAGATTGGCGCGCCCAGTTCGAGCCTTCGATGCTGCATCGCGGTCTCGCGATCATGCGTGCGGGGGATGTGCGCGTGCTCGGGCATGAGATCACCGGCAACGGCGACGACCTGTTGCTGGGCATGGTGGGGCGCTCGGCCACCAGTCCCTATTTCTGCGATGTCGTGGTGCACGAACACGGTGACGACGTCACGATCCGGTTCACCTGCAGTTGCCAACGGCAGACCCCGTGCGAACATCTGGCGGCGCTGTTGACCTTCGTCAGTGTGTTTCCGGCCAGCGCTTGGGGCCGCGTCGGCGCGCGCGGCGCTCCGGCGCGCCGGGGCGACGATCTGCCGCAATGGGATCGTTGGCTGCAGCAATTGAGCGAACCGCAGCAGCGGCCGCAGGCGGTACGCGAGCCGCGCGAATTCGGTGTGTTGCTGCGCGCGCGTGCCGGCCTGTCGCCGTATCCAGCCGACTGTGTCGGCGCGCCCGGCACGAGCCGGCCGCCCGATTTGCTGGCGGCGCCGGTGTGGCTGCGCCGAGGCAAACGCGGCGACGCCTTGGTCGACCCGCAAGGGATGCAGCTCATCGCCGCGGGTGCCGAACCGGCGCCGCCGGAAGGCTGGCCCGATGACACCATGGCCGCGCTCACCCATCTGTTGCGCGACGCCAACGTGCCGCACGGCACGCTACGCCTATGCCGGATCGCCGCCAGACATCACGAGCACGCGCTGGAACACCTGCTGGCGCGCTACCCGGTGTACTTCGAAAAGGCCAGCGCTGGCGCACTCCAGCGCGGGCCGGAACGCACGCTGCGGTTGTTCTGGCACGACCTCCGCGACGGCAGCCAGTGCCTGAACGCCGGCATGGCGCCGGGCGAACATGGCGTGCTGCTACAGGGCGCCGGGATGTGGTACGTCGACCCCGAGGCGCACTGCTACGGCCGCGTGCAGGGCGATGACCGACTGTTACGCGCGCTCGCCAACGCGCCGCGCCTGCAGCCCGAACAGGTCGAGGCATTTGCCGCGCACTCGGCCCGCATCGCGCCCGCGGCGGCACTGCCGCCACCGAATCCGCGTGCGCCCGTGTGCATTGTCGAGGCCCC
This sequence comes from Lysobacteraceae bacterium, assembly GCA_033765245.1. Taxonomy (GTDB): domain Bacteria; phylum Pseudomonadota; class Gammaproteobacteria; order Xanthomonadales; family Xanthomonadaceae. Next base: position 17,235 of record JANRIF010000192.1, read on the forward strand.
ACCCGACCCTGTTTTGCTCATGCGTCGTGTGCGCAACTGGCCCACCGGCTACGGCCAGCAGGGCCGCCGCAGCACGGTCGAGATTGGCTGCGCGCGCTGTTTCCTGGACTACCGGGGCGTGCGGGTGTCCCCGCTCGACACCGATCCGGCACCGCGCCGCCTGATCGATGGTGTGGTCTACCAGGCGAGCCGAGACATGACGGCCGAGCGCGCCGCGATCGACGTGCTGCTCGCCGCGGGTCTGGTACAGGCGCTGGATGTCGCTGATGGCGATGTGTGGGGCACAAACCTGGTGGACGACAGCGACCTCGTGCTCAAACCGGCGGCGCGCAAGCCGCCGCTGTCGCCCGAAGGCTGGCAGCCGGTGCTGCGTCAGCTCAGGGAAGTCGGTTTTCGCATCGAGTACGAAGACGACTTCCCGCGCGACGATCTGGTCCATACCGGCGAGTGGCACGCCGAGCTGGGCGAAGATGGCAGCGGTTGGTTCGATCTGCGCCTCGGTATCGACGTCGGCGACCAACGCCTCGACCTGCTGCCGATCCTGCGCCGGCTGCTGGAAGACCCCGATTTCCCGCTGCGGCCGTTTCCCGGCGAGAAGCCCGACGCCACCTGGCGCATCCGCATCGACGACCTGCGCAGCGCCGATCTGCCGTTGGCGCGCCTGCGCGAGTTGATCGAGCCGTTGTTGGAATGGCTGCAGTCCGAGCATGGCGGTCATCTGCGGCTGCATCGCACCCAGGCCGAAAACCTCGCGCGTCTGGCCGGGCGCGGCACCCTGGTCTGGCGCGGCGATCACATCCTGCGCGAGCGCATCGAGGCATTGCGCGTGGCCGCCAGAACCAGCGTGCAGACCCCGCATGACTTCGCCGCGCCGCTGCGTCCCTACCAGTGCGAGGGCCTGGCCTGGCTCGACTTTCTGGCCGACAGCGGGCTGGGCGGCGTGCTCGCCGACGACATGGGCCTGGGCAAGACGGTTCAGGTGCTCGCGCACCTGCTGTCGGAGAAGCAGCGCGGACGCCTGCAACAGCCGGCGCTGGTGGTGTGTCCGACCAGTCTGGTGGGCAACTGGCGCGACGAGGCGGCACGCTTTGCGCCTTCGCTCAGAGTGCTGGTCATCCACGGCGCCGGCCGCGCCGACGCCTACGACGAAATCGCCGCTCACGACCTCATCATCACCACCTATCCGCTGTTGCCGCGCGACCGCGAACGCCTGATCGCGCAACAGTTCAGCGTGTTGATCGTGGACGAGGCGCAGGCGATCAAGAACGCGCGCAGCCAGGCCGCGCAAGTGGTGCGCGAAATTCCCGCGCGGCGCCGACTGGCAATGACCGGCACGCCGTTGGAGAACCACCTCGGCGAGTTGTGGGCGCAATTCGATGCCATCGAACCCGGCCTGCTCGGCAGCGAACGCCAGTTCACCCGCCTGTACCGCAACCCGATCGAAAAACAGGGCGATGCCGAACGCCAGCAACGCCTGAATCAGCGCATCGGCACGTTGCTGCTGCGCCGGCGCAAGGAAGACGTGCTGTCCGACCTGCCTCCCAAGACCGAGATCGTGCGTCGCATCGAACTCGAAGGCGATCAGCGCAGCCTGTACGAAGGCCTGCGCCTGGCGCAGCACGCGCGCGTGCAGGAAGCGATGCGCGAGCGCGGTCTCAACCAGTCCGGCATCATCGTGCTCGACGCCTTGCTCAAACTGCGTCAGGTGTGTTGCGACCCGGCGTTGGTGAAGCTGGCCAGCGCCGGCAAGGTCAAAACCTCGGCCAAGCGCGAGGCGCTGCACGAGTTGTTGGAAGGCTTGTTGGCGGAAGGCCGGAAGGTGCTGCTGTTCTCGCAGTTCACCGAAATGCTGGGGCTGCTGGCGGCCGACCTCGATGCACGCCAGACGCCTTACCTGATGCTCACCGGCGACACCCCCGGCGGCGTCCGCGCCGCCATGGTCAAGCGCTTCCAGCAGGGCGAAGTGCCGTTGTTCCTGATCAGCCTGAAGGCCGGCGGCGTGGGTCTGAACCTCACCGCTGCCGATACCGTGGTCCACTACGATCCCTGGTGGAACCCGGCCGCCGAAACCCAGGCCACCGACCGCGCCCATCGCATCGGCCAGGACAAGCCGGTGTTCGTGTACAAGCTGATCTGCACCGGCACCGTCGAAGAAAAGATCCAGGCGCTGCAGGCGCGCAAATCCGACCTCGCCCGCGCCGTGCTCGAAGGCGGCTCCAGCCAACGCCTGCGCTTCGACGAGGCCGACATGGCGGAGTTGTTTGCGCCGCTGGATTGAGTGTGGTGCGGCGTCGTGATCACCGTGTTCGCCACGGTCGCGAAATCCAGTCAAAGTAATCACCGCAGTCGATGATCGGCCCAACCATGCACCTGCTCGACATCACGGTCAGCCCCAATCCACCGCAACCACAGCAGCCGCTGGCGCTGGAGATCGATTTTTGTGTCGACGAGGCCATCGTCTTCGCACCCGACATCGGGCTGGCGTGGTTTGGCGACGATGGCGCCGAGCCGGCGGGGCGCGACAATCTATTGGCGTCGATACCGGTGGCGTGGCTGCCGCGCGGCCGCTATCGCGCGCGCTGGCTGTGCGCGCAGGGCAGGTTGCAGCGGGTGCGGGTCAGCGCGCATCAACGCAAGGCGATGCGCGAGGTGTGCGTGGACGTGCGCGAACAGCGATGGCCGAACCCCGCGCAACCCACGAGCGCGCGCGGCCATTGGGAGTTGGAGGCGCTCGACGGCACGCCTGCGATCGATTCGCTGAGCTGGCGGCGCGGCCATGGCGACTGGTTCTTCCGACACTTCGATCATGCCGCGACCACGGTGATCGACTACATGCTGGGCAACAGCGAGTTGTTGCGCGGCCGGGTGTTGGACGTGGGTTGCGGCGACGGCATCACGGCGCTGGGCATGGCGCTGCGCTGCGAGCCGCAGGCACTGATCGGGATCGATCCGTTCAAGGGCTTCGAACGCCTGCCGCAGATTCTGGCGGCCAGCGGCCTGGCGCCAACCTGCGTTCCCGACTGCCTGCGCTTTCTCGACGCCGATGCCAATGCGATGCCGTTTCCGGACGATTCCTTCGATGTGGTGGTGTCGTGGGGATCGCTGGAACACATCGCGGGTGGGTACCAGCAGGCGCTACGGGAAATCCGCCGGGTGCTGCGTCCGGACGGGCTGTTTTTCGTGCACCCGGGGTTGTATTACAGCAACTTCGGCCATCATCTGGGCGAGTTCTGCGACGAGCCGCATTTCCACCTGAAGTGGCCCGAAGCGCGGGTGCGCGAAACCGTTTTCTCCACCCCGCCGCGCTACATCGACCGCGCTGGCGAGTTCGCCACCCCGGCGCAATACTGGCAGTGGTACCGCGAGCTCAATCCGATCACGGTGGCGGGTTTCGAGCGGGAATTGCGCGAGCTTGGTTTCGAACCGTGGCGCGTGGCACTGCGTACCGAGGACCGCATCGAGTACACCCCCGAGCTGCAGCGCTATTCGATGCAGGATCTGGCGACGCTGGAGTTGTACGTCAGTTGCTACAACCGCAAGTGATCGGGGCGGGCGGCGCCCAATCTTCCGGCGTCAGCGGCGCCAGACCGTGCGCCTGCCGCGCGAGATCGCATTGCGGGCTCGGCACGCCGTCGCGCCAGGCCGCCTGCAGTTCGCGGCAAGGGCTGGGTCGCTGCGGGTAGATCGTGCAACTCACCGCCTCGCCGATCGTGCCGGCCAAGGCCACGCAACGCGGCGTGCGGCTTTGCGTGCCGCGCAGGTTGAGGCGGTGCGGATCGAGCGTTTCGGTCAGTTCCGGCGGCACGCAGCCGCCGAGCGAGGCATCGGCCTCGCTCCAGTGGAAGGCGACGCGGAAGTGGGCGCAGCAGGCGCCACACACAACGCAGGGATTGCGCATGATCGGCCGGATATCGACGCGGCGGAAGGAAAATCCGTTCCGCGACCGCCGCCAATGTTATGCGATTCGAACCCTCACTGCCGCGCGGTGCGTGGGTTGCCGGGATCGAAGCCGCGGCGGTTGCTGCGCCAGGGGTTGATGTCGAGCCCGCCGCGGCGGGTGTAGCGGGCGTACACGCTGAGCTGGCTCGGCGCGCAGCGCGCCATCACGTCGACGAAGATGCGCTCCACGCATTGTTCGTGAAATTCGCTGTGCTGACGGAAGCTGATCAGGTAACGCAACAATCCGGCGCGATCGATGCGCGGGCCACGATAGCCGATCTGCACGCTACCCCAGTCGGGTTGTCCTGTGACCGGGCAGTTGGAGCGCAGCAGGTGCGAGAGCAGCGTCTCCTCGACCGTCGAGCCGTCGTCGACGCGCAGAAAATCGGCGCGCGGCGGTCCGTAGTGATCGATGCCGATCGGCAGCTCGTCGATCAGCTCGCCGGCCAGCGGCTCGATCCGCACGGCATGACTGGTGACCGGAGTCAGCACCACGCTGACCGCGCTGCCGGCGGCTTGCGAGAGGTCGTGCGCGAGCAGCGCGCGCAGGGCGTCGCTGCCGTCCAGGCGATGTTGCGCGAGGCTGCCCAGATAAAGCTTGAAGCTCTTGGACTCGATCAGTTTGGGCGACTCCGCCGGCACCCGGAATTCGGCTAACGCCACGCGCGGCTTGCCGCGCGCGTCGAGCCAGCCCAGTTCATAGGCATTCCAGACGTCGAAGCCATGGAAGGGCAACTCGGTGCCGATGCCAAGTTCGCTGCGCTTGCCGGCGCGCGCGATCGGAAACAGCAGCGCGGGATCGTAGTGGGTCGGGTAGGCGACGGCCTTGCCCAGGGAGGAGTCTGCGGCGGGGTTCATGAACAACATTCTAGCCCGCATTTCTCACACCGCTCCTACTGCGGACGCCGATGCGCTCGCCGTGGCGCGCCGCCACCCGGCTGCGCAGTCCTGCTCCGCCGGGCGTATTGGGGCATGCCTTCCTGGCATGCCCGTCCGACGC
>JANRIF010000194.1:0-5058 GCA_033765245.1 Lysobacteraceae bacterium
CGGTCGGTGAGCAGCCAATCCCAGTAACGATGGAAGACGGCGGCGTGCGCACCCTCGGCGGTCGGCAGGCTGCCATCGGCGGGCAGTTCGCGGCGCAGCGGGTCGTCATCGGCCAGGCTGGCGAGAAACTCGCGGTAGTCGCCGCGGGCGCTCGGTTCGATCCGGCGCAGCCAGAGGTCTTCCCACGACAACAAGGTCAACCGGGTTGCCGGGTGATCGGCGGCGACCGCGGCGATGCGCTTGCTGAAGGCGAAAAAAGCCTGGCGCACCGGGGCTTCGTTCATCAGGCGATGGATGCGATGGAGCGGGTCGCCCCCGTCGGGGTGGAAGTACCAGCCGTAGCCGAGCCGGACCACCACGCCCAGGCCGGCATCCTGGGCGCGATCGAGCAGGAAGCGCAGCCGCTCGAAGGCACGCTCGTCCCAGGTGCAGCAGGGCGCGTAGCCGGGCTGGAAGTCGCCCCAGGCCACCAGCAGCACCACGGTGTTGAAGCCCTCGGCGCGCAGCGCGGCGAAGTCCTCGGCGACGTCTGCGCGACGGAAACCGGCGATGAAGTTCTTCGGCCATTGCCGGCCGAAGTAATGCGCGGCCACGAGCGGCGGGACGCTGGGCGACACCGGTGCGGCAGCGGTCGTGGCGGCGGGCAGCGCCGCGACTGGAGCGAGTAGCGCGCCCTGCGACAGCCGGCCGGCCAGAAAACCGAGTGCGAACGCCAGGCCGACCAGGACGACCACCGCGAGCCTGCGCAGCCGGCGCTGGATCGGCGTGCGCCTGGGCCGGGTCGAGATGACTGGGGTCATGTACAGGGTGGCCTGGGCTGCGTGACGAGGGCGGGTTCGGGGCGGCAAGCAGGGAGCCGTGCCACCGATGGAGCGGCTGGCGTGATGATGCCATCGCCGCCCGGCGTCATCATGACCGATACACTTGCATCACGTCCGCCTGGACCATGGCATGACAGCGGTGCGGAACCGGCGCGGCAGCAGGGCCGTGCACTCCGGACACTCATGCGTCGCAAGGTTCCTTCGAGAACGTCGGTCCCGACTTTGTCCCGCACCGTCAATCACGGCCGTCGCGCTTACAAAAAACGCGCTGATTGCCCTTGCGCCGCCAGCAGCGCAACCGCCTGCTTGTCGAACGACACGAAGGTGGCGCCACCCAGCCATTGCCCCTCGTAAGCGATCACGCCATCGGCAAAGTCGCCGCCCGCTTCGAGCACCGACAGGCCCAGTTCGACAGCCGGACGGTTCACTTCCACATTGGCGGCGGCCATCAGCGCACGAATCGCCGCAGCAACGTCGGTCGGTTGGAAGCGATAGACCCTGAGCAGCACCCACACGAACTCGCACAGGCTGGGCAAGGCGACGGCGATCAGTTCGGCGTCCGTCAGTACCTTGGCGGCGATGCTCGCCTGTTCCGGATCGTCGCCCACCACGGCGCGCACCAAGACATTGGTGTCCACTGCGATCTTCATGCTTTGCCGGCCCATCCGTGCGCTGCCGCAGCGTTGATTTCTTCGAGCGTTGCGACTTTGCTGGTGCGGCCGGCGAGAAGGCCGATAAATCCGCCGACCGTGCCAGCAGGCCGCGCGGCTCTGAGCATGCCCCGGCCTTCGGGAAGCAACTCCAGCTCGATCTTGTCGCCGGGCTTGATTCCGAGATGTTGCAGCAGCTCTTTGCGGAGCGTCACCTGGCCCTTCGCGGTTACGGTCAGCGTGGTCATGGCGGAATCCTCGGGGCAACAAGCGGATGTGTTGTACCGTAAGGCATAATTGCCTTGTTTGCAATTCCGTGTGGCATGAACCGCCTTCATAACCCGCCATGAAGCCCGTGCCGCATCGGGTAATCTGTGCCCACCACCCCGGAGCCCGCCATGTACACCCTGCACATCGGCAACAAGAACTACTCATCCTGGTCGCTACGGCCGTGGGCGTTGATGAACGCGCACGGGATCGCCTTCACCGAGGCGCTGCATCGTTTCGGGCGCGACAGTGCGGGCGGTGCGTTCCGCGCCTTCTCGCCCAACGCCAAGGTGCCGTGTCTGGTCGATGACGGCTTGGCGGTGTGGGATTCGCTAGCGATCGCCGAATATCTAGCGGAGCGCCATCCCGGCATCTGGCCATTGGCACATGAGGCGCGGGCGTTCGCGCGCTGCGCGGCGGCGGAGATGCACTCGGGCTTCACGGCACTACGTGGTCAGCACGGCATGAATGTGGGGGTGCGGGTCCGGGTGGCCCAACGGTCGCCGGCCTTGATGGCGGACATCGCGCGCGTGACCGAGTTGTGGAACGAGGGGCTGGCGCGCTTCGGCGGGTCGTTCCTCGTCAGCGACACGTTCACCGCGGCCGACGCATTCTTCGCCCCGGTGGCGTTCCGCTTCCAGACCTATGGGGTGACCGTCGAGGGCGCGGCGGCAGGCTATCTGCAACGCCTGCTCGCACACCCGGCGCTGCGCGCTTGGGAGGCGCAGGCATTGGCGGAGGACTTCCGCGATCCGGAGCACGACGCCGAGTTGGCGACGATCGGCGAAGTCACCGCCGATTTGCGGGCGCCGGCGCGCTGACGGCGGTTGGGCGGCGCGCAACGAGAGCCCCTCCCCATCCCACCCGTGTGAACAAGGCAGGGGCTATGCCAAGCATCAGCACACCGCCAGGTGCCAATTCGCACGCTCGTTCGAGCAAAAACACTAGCCAAATCAGCTAGTTTATTCGCCAATGTCAACTCCCCTCGTTCAGCGAGGGTTGCGTCTGGCCCCCTTAGGGTGCCGCGATCTTTACCGCCGCGGACCGTTTGCGGCTGCCCCAGAGTACAGGCTCCGTTACGGACAGCGGAGCGCACGCCAGGCACGACAGTGCCTGCCAATCCCCACCGCCGGTGCTGGTCCCGGCCCGTTTCCCCGGCAAACTGCGTTATACCGGGTAAGCCCCATGAAATCATGAGGTTGGGCCGCAAGACACAAGCACCAGGCAAAGCACAAGGATGTGCACACGCCGCATGCGCAGGATGCGCGACAGCGGCCAAGGAGCCGTGCCATGAAACTGGCCTTCATTCTGTGGTTGGCGAATCTGCTGCCACAACCCGTTGCCGATCCGCTCTGTCTCACCACCACCGTTTACCTGGAAGCCCGCGATCAGTCCGAGGACGGTCAGCGTGCCGTCGCCGAGGTGGCCTTGCGCCGTCGCGACAGCGGACTATGGGGCGCCACAGTGTGCGACGTGGTCACCGCGCACAAGCAGTTCGCCCCTACCCTGATCCACCCAGGCCACCGCCTGAAGAGCCCGGTGGCGTGGGCCAAGGCCGCTCGCATCGCGTTTTCCGAGCAGGCCGCCTGGGCGCGTCCGCCAGGACAACGGCGCGAACTGGTCCCCGGCGCCAGCCACTTCGTGGCGCTGGAGTTGGCCGACCCGGCGTGGGCCGCGTCGACCCCGGTGGCGACCATCGGCGACCACACCTTCTACCGCATCCTGAGGCTGGCGCCATGATGGCGCGTGGCATGTGGTGGGCGCTGCGTGCGTTGTGGGGTCGCCCTGCAGCGGCAGCGCGACACGGGCGTCCCAGCGCGCCGACACGTCAGGGCGCGCGCCAGAAGCGATCCATTTCCAGGTAGGTGAACGACGCCGACCAGGTGATCAGCACGAACCCGGTCAGCGCCTCCATGCCGTACAGGAAACGGATCGGGCCGACCGGCGCCAGATCGCCGAAACCGACGGTAGTGAAGGTCACCGCCGAGAGGTAGACCGCGTCCAACAGGCCCAGAACGTCGGCGCCGCTGACGTCGCCTACCCCCGAGACTCCGACCAGCGCCCAGGCCACCGCCCCGAACAGCCATATCTCGGCCACGTGCAGTGCCACCACGCCGAATATCCCGTACAGCACCTTGTTGCGACGCTGCCCCATGATGGTGGGCAGCCAGCGCGCCATGCGGGTCAGCCCTTCGTAATGCACCAGCACGCTGGCGCTCACCGCCAGCGTGGTCGCCAGCACCACCAGCCCATTGGCGACCCAGTCGGTATACATGCGTCGCTCAGCGCTCGTGAAAAAAACGGACAGCCCCGGATCGGGGGCCGGGGGCGACGTCGCGCGGCCGCCTGTGACGGGCGTAATCCACTTCGGCGCGCGGCGCCGACGCCGACTCCGACTCCCCCGGGCGGTCGCAACAGATGGCCGGATTTGTCGTCACTACCCCTCAGCCGCGCTTGTCCAGCGGCACGAACGCCCGGTCTTCCGGCCCCACGTAGTTGGCGCTGGGGCGGATGATCTTGCCGTCGGCGCGCTGCTCGATCACGTGCGCGCTCCAGCCCGAGGTGCGGGCGATCACGAACAACGGCGTGAACATCGCGGTCGGCACGCCCATCATGTGATACGCCGACGCCGAGTACCAGTCGAGGTTGGGAAACATCTTCTTGAGGTCCCACATCAGCGTCTCGATCCGCTCGCTGACCTGGAACAGCGTCTCGTTGCCGCCCTCACGGCACAGCTTGCGGCTGATTTCCTTGATGATTGGATTGCGCGGATCGCCGATGGTGTAGACCGGATGACCGAAGCCGATCACGATTTCCTTGCGCTCCACGCGCGCGCGGATGTCGGCTTCGGCCTCGTCGGCGCTACCGTAGCGGGCGATGATCTCCATCGCCACCTCATTGGCGCCGCCGTGCTTGGGACCGCGCAGGGCGCCGATGGCGCCTCCGATGCACGAATACATGTCCGAACCGGTGCCGGCGATCACCCGCGACGCAAAGGTACTGGCATTGAACTCGTGCTCGGCATACAGGATCAGCGAGCGATCCAGCGCATCGGCATGCGACTGGCTTGGTGCCCGCCCGTGCAGCAGGTGCAGGAAATGCGCGGCGATCGACTCGTCGTCGGTTTCCACCGCGATGCGGCGGCCGTTGTGGCTATGGTGGTACCAGTACAGCAGCATCGAACCCAGGTTTGCCATCAGGCGATCGGCGATGTCGCGCGCACCGGGCGCGCCGTGATCGTCCTTTTCCGGCAGCACCGTGCCCAGTACCGAGACGCCGGTGCGCATCACGTCCATCGGATGCGCAGACGCCGGCACCAG
>JANRIF010000195.1:0-12602 GCA_033765245.1 Lysobacteraceae bacterium
CTGAGCGATCTCGCCGCGATGGCGGCACAGCCGGCCTGGTGCACGCTGTCGCTGTCGTTGCCGTCGGACGATGCGGACTGGCTCGACGCCTTTCTCGACGGGTTTCTTGCGCTGGCTGCGCAACACGACGTGGCACTGGTAGGCGGCGACACCACTCGCGGCCCGCTGTCGATCTGCGTCACCGTGCATGGTCTGGTGCCGGAAGCGCAGGCGCTGCGCCGCGACGGCGCACGGGTGGGCGATGAAATCTGGGTCACCGGCACGCTGGGTGATGCCGCTGCTGGTCTCGCCGCAACCAGCGCCGGCGATGCCTTCCTGCGCCAGCGCCTGAATCGCCCGACGCCGCGCGTCGCCGCCGGGCTTGCCCTGCGCGGCCTTGCCCACTCGGCGATCGACGTCTCCGATGGCCTGCTGGCCGACCTGGGGCACGTGCTGCAGGCTAGCGGCGTGGGCGCGCGCGTGCGTCGCGAGGCGCTGCCGACCTCACCGGCGTTGGCGGCGTGCTTTACCGATGCGGCGCGTTGGCCGTTGCAACTTGCGGGCGGCGACGATTATGAGCTGTGTTTCACCGCGGCCCCCGCGCAGCACGCCGCCATCGCCGCTGCGCTCGCCGCCAGCGGAACCGACGCCACCGTGATCGGCGAGATCGACGATTCGCGCACGCTCAGTGTGCTCGACCCCCGCGGTCAGCCGTGGGCACAGCCGCGCAGCGGCTACCAACACTTCCAGGACGGGTCGGCATGAGTGCGGCCAATCGCCGCTCGCGCGTGCTGTTGCGCGATCCCGCCGGCTGGATCGCCACCGGCTTTGGCAGCGGGCTGGCGCCGCGCGCGCCCGGTACCGTCGGCACGCTCGCCGCGCTGCTGCCGTGGCTGGCGTTGCGCGAATTGCCGCTGTGGGGCTATCTCGTCGCCGTGCTCGCGGCATTTGCGCTGGGGGTGTGGGCGGCGCAACAGGTGATCGAACGCCTGCGCATCGAAGACCCGGGGCTGGTGGTGTGGGACGAATTCGTCGGCCTGTGGATCGCGCTGATCGCGGTTCCCGACGGATGGGCGTGGGTGGTCATCGGCTTCGGGTTGTTCCGCCTGTTCGACATCGCCAAGCCTTGGCCAGTGTCATGGGCCGATGCCCGCCTCAAGGGTGGCTTCGGCGCGATGTTCGACGACGCCCTGGCCGGCCTCTACGCGCTTGCCGCGCTGCAGGCGTTGGCGTGGTGGTGGCGTTGAGCGGCGGCCACGCCCCGGATGCCCCGGCGCTGGCGGCGCTGTTGGAGGAAATTCGCGCCTGCCGCTTGTGCGCGGCGCAGTTGCCGCTGGGCCCGCGCCCGGTGTTGCGCGCCAGTGCCAGCGCGCGTCTGTTGGTGGTAGGGCAGGCGCCCGGCACGCGCGTACATGCCAGCGGCATTCCATGGGACGACGCCAGCGGCAAGCGCCTGCGCGAATGGCTGGGCATGGACGCGGCGACGTTCTACGACGAAACCCGGGTCGCCATCGTGCCGATGGGGTTCTGCTATCCCGGCACCGGCGCATCGGGCGACCTGCCGCCGCGTCCGGAGTGCCGGCGAACCTGGCATCCGCGCTTGCTGCCGTTGCTGCCGGACGTCACGTTCACCCTGCTGATCGGGCAGTACGCCCAGGCGCATTTCCTTGGTGCGCGTCGCAAGGCCAGTCTCACCGAGACCGTGCGCGCCTGGCGCGAGTACTGGCCGGAGTTGCTGCCGCTGCCGCACCCCAGCCCGCGCAACGTCGGTTGGTTCAAGGCCAATCCGTGGTTCGCCGACCAGATATTGCCGGCGTTGCGCGAGCGGGTGGCAGCAGTTCAGCGCGGCGCGCGGTAGCCGCCGGGCACCCCGCTGGGCGACAGCACCAGTTGCCAGACGTGGCCGCGACGGCAGCGGAACAAGCCCATCGAGGCCGACAGGTAGTAGCGCCACATGCGCTGGAAGCGTCGATCGGGCACCGGCGACAGCCGCTCCCAGGCGGCTTCGATGTTGCGTCGCCACGCCTGCAAGGTGAGGTCGTAGTCGGTGCCGAAGTTGTGCCAGTCCTCGATCACCAGCCGGCGCTCCAGCGCACCGGCGATTTGCGCCGCCGAAGGCAGCATCGAGTTGGGGAAGATGTATTTGCCGATCCAGGGATCGGTATGGGTGCCCGAGGCATTGCGGCCGATGGTGTGCAGCAGTGCCAGGCCGCCCTCGCGCAGGTGGCTGCGCACCTGCGCGAAGAAGCGCGTGTAGTTGCGTACGCCAACGTGCTCGAACATGCCGATCGACGCCACCCGGTCGAACGGTTCGTGCACGTCGCGGTAATCGCACAGACGGATTTCCACCGGCAACCCATCGCACCGGCGTCGCGCGTACTCGGCCTGCTCGCGCGACACGGTTACGCCGACGCCGCTCACGCCGTAGCGCTCGGCGGCGAATTTCAGCAGTTCGCCCCAGCCGCAGCCGATGTCGAGCAGACGTTGGCCCGGCTGCAGCATGAGTTTGCGACAGACCAGGTCGAGCTTGGCTTCCTGCGCGGCGTCGAGGGTGTCGGCGGTGGCCCAGTAGGCACAACTGTAGACCATGCGATCGCCCAGCATGGCACGGTACAGGTCGTTGCCGATGTCGTAATGGCGCTGCCCGACCACATAGCTGCGGCGCCGGCTCTGTTCGTTCAGCAGCGAAGCGCGCAGCCACGCCCATAGCGCTGCCAGCCCCGGTCGCCGGCGATCCAGCCGCGCCTGCAGCAGCCGCTGCATCAGGCCGTCCAGATCCTGCGTGTCCCACCAACCGTCCATGTAGCTCTCGCCCAGACCCAGCGAACCCTGCGCGACCAGGCGTGCGTAGAACCTCGGATGGTGAACCTGCACGTCCCAGGGACGGCTGCCGTCGAGCTGCACGTCGGCCGTGCTCAGCAGACGTTCCACCTGGGTTCTCAGCGAGTCGCGAAGCGCCATGCCGTTACGTCCTCGCGATTCCTTCATGGCCCTGACAGCATGAACGCACAATCGCCGTGATCCAGGTCATGCCGGCTCGGGCATGGCCGTAATGGGCGTCTACTCCCCCAGCATCCCGACCTGCCGGAACACGTAATCGTGATAGCTGGGCAGCAGGCTCGGGTCGGTGCATTGCTCGTAGCGGCCGGCGCAGCGTTCGCGCAGCAACCGGTTGGCGGCGTAGTAGCGGTTTTCCGGAATGCCGCTGGCCTGCAGCAGCAGGCCGCCGAGGTAGACGATGTCCAGCGTCGGGTAGCGAAAGCGCGGCGCGTCGGCGAGGTTGGACTTGAGCATGTAGTACGTGGCCCACTGTGGGCTGTCGCCCCAGTCGGCAGGCAGGGTCTTGTCGACCACCATCATCGCGCCGTCGAAGGACGGTTGATGGTCGCCGAAATGCAGCAGCACCGTCGGCGCGTCGCGGTCCAGCAAGCGCTGCTCCAGCGTGCGCAGCGCCGCGTCGGACTCGGCGTTGCGCTGCAGGTAGTTGGCGAGGTTGAGATTGAGCCAGTCGTCCAGGCCCTTTTCGCGGCCCAGCCGGTGCGGGAAGGGTGGCTTGTCGTAGGGCGGTGGCAGCTTGCGTAGCGCGGTCATGTGCGGCCCGTGCTGATGCAGGGTCAGCACCATGAAGAACAGCGGCTGATCCGGGTGTTGTTGCTTCTCCTGCTGGTACAGGCGCCAGCTCTGGTCCAGCACGCGCTCGTCGCCGACCCGCCACGGGAAGCCCAGTTCGGCGCCGTCGTAGAGCATGTCGAAGCCATAGTCGCGATACGCATTGCGGCCGTTGAGGAACTCGGCGCTGGTCGGGTACAGCCCGACCACGCGATAGCCTTGCGCCTTGAGCGATTTGGCAACGCTGAACTGCACGCGCGGCGCGAGATTGTAGGGCGCGTAAAGCCCGGCATTGCCGAACAGCGTGTGCGCCAGGCCGGTGAGCAATGAGAACTCCGAGGTCCAGGTGCCGCCACCGAAGGTGTGCACGCCCAGCAGTCCGTGTGCCAGCGTGCGCGCGTCGGGAGTGAACATGGCGCGTTTGCACAGCGCATTGCCGCGACACGCCTGCAAGATCGCCGGATCGAAGGTGCTTTCCTCCAGCACAACGAAGATGTCCGGCAGCGGGTGTGGCTGGCCGACGGGTAGCGCGCTTGCCGGCGGCGACGGGTCGGGCGCTGCCGTGCTCCAGCGCAGTGACGGGTCGAGTGCGGTGTTGCTGTGCGGGATATGGATGCGGGTGTCGTAGAACGAGGTGACGAAATCGGCGATGAAGCTGCGATCGTTGACCGCCTTCCACATCGGCTTGCCGTAGACCTCGCCGAACACCCCGCGCGGCGTCAGGCTGGCCGCCAGCACCAGCACACCGAAGGCGAGGCCGCCGCGGCGCGCCCAGCGCCGATGCGGTTCCGGGCGGTGCGCGAAAACGGGCGGCGGCTCGGCACGCCAAGCCAGCCACAGCAACAACGGAACCCCGGCCAGCAGCGCCAGGCAGGCCAGCGCCAGCAACGGGTAGCCGGCGATCACCTTGAGCGTATCGAGCGAGAAGAAGTAATACAGATCGGGCGCGATCGCCGGCACTTCGAGGTAGCGGAACTTGAGCGCGCTCGCCGCCCACATCAGGCCGTAGAGCGCGGTGGCGCCGAGCACGCCGAACCACGGCCGGCGGGTGGCGAAACCCAACGCCAGCGCGCTGGCAGCCCACAGCGTCGCCACGAAGCGGCGTTCGATTCCGCTGTCGGCGTCGGGCACGCAGAACCACGCCACCAGCGCCACCGCGGCCAGATTGAGGCCGATCAGCAAGGCGCGACGCCAGGGCAAGCGGATGTTCATGGGTAGGGGTTGCTCGACAGGAGCGTCAGAATGACTTGTTCGATTTTCGGGCATCCACCATGAATGGCGGACATCGGGGTCGCACGCCGACGAGCCGACGACGATCGCTTATGCTGGCACAGTGATGCCGACTCCGCCCGCGCCCGCGACCGGATTGACCAGCGCGCAGGCGCGCGCGCTGCTGGCGCAGCATGGTGCCAATGAGCTGCCACAGGCGTCGCGGCGTGGGCTATGGCGCATCCTGGTCGGGGTGTTGTCGGAGCCGATGTTCCTGCTGCTGGTGCTGGCGGCGGTGGTATACCTGCTGATTGGCGATCCGCGCGAAAGCGTGCTGCTGGCGGCGTTCGCGGCGCTCAGCGTGGGCCTGGTGGTGGTGCAGGAATCGCGCAGCGAACGGGCGCTGGATGCCTTGCGCGCGCTGGGTGCCCCCACTGCCAGGGTGATGCGCGATGGCACGGCCGTGCGTATCGCCGCCCGCGACGTGGTGCCCGGCGACCTGCTGCTGGCGGGCGAGGGCGAGCGCATCGCCGCCGACGGTTGGGTGCTGCGCGCAGACGATCTGAGCGTCGACGAGTCGCTGCTCACCGGCGAGGCGGTGCCGGTGACCAAGCGCGCACGCGGTGCGCGCGAGGATGACGCCCCCCCCGCGCCCGGCGGCGACGGGCAGCCATACGCTTTCGCGGGCACGCTGATCGTGCGCGGCCATGCGCAGGTGCAGGTGGAGCGTACCGGCCTGAACACCGCTTCGGGCCGGATCGGGGTGTCGCTGGCCGCCATCGAGACCGAACCGACCCTGTTGCAACGCTCGATCGGTCGGCTGGTGCGCCTGTTCGGCCTGATCGCATTGGCGGTCAGCGCGACCATGGTGCTGGGCTATGGCCTGGTTCGTGGTGACTGGGTGCAAGGCGTGCTGTCCGGCATTGCGCTGGCGATGGCGATGCTGCCGGAAGAATTCCCGATGGCGCTGGCGGTGTTCCTCGCGCTTGGCGCCTGGCGCATGGCGGCGGTAAAGGTGCTGGTGCGTCGCTCGGCAATGGTCGAGACCCTCGGCGCCGCAACCGTGCTGTGCGTCGACAAGACCGGCACCCTCACGGAGAACCGCATGCGCCTGCGGGTGTTGGCGACCGATGCCGGTCAGGTGCTGCTGGACGGTCACGAGCATGAATTGCCGGAGGCCGTGCATCGCCTGCTCGAACTCGCACTGCTGGCAAGTAAGCGACAGGCGCACGATCCGATGGACAGCGCGGTGGCGACGCTCGCCAGCGCCACTCTGGTGGACAGCGAGCACCTGCACGGCGATTGGGCGCTGCTGCGCGAATACGGCCTGAGTGCCGAGCGCATGGCGATCGCCCGGGTCTGGCGGCGCACCGATGGCGACGGCGCGATCGCCTGCAAGGGCGCGCCCGAGGCGGTGCTGACGCTATGCCGGATCGATGCGAGCGCGCGCGCGCCGGTGCTGGCGCAGGTGCAGCGCCTTGCCGAATCCGGCCTGCGCGTGCTGGCGGTGGCGGGCGGCGAGGTGTCGGCGGACGCGCTGCCCGACGACCCGCAAGCGCTGCCGCTGCGATACGAAGGTCTGATCGCCTTCGTCGATCCGCTGCGCGTCTCCGCGCCCGCCGCCGTGGCCAAGGTCCGCGCCGCCGGCATGGCGGCGATCATGATTACCGGCGACTATCCATCCACTGCACTGGCGATCGCCACCGAGGCCGGCATCGACACTGCAGCCGGCGTGCTGTCCGGCGCCGAACTCGACGCGCTCGACGATGCCGCGCTGGCGGCCGCCATCACCCGGGTGCGGGTGTACGCGCGCATCCGCCCGGAACAGAAGCTGCGGCTGGTGCAGGCGCTCAAGGCCGCCGGCGAAGTGGTGGCGATGACCGGCGATGGGGTCAACGACGCGCCCGCGCTGAAGGCCGCGCACATCGGCATCGCGATGGGCGAGCGCGGTACCGACGTGGCGCGCGAGGCGGCCGGCATCGTGCTGCTGGACGACGACTTCGGCCGCATCGTCGATGGCGTGCGCTTGGGGCGGCGCATCTTCGAGAACCTGCGCAAGGTGCTCATCTACATTGCCGCGATCCACGTGCCGGTGGCGCTGCTGGCGCTCACCCCCTTGTTGCTGGGGATGCCGCCGATGATCCTGCCGCTGCACGTGGTGCTGATCGAGATGGTGGTCGATCCGATCTGCTCGATCGCCTTCGAGAACCTGCCGGAAAGCCCCGGACTGATGCAACGCGGCCCGCGCCAGCGCGACGAGCCGCTGATCGGTGCGCGTCAGTTGCTGCTGGGCGTGGTGCTGGGGTTGGCGGTGTTTGCCGGCTGTTTCGCGTTGTACGCAGGCGCGCTCACGGCGGATGTGCCGGTGGACACGGCGCGCGCGCTGAGTTTCGTGGCACTGACCGTGGGCAATCTCATGTTGGTGCGGGTATTGGCTGGCGAGGGCAGTGCGCTGGTGGCACTGTTCGCGCGCGGGCATCTCGCCTGGTGGGTGATCGCGGGCGTGGTGACGGCGGTGGTGGCGGCAGTCTTCGCGGTACCAACGCTGGCAAGCATCTTCCGTTTCCAATATCCCGGTACCGCTGCACTGTTCGCCGTGATTGCCGTCAGCATCGGCGCCATGCTCGTCATCGATCTCGGCAAGCACCTGCCATGGGCGCGACGCGCGCTGGTAGTCGCGTCGAAGGACAACGGCGCGGAGGCGCCGCAGGTGGGCGCGCATTCGTCGACTGCCGTGCATCCGTAGGCTGGCACTGAGGCGCAACCGAAGCCCAGAGCACCGGTGCGGGATGATCGCGGTGCTGGGCTTCGCTGCGCTCAGCGCCAGCCTACAAAGGTCATACGCGCCAGCCCACGAGAGCCGTGCCGGCGCGGCTCAAATCTTGCGCACGCGAAAGCTGCGGCCCTTGATCTTGCCGGTGTTCAGACGCTGCTGCGCCTGCGGCATCAGGTCGCGGCGGATCGCGACGTAGGAGCGGGTCGGGAAGATGTCGATCTTGCCGATCGCGTCGCCCGGCAGCCCGGCCTCGCCGGTGAGCGCGCCGAGGATATCGCCAGCGCGAAGTTTGTCGGTCTTGCCGGCATCGATGCACAGCGTCGCCATGCCCGCCTGCGGCACGTTCGCGGGCCGCGCCCGCAACGGCTCCAGCCTGGCCCAGCGGATCAGGCCGGGATACCGGTCCAGCAGCGCATGCGCGCGCGGCATCTCGCGCGCACCGACCAGACTCAGCGCCAGGCCGCCGCGCCCGGCGCGCGCGGTGCGGCCGATACGGTGCAGGTACACGTCGGGGTCGGTCGGCAGTTCGTAATTGATCACCGCCGCCAGTTGCTTGATGTCGAGCCCGCGTGCCGCCACGTCGCTGGCCAGCAGCAGGTTGCAACTGCCGTTGGCGAAGCGCAGCAGGGTCTCGTCGCGGTCGCGCTGCTCCATGTCGCCGTGCAGGGTCAGCGCCGCAAAGCCCAGCGCGTTCAGCGCACCGGCAAGTTCCTCGGTATCGCGGCGCATGTTGCAGAACACCACCGCCGACTCGGGGCGATGTGCCAGCAGCAGCGCCGCCAGCGCGGCCGGCTTCTGGGTCGCTTCGACCTCGTGGAAGATCTGCTCGACCACCGGCTGCTCCACCGCCGCCGCCACCGTCACCTGCGCCGGATCGCGCATCAACGAACGCGCGATCGCATCGATGGCGGGCGGCCAGGTCGCCGAGAACAGCAGGGTTTGCCGGTTGCGGTCGAGCTTGCCGGCGATCTCGCGGATTTCCTCCTCGAAGCCCATGTCGAGCATGCGGTCGGCCTCGTCCAGCACCAGCGTGCGCACGCCTGCGAGGTCCAGTGCCTGCTGGCGCAACAATTCCTGGATCCGGCCGGGCGTGCCTACCACCACCTGCGGCGGGTGCTGCGCCAGCGAGGCGAGCTGCGGTCGCAACGAAATGCCGCCGGTGAGCAGCAGCACCTTGAGGTTGGGGATGCCGGTAGCGAGCTTGCGGATTTCCTTGGCGACCTGGTCGGCCAGCTCGCGTGTAGGGCACAGCACCAGCGCCTGTGCGCGGATGCGCGACACGTCCAGCCGTTGCAGCAGGCCCAGCCCGAACGCAGCGGTCTTGCCGCTGCCGGTAGGTGCCTGCGCGATCAGGTCGCGTCCGGCCAGGATCGGCGGCAGGCCCTGCGCCTGCACCGGGGTCATCTGCGTGTAGCCCAGCGCGTCCAGTCCCTGCGTCAGTGCGGGGGAGAGTTTCAAGTTCGAGAAGGCATTCATGCGCCATTCTCGCAGCCGCGGGCGGTCGAGGGAATCGCGGGTGGCTGAGCGATTGCCTGCGGGCTGCCGCAGCAATGCTCGCCGCGACCGCCGCGACCGATCGCCAATGAATACGAATGCAAAGGTGCGCCAGAGCACGCCCAATAATGCCTGCGGGGAGCATAGTCGACCAGCGCAAAACGCCGTCGGACGTACCGAAGCCATCGCATGAATGGCGGGAGCAACCGCGGCGCCAGCGCCACATCGACTTCCTGGGAGGGAAAGCGCCATGCACACCTTGCTGCGTCACTGCGGCCGCGTCAGCGGCTGCCTATTACTTGCCTTCACCCTGATGGTTGCGGTCGCACCCGGTGCGCAGGCCGCCATCAACGCCCAGAACCTCGGCGCCAAATACGACGCCACCCAGGCCAACATTACCTTCCGGGTGTATTCCTCGCGCGCCACCCGCATCGAGGTGTTCCTCTACAAGACCCCGTCTGGCGCGCAGGAAGTGGTGCGCTACGTGCTCACCAAGGACGCCAGCAACGTCTGGTCCAAGACGGCATCGGTGTCCACCCTCAAGAACACCTATGGCATCACCGGCACGGTCTATTACGGCTACCGCGCCTGGGGCCCGAACTGGCCCTACAACAGCAGTTGGACCAAGGGCAGCGGTACCGGCTTCATCACCGACATCGACGCCAGCGGCAACCGCTTCAACCCCAACAAACTGCTGATCGATCCGTATGCGGTCGAGATCAGCCAGGACCCCAACACCCCGACCTGCCTCGACGGCACCATCTACGCCAGCGGCGCCACCCATCGCAACAAGGACAGCGGCGCGTGCGCACCCAAGGGTCTGGTGCTGGCGCCGATCACCACCTCCAATGGCACCAAGCCCACGCGCGCGCTCAAGGACGACGTGGTGTACGAAGTTCACGTGCGCGGCCTCACCAAGAGCGACACCAGCATCGCCAGCAATCTGCGCGGCACCTATGCCGGCGCCGCGCTCAAGGCCAGCTACCTCGCCAGCCTCGGTGTCACCGCGGTGGAATTCCTGCCGGTGCAGGAGACCCAGAACGACACCAACGAGGTGGACCCCAACTCCACCACCGGCGACAACTACTGGGGTTACATGACCCTGAACTACTTCGCGCCGGATCGCCGCTATTCCTCGGACAAGGCCGCGGGCGGCCCCACGCGCGAATGGAAGGCGATGGTGAAGGCATTCCACGATGCCGGCATCAAGGTCTACATCGACGTGGTCTACAACCACACCGGTGAAGGCGGCGCCTGGGGCGGTACCGACGGACTCACCGTGTACAACATCCAGTCCTGGCGCGGGCTCGACAACCCGACCTACTACTCGCTCACCAGCGACCTCAAGTTCTCCTGGGACAACACCGGCGTCGGCGGCAACTACAACACCCGCAACACCATCGCGCAGAACCTGATCGTCGATTCGCTGGCCTACTGGCGCGATACGCTGGGTGTGGACGGTTTCCGCTTCGATCTGGCCTCGGTGCTGGGCAACACCTGCCAGCACGGCTGCTTCAACTTCAGCAAGACCGATGCCGGCAACGCGCTCAACCGCATCGTCGCCGAACTGCCACCGCGTCCGGCCGGCGGCGGCAGCGGCCTCGACCTGATCGCCGAACCCTGGGCCATCGGCGGCAATTCCTACCAGGTGGGCGGCTTCCCCGCCGGCTGGGCCGAATGGAACGGCATCTATCGCGACTCGCTGCGCAAGAAGCAGAACAAGCTGGGCGTGGACGTGGTGACGATGGGCGAACTTGCCAACCGCTTCGCCGGTTCCTCCGACCTCTACGGTGACGACGGCCGCAAGCCCTGGCACTCGGTCAACTTCATGGTGGCGCACGACGGCTTCACCCTGAACGACCTGTATGCCTACAACAACAAGCAGAACAACCAGCCCTGGCCGTACGGCCCGTCCGATGGCGGCGACGACAACAACAACAGTTGGGACCAGGGCGGCGTGGGCAGCAATCAACGCAGCGCCGCGCGCACCGGCCTGGCGTTCCTGATGCTCAGTGCTGGCGTGCCGATGATCACCGGCGGCGACGAAGTGCTGCGCACCCAGTTCGGCAACAACAACGTCTACAACCTCGACTCCGCCGCCAACTGGTTGTTCTGGACCCGCAGCAGCATCGAAACCAACCAGCAGACTTACGCAACCCGTCTGATCGCCTTCCGCAAGGCGCACCCGGCGCTGCGTCCGGCCAACTTCTATTCCGGCGTAGACAACAACGGCAACGTGATGGAGCAGTTGCGCTGGTTCAAGCCCGACGGCAATCAGGCCGACAGCGCCTACTTCACCAGCACCAGCAACCACGCCATCGCCTGGCGCATCGACGGCACCGAGTTCGGCGACACCGCCAGCGCCATCTACGTGGCCTACAACGGCTGGTCGAGCCTGGTGAACTTCACTCTGCCTTGGCCGGGCGCCGGCAAGAACTGGTACCGCGTCACCGACACCGCGCCCTGGAACGAGGGCGCCAACACGGTGGTCGTGCCCGGCTCGGAAGCCTTCATCGGCGGCGAGTTCACTGTGTATGGCGTGAACCCACGCTCGCTGTTGCTGTTGATCGCGAAGTAGCCAAGGAAGCGCCCGAATTACCCCTCCCCCTGCGATGCGCAGCATCGCAGGGGGAGGTTGGGAGGGGGTTGCTTCGACGCGCATCCAATCGCCATGTACCCGCAGCGCCCGCGCACGTCCTGGACGGCGTCGCCCTGCGCCGCATCTGCCGAGGATTATCTGTATGAAAACGACAACCCGAATCGCAACGATGGTAGCCGCTCTCGCCGCCTGCACCAGCGCCGCCCAGGCCGCCACCCAACAGAATGCCTCCAGCACTGCCATCGTGATGCAAGGCTTCCACTGGAATTCCGCCAATTACAGCGGCCCCAACTGGTACGGCCGCATCAGCGGCAAGGCGGCGGACCTGCAAGACCTCGGCATCACCCACGTCTGGTTCCCGCCGCCGACCGATTCCGCAGCACGCGAGGGCTACCTGCCGCGCCAGCTCAACCTGCTCAACTCGTTCTACGGCAGCGAAACCGACCTGCGCAACGCCATCACCGCGCTCAACGGGCGCGGCATCAAGAGCATCGCCGACGTCGTCGTCAACCATCGCGTCGGCACCACCGACTGGGCCGACTTCACCAATCCCAACTGGGGTTGCAGCGCCGTCGTCAGCAACGACGAGTGGGCCGGCCATTGCGGCAACTCCGACAGCGGCACCGGCTTCAGCGCCGGGCGCGACATCGACCACAGCCAGTTCTTCGTGCGCAGCGACATCAAGAGCTGGATCAGCACCAAGCTCAAGAGCGTCGGCTTCACCGGCATCCGCTACGACTTCTCCAAGGGCTACGCCGCCAGCTACGCCAAGGAGTACCACGACGCCTGGAATCCGGATTTCTGCGTCGGCGAGATCTGGTCCAACCTCAACCTCAACGACGTCAACCCGCATCGCCAGGAGCTGATGAACTGGATCGACGCCACCGCCGGCGCCTGCGCCACCTTCGACTTCACCACCAAGGGCCTGCTCAACGA
>JANRIF010000206.1:0-8280 GCA_033765245.1 Lysobacteraceae bacterium
GTCCCGAGTCCCGAGTCCCGAGTCCCGAGTCCCGAGTCCCGAGTCCCGACCGAGCGAACCGCGCAGCGGTGAAGCGAAGGCGTAGCCGGCGCAGCCGGCGATGTCGCGTAGCGACCGAATCCCGAGTCCCGACCGAGCGAAACCGCGCAGCGGTGAAGCGAAGGCGTAGCCGGCGCAGCCGGCGATGTCGCGCAGCGACCGAGTCCCGAGTCCCGCTACAACAAATCGCCCCCCGCCGAGAGCTGGCTTTCCATGCGGTCGCCCACGCCGCCCAGTTCCAGGATCAGGCGATCGATTTCCGCAGCGGAGAGGATTGCGTAGGGGCGGTTTTCGCACAGGTGCAGGTATGGCACGCCGTCCAGATCGCTCACCGCCAGGTAGCCGGTGTGGCTTTCCCAGTTGAAGCGCAACGCGCGTTTGGCGTCGAGCCCGGTGATCGGTGCCACTGCGGTGCTGAAGCGCAGGTAGTGGCGGCCGTCCTCGTCTTCGATCTCGGACAGGAACAGGCTCTGGTGCCGCGTGCCGTTCGCGAGCGACAACTCGATGCACAGCAGGAACGGCTCGTTGGTGGTCACCCGATAGGCACCAAGGGTGTGGGTGCGGATTTGCTCGAAGTTGCGCATGGCCGATTCCGTTGCGGGATTGCCATTATCCTAGTCGCCAATGCGTCCCTTGTCTGCCGCCGAGAGCGCCATCGTCAAAGCCGTCCGCGCGCTGCGCGTGGGTGAAGTGGCGGCCTATGGCGAAGTCGCGCGACGCGCCGGATTGCCTGGGCGTGCGCGTCTGGTGGCGCGGGTGCTGGCGCACGCGGGCGAACTGGCGTTGCCATGGCATCGGGTGTTGCGCGCCGATGGTCGCATTGCATTCGCGCCCGGCTCCGACGGATTCGTCGAGCAGGCGCGGCGGCTGCAGGCAGAAGGCGTGATCGTGATGGATGGCAGGGTGCGGATGCCGGCGCGCTGCACCAGTCTGGACGCGGCGCTGTGGGCCGCGCCGCGATGAGTGAGCTGGCGCCGATCGCGACCGGCCGAACGCAACGACGCTCGGGCTATCATAGGCCGTACTTCCAACGGACGCTTCCATGAATCCCCAGTTGCCTCCGATGACCAGCGCGCTGCTATGGGCCAACGGCATCGCCTTTCTGTTGCAGAGCGCGCTCGACCCGCAGGCGTTTTCCGGGTTGATGCTGTGGCCGTTGGGCGACTACCCGCTCGGCGATGGGCAGGTCGGTTCGCTGTTCATGCCATGGCAGTTGCTTACCTATGGATTCTTGCACGGCGGGATTTCGCACATCTTCTTCAACATGCTGGCGGTGTGGATGTTCGGCGCGCAGTTGGAGTACGTGTGGGGGCCGCGCCGCTATCTCACCTTCTACCTGACCTGCGTGGTCGGTGCCGGCTTGGTTCAGTTGCTGGTCGGGGCCTGGGCCACCGGTGCGGGAATGCCGCCGTATCCCACGCTGGGCGCTTCCGGCGGTGTGTACGGCTTGCTGCTCGGCTATGGCATGTTGTTCCCGCACCAGCGGGTGATGCTGCTGATTCCGCCGGTTCCGATGCAAGCGCGTACCTTGGTGATCGTCTTCGGCGTGCTGGCGTTGTTCATGGGCATGACCGGCGGGCAGCCGGGTATTGCCCACTTCGCGCACCTGGGCGGCATGCTGTTCGGCTTCGGGCTGATCCAGTATTGGCGAGGACGCTGGCCGTTCGATCGGCGCCGGCGCGGCGGGCCGTGGCGGCCGCGTTGATGCAGGAGCGGACGTTGCGATTGGCGCATGATGTACCGCCGCATGGCGGCTTGTAACCGAGGAGGCAGGCATGGCAGGCCCAGGCGCGCGACAAGGCATCCTGTCGCTGGCGATCAAAGACAAGAACGCGCTGTACAGCGCTTACATGCCGTTCGTGAAGGGTGGCGGGGTGTTCGTACCGACCACCAAACGCTATTTCATCGGCGATGAGGTGTTCCTGCTGGTGACACTGCTGGAGGACAAGGAGCGTCTGCCGGTGGCGGGCAAAGTGATCTGGGTAACGCCGCCGGGTGCGCAAGGCAATCGTGTCGCCGGCATCGGCGTGCAGTTCGCCGACACCAACGAGGGCGAAGCGGTACGGGGCAAGATCGAAACCCTGTTGGCAGGTATTCTCAATTCCGACAAACCCACGCAAACCATGTAGGCGGCACGAGAACGGCAATCGGAGCATCGAGCAATGCGTTGGATCGCGCTGGCCGCGGCCTGCTTGGCGCAAGTCGCGACGGCTTCCGCAGCTGAGAACGCCACACCTGCGCCGCAACCGGGGCGCGGACGTGATTTTGTCGCGCTGGGGGTCGGTACACGCCCCGACTACCAGGGTTCGCGCGACTATCGATTGTCGCCTTTCGGGTACGCCACTTACCGCGTCGACGACGTGCGCTACACGTGGCAGGGACTCTCGCTGAAGGCGGATTTTCTGGAGCTGCGCAGTGCCGGCAAGTGGGTCGGCGGTATCGCCTCGACCTACGTGCCGGGCCGTCACGACGTCAAGAACGATGCCGTGGACCGGCTTCCCGACATCGCCGGGACGGTCGAAGTGGGCGCCTTCCTCGGCCGCCGCTTTGGCGGTGTATTCAACAAGTCCGATGCGGTATCGGTTTCGCTGGGCACGGCGGTCGACATCGGCGGCGTCTACAGCGGCTATACGCTCGATCTGGGCCTGGACTACAGCACTGCGCTGTCGCGACGCGCGCGCGCGATGGTCCATCTGGGCACCGTGTATGCGAGCGACGGATTCATGGACACGCAATTCGGCGTCGATGCGAGCGGCGCG
Source organism: Lysobacteraceae bacterium (assembly GCA_033765245.1). Lineage (GTDB taxonomy): Bacteria > Pseudomonadota > Gammaproteobacteria > Xanthomonadales > Xanthomonadaceae. The sequence continues at coordinate 2,799 of JANRIF010000206.1, forward strand.
CTCGCCAGCGGCCTGCCGGCGTTCGAGGCCAAGTCCGGCATTTATCAGGTATCGGCGTCAACCGGAATGAACTTCCAGTTCACGCGGCGCTGGGGCGTCTACTGGCAACTGGCCTATACCCGCCTTACCGCTGATGCCCGCGACAGCCCGGTGGTGCGTAGGGGAGGGGATCCCGATCAGTGGCGGCTCGGGGTGGCGCTCTCGTATCGCCTCGATTGAATGCCGTCAGGCACGCTCACCACAGCGCGTCGCGCAGCTTGAACCACGCCATCGCGGCGACCAACAGCGGCGTACGTAGCGTGCGGCCGCCGGGGAAGTCGCGGTGGCGGATGCGCGCAAACGCATCCAGGCGTTCGGCTTGGCCGCGGATCGCCTCGCCGATCACCCTGCCGGCGAGGCCGGTCGCGGCAACCCCGTGGCCGGAGAAGCCCTGCGCGAAATAGACGTTGTCGCGCAGTCGCCCCCAGTGCGGCGCGCGGTTGCGGCTGATGTCGATCACGCCGCCCCACAGGTACTCGAAATCGAGCTCGCGCAGTTGCGGGAACACCCGGCGCATGCGCGCGCGCATCACCGCGCGCAGGTTGGGCGGCTGCAGGTTGGAATAGCTGGCGCGGCCGCCGAACAGCAGCCGGTGGTCGGCGCTCAGTCGGAAATAATCCAGCGCCCAGTTCATGTCGGCGGCGGCCATGTCGTTGCCGATCAGCGCGCGTGCACGCTCGGCCCCCAGCGGCGCGGTGGCGCCGATGTAGGTGCCCACCGGCATGATCTTGCGGTCGAGCGCCGGCGCGATGCCTTTGACCAGGGCATTGCCGGCCAGCACCGCGAAATCGCAGCGCACGCTGCCGTGCGCGGTGTGCAGCACTGGCTGCGTGCCATGTTCCATGCGCAGCACCGGGCTGCGCTCGCAGATGCGTACGCCCGCCGCGACCGCGGCGCGTGCCACGCCGAGCGTGTAATCGAGCGGATGCAGATGGCCGGAGCGGGTGTCGTACAACGCGCCGAGATAACGTTCGGAGGCGAGGGTGGCGCGCAATTGTTCGCGGCCCCACCACGTCAGCGGATAGTCGTAGTGTTCGGCGAGTTCGCGTTGCCAGTGGGTAAGTTCGGCGACGTGGCGCGGGCGGATGGCGACATGGGCGTGACCATCGCGCCAGTCGCAGTCAATTCCGTATTGCGCGATCCGCTCACGCAGCAGGCGCACGCCTTCCAGCGACCAGTCGAACAGACGCCGCGCATCGGCACGTCCTACCAGCGCTTCGAGCTTGCCTTCGCCGCAACCGAAGCCAAAGATCACTTGGCCGCCGTTGCGACCCGAGGCGCCCCAGCCGACACGCTCGGCTTCCAGCACGGTGACCTGGTAGCCGGCTTCGGCCAGTTCCAGTGCGGTGCTGAGGCCGGTCAGCCCGGCGCCGAGCACGCAGACATCCGTCCGCTGCGTGCCTTCAAGGCGCGGGTGGTCCGGTGCGGGCTGGGCGCTGGCGGCGTACCAGGATGCGGGATGTTGCGAGTGTTGCGGCATGTCGAACTGCTCCGTTGCGACGACGCGGGCGCCCGGCGTCCGAGCCATCACACCGGCCGCAGGTACCACGCGTACTCGAGATCGGTGACTTCGCGATTGAAGCTGCACATTTCCTTGAGCTTCTGCTGCCCGTAGATGTGGCGGAACTCGCTGCCAAAGGCATCGGCGATGAAGTCGCTGGCCATGAAGTCCTGGATCGTGTCGCGCCAGAACAGGGTGCGCGGCTCGGTCTGCTCGTAGGCATTGCCGACGATCGGTGCGCCCGGATCGGGCTGGCGTTCGAGCCCGTGCAGGATGCCGGCGAGCACGGCGGCGGTGACCAGGTAGGGGTTGGCGTCGGCGCCGGCGATGCGGTGTTCGATGCGCACGTTCGCCTCGTTGCTGTGCGGGATGCGCATCGCCACGGTGCGGTTGTTGAAACCCCAGCAGTCGTTGAGCGGGACGAATGCGTTGAGCACGAAACGGCGGTAACTGTTGGCATGCGGCGCGAACATCAGCATGCAGTCGCTCGATACCTGTTGCAGGCCGCCGATGGCGTGGCGCAGCGTGTCCGCCGGGGCATCCGGGGTGCAAGCGAAGATGTTCTTGCCGTCGCGGTCGAGCACGCTGACGTGGATGTGGGTGCCGCTGCCGGCCTGATCCACGAACGGCTTGGCCATGAAACTGGCGATCATGCCCTGCTGCTCGGCGATTGCCTTGATCGCGCGCTTGAGGTACATCGCGTCGTCGCAGGCCAGCACTGCGTCGTTGCGGTGCTTGAGGTTGATCTCGAACTGGCCCGGCGCGTACTCGGCCACGGCGGTATCGGCGGGAATCTGCTGCGCCGTGCAGGCATCAGCCACCGCGTCGGTGAAACGCTGGTAATCGTTGAGGTCCTGCAGGTAGTAGACCTGCGTGGTGGTGTTGCGCTCGCCGGTGGCGGGGTTGCGCGAGGTCCTGGGGCGGCCGTTGGCGCCCAGTTCGCCGTCGAGCAGGTAGAACTCCAGCTCGACCGCCACGACCGGGGTAAGGCCGCGCTCGGCGAAACGTTGCACCACTCGCTTGAGCACTTCGCGCGGGTTGGCGGCAAACGTGCCGCCCTTGGCGTCCTCCATCGTCAGCAGCAGTTGCGCCATCGGCCGCGCTTGCCATGGCACCGGCCGCAGCGAGCCGGGCACCGGACGGCAGATGCGATCTTCATCGCCGATGTCATAGCCCAGGCCGGTCTCCTCCACCGTGTTGCCGGTGATGTCGGTGGCGATCAGCGACATCGGCAGGCACACGCCATCGGCATACACCTTCTCCAGTGCGTCGCCGGTGATGCGCTTGCCGCGCAGCAGGCCGTTCATGTCGGGCAGGATCAGGTCGATCGCAGCGCACTCGGGCATCTGCGAGAGAGTGGCGGCATCGGGCGGCGGCAGGCGGTGCTGGCTCATGATCACGGGGTCGGGCGAGAGATGATCGGATACTAGCAGAGGTCTTTGGGAGTGTAAAAAATACTCAACGAAACGACCGGGCGCCGCGCGCGCGCGGCAGCGGCGGGGGCGCCGCAGCGGGCCAGCCATGGCGGTTTCGTGCGGCGCTGCAGCACAAGCTGGGTGTGCGAAAGGCGGCAACGCCTGTTGATAAAATCGAACGGCCGGAGTAGTGTCGGGCGCATCGTCATCGTCTGGTTTGCCTATGCGTCGCGCCCCCCTGGTCGGTTTGCCGTCGGATCGTCGGATGCTTGGGGCGCACCCCTTCCACTGCGTCGGTGAAAAGTACGTTGCCGCAGCGGCGACCGCGGCCGGGGCGCTGCCGCTGCTGGTTCCTTCGCTGCAGCCGGCGCTCGATTGGCCCGCGCTGTTGGACGAACTCGACGGCCTGATTCTGACCGGCTCACCCAGCAACATCGAGCCGCACCATTACAGCGACGAACCCAGCTACGAAGGCAATCTGCACGACCCCGCGCGTGACGCCAACACCTTGGGCCTGGTGCGTGCCGCCATCGCCCACAAGGTGCCGGTGTTGGCGCTGTGTCGCGGCCTGCAGGAAGTGAACGTGGCGCTGGGCGGCACGCTGTACCAGAAGGTGCACGAGGAGCCCGGATACGCCGATCACCGCGAAGACAAGGACGCCCCGCTGGACCAGCAATATGGCCCCGCCCACGCAATTCGGCTGAGCGAGGGTGGGTTGCTGCAGCGGCTGGCTGGCGCTGCCGAGGTGATGGTGAATTCCCTGCATGGGCAGGGTATCCGTGACGTCGGCGCGGGGCTGCTGGTGGAAGCCACGGCGCCGGACGGCCTGGTCGAGGCGGTGCGCCTGGATTCACCCGATACCTTCCTGCTGGCGGTGCAATGGCATCCGGAGTGGAAGGTGTCGGAAAACCCCTTCTACGTAGCCATTTTTCATGCGTTCGCCGATGCCTGCCGTCGGCGCATGCAACAACGGATTTGAGCATCATGGCCAAGAAACGAAGTACGCGCGTCGCCCGCGAGCAGGAAGCGCAGGAGAGTTCGCTCAAGCGCTGGCTCAAGGAGCGGCGCATCACCGAGGTGGAATGCCTGGTGCCGGACATGACCGGCAATGCGCGCGGCAAGATCATTCCCGCCCCCAAGTTCTCGCACGATTACGGCACTCGCCTGCCCGAAGGCATCTTCGTCACTACCGTCACCGGCGACTTTCCCGACGAATACGACGAGCTGGTGTCGCCGTCGGATTCCGACATGTATCTGCGCCCCGACCCGGACACCGTACGCATGGTGCCTTGGGCCACCGACCCCACCGCGCAGGTGATCCACGATTGCTACACGCGCGACGGCCGCCCGCACGAGCTGGCGCCGCGCAACGTGCTGCGCCGGGTGCTTTCGATGTACGAAGGGTTGGGAATCGCTCCGATCGTCGCTCCCGAGGTGGAGTTCTTCCTGGTCCAGCGCAACACCGATCCCGATCTGCCGCTGCAGCCGCCGGCCGGCCGGTCCGGGCGCCCGGAAACCGCGCGGCAGTCGTACTCCATCGATGCGGTCAACGAGTTCGACCCGATCCTCGATCTGATGTACGACTTCTGCGACGCGATGGAGCTGGACGTCGACACCCTGATCCATGAAAGCGGCGCCGCGCAGTTGGAAATCAACTTCCAGCACGCCGACCCGCTGTCGCGCGCCGACCAGGTGTTCCTGTTCAAGCGCGCCATGCGCGAAGCGGCGATGCGCCACGGCATCTACGCCACCTTCCTCGCCAAGCCGATGAGCAACGAGCCCGGCAGCGCCATGCACATCCACCAGAGCCTGGTCGATGCCGAGTCCGGCACCAACCTGTTCATGGGCGACAAGCCGGGGCAGCACAGCGAGATGTTCATGCACTACCTGGGCGGCCTGCAGAAATACATTCCGATGGCGATGGCGCTGCTGGCGCCGAACGTCAACTCCTACCGGCGGCTGGCCACCGGCGAAGTGGCGCCGATCAACGTGCAATGGGGCTACGACAATCGCACCTGCGGTCTGCGGGTGCCGATGGATACGCCCGAGAACACGCGCGTGGAGAGCCGCTTCGCCGGTTCCGACGCCAACCCCTATCTGGCGATGGCAGCCACCCTGGCCTGCGGCTATCTCGGCATCAAGGAAAAGCTGCTGCCCACCGAACCGCTCACCATCAGCGCCAAGACCCTGGGCCAGGACCTGCCGCGCTCGCTGGAAGAATCGCTGGAATGGCTGCGCGACGCCGATGCCCTGCACGAAGTGCTCGGCGCCCGCTTCGTACGCGCCTACGCCGCAGTGAAGAACCGCGAATACCAGACTTTCCTGCGCGTGATCAGCTCGTGGGAGCGGGAGTTTTTGTTGTTGACGGTTTGAGGGGCCGGGACTCGGGACTCGGGACTCGGGACTCGGGACTCGGGACTCGGGACTCGGGACTCGGGACTCGGGACTCGGGACTCGGGACTCGGGACTACAAGCTTGCGAACTTTCGCATTGAGCTTTTGCCTTTAGCTTTTCCGAGTCCCCAGTC
>JANRIF010000217.1:0-10446 GCA_033765245.1 Lysobacteraceae bacterium
ACGACAACTGCATCATCGTCTGCGCCATCGAGAACTTCGACCCCATGGGCATCCACACCGGTGACTCCATCACGGTCGCGCCAGCCCAGACGCTGACCGACAAGGAGTACCAGCTGATGCGCAACGCCTCCATGGCGGTGCTGCGCGAGATCGGCGTCGAGACCGGTGGCTCCAACGTCCAGTTCGGCATCAACCCGAAAGATGGCCGCATGGTCATCATCGAGATGAACCCGCGGGTGTCGCGCTCCTCTGCGCTGGCCTCCAAGGCGACCGGCTTCCCCATCGCCAAGATCGCCGCCAAGCTCGCCATCGGTTACACCCTGGACGAGCTGATGAACGACATCACCGGCGGTCGCACCCCGGCCTCCTTCGAGCCGGCCATCGACTACGTGGTCACCAAGGTGCCGCGCTTCAACTTCGAGAAGTTCGCCGGCGCCAACGACCGTCTGACCACCCAGATGAAGTCCGTCGGTGAAGTGATGGCCATCGGCCGCAACTTCCAGGAGTCCCTGCACAAGGCGCTGCGCGGCCTCGAGACCGGCAAGACCGGCTTCGACCCCATGGTTGACCTGAACGCCCCTGACTCCCTGACCCGCATCCGCCACGAGCTGCAGGATGCCGGCGCCGAGCGTATCTTCTACATCGCCGATGCCTTCCGCGCCGGTCTCTCCATGGACGGCGTGTTCAAGCTGACCAAGATTGACCCCTGGTTCCTGGTGCAGATTGAAGAGCTGGTCAAACTCGAAGAGCAGGTGAAAGAGCGTGGCATGGCCGGCCTCGATGCCGACTTCCTGCGCGCCCTCAAGCGCAAGGGCTTTGCCGACGCCCGTCTGGCCAAGATCCTCGGCGTGGCCGAAGGGGAAGTGCGCAAGCTGCGTGCCCGCCACAACATCTTCCCGGTCTACAAGCGGGTCGATACCTGCGCCGCCGAGTTCGCCACCAACACCGCCTACATGTACTCCAGCTATGACGAGGAGTGCGAGGCCAACCCCACCAACCGCGACAAGATCATGGTCATCGGTGGCGGCCCGAACCGCATCGGTCAGGGCATCGAGTTTGACTACTGCTGCGTACACGCGGCGCTGGCCCTGCGCGAAGACGGTTACGAGACCATCATGGTCAACTGCAACCCGGAGACCGTCTCCACCGACTACGACACCTCCGACCGCCTGTACTTCGAGCCGCTGACGATGGAAGACGTGCTGGAGATCGTCGACCTGGAGAAACCCGTCGGCGTGATCGTGCAGTACGGCGGTCAGACTCCGCTCAAGCTGGCGCAGGGATTGGAGGCGGCGGGTACGCCGATCATCGGCACCTCGCCCGATTCCATCGATCTGGCCGAGGACCGCGAGCGCTTCCAGAAGCTGGTCGAGCGCTTGGCGCTGCTGCAGCCGCCCAACCGCATCGCCCGTCGCGCCGAGGAAGCGGTGGCGCTGGCGCGAGAGATCGGCTACCCGCTGGTGGTGCGTCCCAGTTACGTGTTGGGCGGGCGCGCCATGGAAGTGGTGTATTCGGATGCCGACCTCGAACGCTACATCCGCGAAGCGGTGCGCGTCTCCGAGTCCTCGCCGGTGCTGCTCGACCGCTTCCTCGACAACGCAGTGGAAGTGGACGTCGACGTGATCGCCGATACCGACGGCAAAGTGCTGATCGGCGGCATCATGGAGCACATCGAGGAAGCTGGCGTGCATTCGGGCGATTCCTCCTGCTCGCTGCCGCCGTACTCGCTGTCGGCCGCCACCCAGGATCGTCTGCGCGAGCAGGTGACGCTGTTGGCGCGCGAACTGAAAGTGATCGGCCTGATGAACACCCAGTTCGCGATCCAGACCGACAGCGCCGGCGCCGAGCGCATCTACCTGCTGGAAGTCAATCCGCGCGCCTCGCGGACGGTGCCCTTCGTGTCCAAGGCCACTGGCGTGGCGCTAGCCAAGGTGGCGGCGCGCTGCATGGTTGGACAGACGCTGGCCGCGCAGGGCGTTACCCGTGAAGTGGTGCCGCATTACTTCTCGGTGAAGGAAGCGATCTTCCCGTTCGCCAAGTTTCTCAACGTCGATCCGATCCTAGGTCCCGAGATGCGCTCCACCGGCGAGGTGATGGGCGTGGGGCCGACCTTTCCGCAGGCTTTCGCGCGCGCCCAGGAGGCGGCCGGCATCAAGGCGCTGACGCCGGGCAAGGCGTTTGTTTCGGTGCGCGATCCGGATAAACTGCGGGTGCTGCCGGTGGCGCGGGAATTGCTGCGACGCGGCTTCGCCCTGGTGGCGACCGCGGGTACCGCGCGCTTCCTTCACGAGCATGGTCTGGCCTGCGAGCGCATCAACAAGGTAAACGAGGGGCGCCCGCACATCGTCGATCTGATCAAGAACGGCGACATCGTTTACATCGTCAACACCACCGAAGGCAAGCAGGCGATTGCCGATTCGTTTTCCATCCGCCGCGAGGCGCTGCAGCAACGTGTCACCTATTCCACCACCGTATCCGGCGCGCGCGCGTTGGTGAACTCGCTGGATCATCGGGGTACCGGGTCGGTGCACGCACTGCAGGAATTGCACAAGGAGTTGCAACCATGAGGCCCCCGTTGACCGTAACCGGCGCTCAGCGCCTGCGCGACGAACTGGACCGGCTCAAGTCGGTCGATCGTCCCAACGTCATCCAGGCCATCGCCGAAGCGCGTGCGCACGGCGATCTCAAGGAGAACGCCGAGTATCACGCGGCGCGCGAGCAACAGGGCTTCATCGAAGGCCGCATCAAGGAGCTCGAATCGGTGCTCTCGCACGCGCAATTGATCGACGTGAGCAAGCTCAACGCCGGTTCGCGCGTGGTGTTCGGTGCGCAGGTGGAATTGTGCGATGTGGAGACCGACGAGACTGTGCTCTACCAGATCGTTGGCGATCTGGAGTCGGACATCAAGACCGGTCTGCTCTCGATCTCCTCGCCGGTCGCGCGTGCGTTGATCGGCAAGAGCGAGGGCGACGCCATCACCATCGATGCGCCTGCCGGCAAGCGCGAATTCGAAATCGTCTCGGTCCGTTACCAGAGTTGACCGTCCGCCTGCTGCTACCGTCGCGAGAGCGCCTGCCATCGCTGGCCGCCGGCGCCGCAGTGGCGCGGTGGCTGGCCCGCGCCGACCGTCTGCCCAATGCCGAGCCCGGCGAGCAGGCGCAATTGCAGCGGCAGTTTTCGGTCGTGCCGTCGGGCTGGCCGCTGGCGGCACTGACCCGGCAGATGGAAGCCGGCGATGCTGGCGAGCACGCCTGGGTACGCGCCGACCCCGCGCACGTACGCGCCGACCTGACCGCAGTGCGCTTGCTTGCCTGCGGTGCGCTGGGCCTGGACCGTGCGCAGGCCGATACGCTGCTGCGCGCGCTGCAACCGTTGTTCGACGACGCCGGTTGGGCGTTGTCGGCGCCCACACCGGAACGCTGGTACCTGCGCCTGCCGCGCGACAGTGCGTTGCCGGCGTTCTGTGCTCCCGAGCGTGCGCTGGGCGACGAGATCCACGACCTGCTGCCCGCCGGTCCCGAGGGACGCCGCTGGCGCTCCCTGCTCAACGAGGCGCAGATCGTGCTGCACAACCACCCGCTCAATGCTGAGCGCAGCGCCCGCGGGCGGCTGGCGGTCAACAGCCTGTGGTTCTTCGGCGCCGGTACCTTGCCGCAGCAGGTCGCGACCGAGGCCGCTGTGATCGCCAGCGACGACATCGAGCTATGCGCGTTTGCGCATGCGGCGGGCGTCGCGTCGGCGTCACTTCCACCTGGATTCGCGGACGTGCCAGTGGCTACCGACTTGATCGACTTGCGTCATCATCGCGATGCGCAAGGATTGGCGCGCGACTGGTTGTTGCCGCTGCAGGGCGCGTTGTCCGCGGGGCGGGTAGAGCGTGTCGTGTTGGACTTCGCCGACGGCAGCGGTTTCGCGCTCACCCCCGCGCAGCGCTGGCGGTTCTGGCGACGCTCCCCATGACACTCGACCCGCCGAGCCCAGCCGCCAGCACCAATCCTGCTGGGAGCGCGCTTGCGCGCGACGTTAGCATGCACCACCCCCTGATGACCCCGCCCACATGAGCACTCCGCATATCGTTCGCCGCCCAGTACCTGAGGCGGCTGCAGGCAGTTGGCCAGCCGACTGGCCCGATGCGCTGTGCCGGGTGCTGGCCGCGCGTGGCGTGTGCGACCACAGCCAGGCGCAACTGCAACTCGCGCACCTGCTGCCGCCGACTTCGCTCGGCGGCATCGACGCTGCCGCGCGTTGTCTGCTTGCCGCGATCGATCGCGACGCGCGCGTGCTGGTGGTCGGCGACTTCGATTGCGACGGCGCCACCGGAACCGCCGTTGCCGTGCGCGGCCTGCGTCTGCTTGGCGCGCGCGACGTGTGCTTTCGCGTGCCCAACCGGGTGGTGCACGGCTATGGCTTGTCGCCCGCACTGGTGGCCGATCTCGTGGCGATGGAGCCGCAGGTGCTGGTGACGGTGGACAACGGTATCGCCTGCGTTGCCGGTGTGGCGGCGGCCAAGGCGCACGGTTGGCAAGTGGTCGTCACCGACCACCACTTGCCGGGCGCACAGTTGCCGGCCGCCGACGCCATCGTCAATCCCAATCTCGACGGCGATGGATTCCCCAGCAAGGCGCTGGCGGGAGTAGGGGTAGTGTTCTACCTGCTGCTGGAGATGCGTCGCTTGCTGCGCGCCGCCGGCGATCCACGCGGTCAGGCGGATCTGGCCCCGTTGCTGGACCTGGTGGCGATCGGCACGGTCGCCGACATGGTGCCACTGGATCGCAACAATCGTGTGTTGGTGGCGGCCGGATTGTCGCGCATCCGGCGTGGGCTGGCGCATCCCGGCGTGCAGGCATTGATCGCGGTTTCCGGGCGCCAGGCAGAGCGCCTCACCGCAACCGATGTCGGCTTCGCGCTGGCGCCGCGCATCAACGCCGCCGGACGCCTGGAAGACATGTCGCTGGGCATTGCCTGCCTGCTCAGCGACGAGCCGATGCAAGCCCAGCAGAGTGCCGCGACGCTGGACCGGATCAACGCCGAACGACGCGCCGTGCAGCAGCAGATGGTGGACGAGGCCGAGCGACTGGCCGACGCGCTCACGCTGGATCGCGAGGCTTTGCCGGCCGCCTTGTGCCTGTATGAACCGGGTTGGCACCCGGGCGTGGTGGGGCTGGTGGCGTCGCGTATCAAGGATCGGGTGAACCGCCCGGTGCTGGCCTTTGCTCCCGCCGACCCGGAGGTGACGGGGACGGCGTCGGGAGCCGATGCGGCGCTGCGTGGCTCGGCGCGCTCGGTGCGCGGTTTTCACATCCGCGACGCCCTGGCCGCGGTCGATGCGCGGCATCCGGGATTGATCGAGCGTTTCGGCGGCCACGCGATGGCGGCCGGCCTGAGTCTTCGTCACGACGCACTCGCGGCATTTCGCGAAGCGTTCGTCGCCACCGCGGCCGCTATGCTCGACCCCGCATTGCTGGCCCAGCAGATCGACAGCGACGGACCGCTGCAGGCATACGAATTCAACGTGTCGCTGGCGCATGCGCTAGCGATGGCGGGGCCATGGGGGCAGGGCTTTCCCGAACCGCAGTTCGATAACGTGTTCGCGGTTGGCGCCTGGCGCGTGGTCGGCGAACGCCACCTGCGCATGGAGCTATTGCCCGAGGACGGCAGCGAACGCATCAACGCCATCCACTTCGACGGTTGGACCGGCGCGCCACCTCCCGAGCGCATTCGCGCGGTCTATCAACTTGCCGTGGACCGCTACCGCGAACGCGAGCAGGTGCAGTTGATCGTGCGGCATTGGTGTGGGGCATGAAGCGTCGGGACTCGGGACTCGGGACTACAAGCTTGCGAACTCTTGCTTTGAGCTTTTGCTGTGGCTTTTCCGAGTCCCCAGTCCCGAGTCCCGAGTCCCGGCTGTTCATCGAGTCCCGGCTCTCCATCGAGCCCCCAATCCCAACCATCTGCTATCCTTCAACGCTTTTCCATCAGGCCGATCCATCGCCATGCTTGAACTCAACCCGATCCGCCAGCGCATCGCCGACCTCAGCGGTCGGTTGAACGCGCTGAGGGGGTTTCTTTGACTTCGACGCCAAGAAAGAGCGTCTGGAAGAAGTCACCCGCGAACTCGAACACCCCGACGTGTGGAACGACCCCGAGCGCGCGCAGACGCTGGGTCGCGAGCGTTCGTCGCTGGAAAAGAACGTACTGAACATCGAACGCCTGGGCGGCGCGCTGCAGGGCGCCGTTGAGTTGCTTGATCTCGCCGAGTCCGAAAACGATGCCGACACCGCCGATGCGGTGATCGCCGACGTCGATGCCTACGCGCGCGACGTCGAGGCGCTGGAGTTCCGGCGCATGTTTTCCGGCAAGATGGACGCCAGCAATGCTTACGTGGACATCCAGGCCGGCGCAGGCGGCACCGAGGCGCAGGATTGGGCGGAGATGCTGCTGCGCATGTATTTGCGCTGGTGCGAAGGTCGCGGCTGGAAGACCGAACTGATGGAAGTGAGCGCCGGCGAAGTGGCTGGCATCAAGTCCGCCACGTTCCGCGTCGAGGGCGACTACGCCTACGGCTGGCTCAAGACGGAGATCGGCGTGCACCGCCTGGTGCGCAAGTCGCCGTTCGACTCCGACAACCGCCGCCATACCAGTTTCACCTCGGTGTTCGTGTCGCCGGAAGTCGACGACAACATCGACATCCAGATCAATCCTGCCGACCTCAAGACCGACGTCTACCGGTCGTCGGGCGCCGGCGGCCAGCACGTCAACAAGACCGAATCGGCAGTCCGCATCACCCACGTGCCATCGGGCATCGTGGTGGCCTGCCAGACCGGCCGCAGCCAGCATGCCAACCGCGATACCGCGATGAAGATGCTGGCCGCCAAGTTGTACGAGATGGAGATCCAGAAGCGCAATGCCGAGCGCGACGCCACCGAAGCCACCAAGTCCGACATCGGCTGGGGCAGCCAGATCCGCAACTACGTGCTCGATCAATCGCGCATCAAGGATCTGCGCACCGGCATCGAGCGCACGGACACGCAGAAAGTGCTGGATGGCGACCTCGACGAATTCGTGGAAGCGAGCCTGAAATCCGGGCTGGAAGTCGGCGCCAAACGGGTGGATTGATGTGAAGGATGCGGCAAGCCACAGGAGCCGCAGCGAGACTGGGTTTTGTGGGAGCGCGCTTGCGCGCGACCGAGCGAAGCGAAGGTGTGGCTCGCGTAGCGCGCGTTGTCGCGTAGCGACCGACGAATGCCTTGCATTGGCCGAACACCCGTCGCCCGCAAGCGGCCTCCCACCAAAGCCATGAGCCACAGCCGCTCTTGTGGGAGACCGCTTGCGTGCGACAGATGCGGCATGATGTGCCACGCCGGATGTCCGTAGGCGGGGCCACTCGCAGGCCACGCCCCATCTCGCGGCAACCTTCTATTGAAGCGCGCTTGCGCGCCACCGACGCAACACCATTTCATCGAACTGCCCGGACTTGCCATTCATGACCAGCAACGAAACCCCCGCCACCAGCGAAAACCACCTGATCGCCGAGCGTCGCGCCAAGCTCACCGCGTTGCGCGCGCAGGGCGTTGCGTTCCCGAACGACGCCACCCGCTCCGACTACGCCGGTGATCTCCAGACGGAGTTCGCCGACGCCGATCGCTGGAGCAACGAAGCGCTCGAAAGCGCTCCGCGCGAAGTCGCCATCGCTGGCCGCATGATGGCAAAGCGCGTGATGGGCAAGGCCAGCTTCGCGCAGTTGCAGGACATGAGTGGGCGGATCCAGGTGTTCCTGCAAGGCGCCGCGGTTGGCGAGGACGTCTACGAAGCCTTCAAGGGCTGGGATGTCGGCGACATCGTGGCCGTGCGCGGTGTGCTCATGCGTACCCGTACCGGCGAACTTTCGGTGAAGGCATCTTCCATTCGCCTGCTCACCAAATCATTGCGACCGCTGCCCGACAAGTGGCACGGACTGGCCGACGTCGAACAGCGCTACCGGCAGCGCTACGTCGACCTGATCGTCTCGCCCGAATCGCGCGCCGTGTTCGTGCTGCGCTCGCGCATCGTGCGGGCGATCCGCTCGTGGCTGGATCGGCGCAACTTCCTCGAAGTGGAAACGCCGATGATGCATTACATCCCCGGCGGCGCCACCGCGCGACCGTTCGTCACGCACCACAATGCGCTCGATCTCGACTTGTACCTGCGCGTAGCGCCTGAGCTGTACCTCAAGCGACTGGTGGTGGGCGGCCTCGAGCGGGTCTACGAGATCAACCGCAACTTCCGCAACGAAGGCGTGTCCACCCGGCACAACCCCGAATTCACCATGCTCGAACTGTACGAGGCGTACGCCACCTACACCCAGATCATGGACCTTACCGAAGGGCTGATCCGCGACGTCGCGCGCGATGCCGTTGGCCACACGCTTCTGGCATGGGAAGGCACCGAAATCGATCTGACGCCCGCATTCCGGCGCTGGCGCATGGACGAGGCGGTGCGTCACCACAACCCGCAACTCAGCGCCGCCGACTGCCGCGATCGCACCGCACTGGCCGCGCATTGCGCGCGCCTGGGCGTGCATGTGAAGGACGAGTTCGGCTGGGGCCGGTTGCTGTTGGAGGTGTTCGAGAAGACCGTCGAACACGAACTGGTGCAACCGACCTTCATCACCCACTACCCCGTGGAGGTGTCGCCGCTGGCACGCGAATCCGACACCGAGCCGGGCATCACCGATCGCTTCGAACTGTTCGTGATGGGACGCGAGCTTGCCAATGGCTTCTCCGAGCTCAACGACCCGGAAGACCAGGCCGCCCGTTTCCGTGCCCAAGTCGACGCCAAGGCCAGCGGCGACGACGAGGCCATGCACTACGACGCCGACTACATCCGCGCGCTCGAAGTCGGATTGCCACCAACCGGCGGCCTCGGCGTCGGCATCGATCGCCTGGTCATGCTGCTGACCGACCGCGCCTCGATCCGCGACGTACTGCTATTCCCCTACATGCGGCCGGAAGCCGAATAGCCGACTCCGTCGCCCGCAAGCCGCCTCCCACAAAAGCACACAGCGCTCTCGCTGTTTGCGGGAGCGCGCTCCCGCGCGACAGATGGCACGCCCTGGCCGCAACACCTGTCGCCCGCAAGCGGCTTCCCACAAAAAAGCACACAGCGCTCTTGCTGTTTGTGGGAGCGCTCTCGCGCGCGAAGAAAGCCACTCCCCGGACGCAACACCAGTCGCTCGCAAGCCACCGCCTGCAATAAACGATACACCTCCAAGCCATACGCACATTATCGTGGGAACGCGCCAGCACGCTTGATGACTCGCGTTTTACGATCTCATTGAGCCGTAACAATTCGCAAACATTTCATCAGCTTTGCGCGATGCCACAGCATGCCGACGCACTTTTGTGCGCTTTGACACGTTGCTTCCGTTCGCGGTCGCCGCGGCGTAATCTCCCATGCGGGAGTCCCACGACACTCCTGCAGGAACCTCATGAACGTACTGATTGTCGACGACCAACCATCGCAACGCACGATGTACCGCCACTTGCTGGAGGACATCAGCCCCGAAATCCGGGTGACCGACTTTGGCGACCCGGTAGAAGCGCTGTTGTGGTCGCAGCAGGCCGAAACCGACCTGCTGTTGCTGGACTACCGCATGCCCAACATGGATGGCCTGGAGTTTGCGCGACGCTTCCGGCGCCCGCTGTCCAACCGCGACATTCCGATCGTGCTGGTCACGGTCGTCGGCGATGAGCCGGTACGCAACGCCGCCCTGGACGCAGGCGTGATCGATTTTCTGGTGAAACCCGTGCGCCCGCGCGAGCTGCGCGCACGCTGCCGCAACCTGCTCAGCCTGCGGCGTCACCACGAATCGATCAAGACCAGAGCCAGCCTGCTGGAGCGGCAACTGCTGTCGCGCATGCGCGAGGTGGAAGAGCGCGAGCGCGAAATACTCATGCGGCTTGCGCGCGCAACCGAGCATCGCGACAACGCCACCGGCGCCCATCTGGAACGCATGGCCCGCTACTCCGGTCTGATCGCCGAGGCGCTGGGCCTGCCGGACGACGATGTTCGGATGATCGAGCTGTCGGCGCCGCTGCATGACATCGGCAAGATCGGCATCCCCGACGCGATTTTGCTAAAGCCCGGCCGCCTCTCGCCGACAGAGTACGAGGTGATGAAGCAGCACCCAACCCTCGGTTACCACATCCTCAAGGACAGCTCCAGCCGCTTCGTCCAGACCGGCGCCGCCATCGCCCACAGCCATCACGAACGATGGGACGGGAGTGGCTACCCGCAGGGGTTGAAGGGCGAGGTCATACCGCTTGCCGCGCGCATCGTGGCGATCGCGGACGTGCTCGACGCCCTGTCCACCCCGCGCCCGTACAAACAGGCGTGGAGCCTGAACGACACATTTGCCTACCTTGAAAAGCACGCGGGAACCCATTTCGACCCATCCGCAGTAGCGGC
>JANRIF010000222.1:0-19121 GCA_033765245.1 Lysobacteraceae bacterium
GCCAGTGCCTGCCGCAGCCGGCTGACCCACTCCATCTCGGAGCGCCGCTGTGCGGTTTCCAGGTCGCGCTCGGAGTACAGATGCACGCGATTGCGGCCCTTCTCCTTGGCCAGGTAACAGGCGGTATCGGCCACCGCCAGCACCTCGCGCAGGCTCGCCACCGGCGCCTGCAGCATCACCACGCCGATGCTGGTGGTCACCGGGTAGCTCCTGCCCTCGTAACTGAAGACGAAGCCGTCCACGCTGCGCCGCAGGCGCTCGGCGGTTTCCAGCGCGCTCTCCGGGGTAGCGTTGGCCATCAGCACGCCGAACTCGTCGCCGCCCAGGCGGGCAATGATGTCGCCCGGACGCAACTGGCTGCGCAGCACGGTTGCCAGATCGGACAGCAGGTGGTCGCCGGCGGCATGGCCGGAGGTGTCGTTGATCAACTTGAACTGATCCAGATCGGCGTACATCAGCGCGGCGGCGGTGCCGCCCCGGTCGACCTTCACGATCGTCGCCGCCAGGCGTCGCTCGAATTCGCGCCGGTTGTACAGGTTGGTCAGCTCGTCGTGGCTGGCCTGATAGGCCAGGCGCTCGTTGAGCTCGCGCAGATCGGTGATGTCGTTGGCGACCGCCAGCAGGTGTGGGCGATGATCGAACTCGATCAGCGACACCGACAACGTCGCCCAGAACTTCGCGCCGCCGTGCGACACCAGTTGCACCGATTCGTTGACCATCGGCGCGCCGCCGCTGGCCACGCGCGCCAGCCGCAGACGCACCTCATCGTCCTCGATCAGGGAGTCGAGGCCGATCTCATCCGCCGACGCGATGCCCAAGCGGGTGCGCGCGGCATGGTTGAAGTACACCACGCGGCCATCGCTCGCACGCAGCAACAGAACCAGCGCCGGCATCAACTCGTTGAGCGCGCGAAAGCGATGCTCGCTCTCGCGGTGCTGGCGCGACCAGTCCCGCGCCAACGACTCGGCGCGATAGCGCGTGCCCTGCTCGGTCCACACCAGCAGCGCCAGCAAAGCACTGACCAGCGTACCCGCCGCCAACGTGAGCCACGGGAACATGGCATTGTCGACAACCACCGCACTACGCCGCACCACACGGACATGCCAGAGCCTGCCGCCGAAGCGAATGTCGCCGCCGTAGTCCGGCCCCTCGGTCAGGTCCGCCGAGGACACGTACAACGGCCTGACTTGCGCATCGGTGACGTCGTCGACGCGCACTACGGTGTGCTCGGCAATTTCGCCGCCGATGATGCTGCCGATCAGGCGACCCACGCGGAACGACGCCGCCAGGCTTCCCACCAGGCGTTGACGGCGTTCGTCGACCGTCTCCGGCAGCGGCCCCGACGAATAAGCCGGCAGGCGGATGACCACGCCGTCTGCATCGTCCTCCTTTTGGAACTGGACCAGGCGAAACGGTGCCGACATCGCCGGCTCGTTGCTGTCGCGCGAGGTCATGACCGCCTGCAGGTTGCTCGGCTGCCATGCGACGTCCAGGCTCACGACACTTTCGTTTCCGCGCAGCGGCGTCACCATCCGGGTGATGAAGCGCTCCGACTCGCCATCCCGCTCGCGCACGGCGTAGCCCACGGCCACCAGCGCCGGAAAATCGCGCTGCGGCCGAATGCTCTGATACGCCTGCTCGAACTCCGCCTGGGTCACGTTGTCGGACGCCAGGAACACCGCCTGGAACGCGCGCACCAAGGTGCCGCTGAGCCGCAGTTGCTGCGCCACCTCGGCCACGGTGCGGTTGCCCAGGTCGCGCAGGTAGAGGTCGTGATCACGGGCGAGGTAGTTGCGATGCAACAATGCCAACGCGGTAGCCGAGGCGAGCCCCAGCACCAACGTCAACAAACTCCACAGCACGGCGTTGCGGCGCTCGGCGCGCAGCATGTGCGGGGTATTCCGCCCGATCATGAGCGCGCGCCGATCCGTGCGCGAAACGGACGAATCGGGCAGAATCCGCTGCATGTCGCCGGCGATGACGAGGCGCCCGCATCGAAGGCCGAAATCCGAAGATCACGCGCGCGCCGCGCGACATCCCCCACCGGAGCACGACCGACGCGCCAACCATCGGCCGCGACTAAGGACCGCGACCCGATTCTCGTTGCCATTACACCGCCCCCGAACAGCGAAATCGCACATGTCGACAAACTCAATTCCTCTATACGCGAATCACCTGCAGCAAATCAAGCAACGTACCGAGCGTGCTTTGCAGGCCAACGGCTTCGACCGCGTGCTGATTGCGTCGGGCGTGGAGAAGTTCACGTTTTTCGATGATCGTCCGTACCCGTTTTGTGC
Source organism: Lysobacteraceae bacterium (assembly GCA_033765245.1). Lineage (GTDB taxonomy): Bacteria > Pseudomonadota > Gammaproteobacteria > Xanthomonadales > Xanthomonadaceae. The sequence goes on from JANRIF010000222.1 coordinate 2,298, forward strand.
GAATCCACACTTCAAATCGTGGCTACCGCTGCAGCGGCACCCGCATTGCTGGATTGCCTACACCCCGGGCACACGACCCAAACTCGTCTACTTTCTGCCGGACGACTACTGGCACCTGCCGCCGGCCGCGCCCGCGGGCGAATGGACCGAGCACTTCGACATCGTCATCATCAACACGCCGGAACAGGCCGCCGCGCATCTGGCCGGATCTGGCCGCGCCGCGATCATCGGCGAGGCCGACGCCGCGCTTGCGGGTTTCGAGCCGAACAATCCGCACGGCGTGATCGACTATCTGCACTATCACCGCGCCTTCAAGACGCCATACGAAATCGCACTGATGCGCGCCGCCTCGGCCCGCGCGGTACGCGGCCACCTGGCGGCGCACGCGGCTTTTCTCGAGCGCCAGTCCGAACTGGAAATCCACCGCCGCTACCTGGCCGCCACCGCTCATTCCGACCTCGATCTTCCTTACGGAAACATCGTGGCGCTCAACGAGCACGGTGCTACCTTGCATTACCAGTATCAGCAGGCGCAGGCGCCGCAGCATTCGCGCTCGCTGCTGATCGACGCCGGCGCCAGCGAGGGCGGCTACGCCGCCGACATCACCCGCACCTGGGCCGCCGAGCGCGGCGCCTTCGCCGACCTGATCGACGCGGTGGACGCGGCGCAACGCGAGCTGGTGGCGGGCGTGCGCGCCGGCGTCGACTACCGCGAACTGCATCTGCAGGCGCATACGCGCCTGGCCGCGATCCTGCGCAGCGAAGGCATCGTCGACATGAGCGCCGAGGGCCAGGTCGAGACCGGCATCAGCCGCGCCTTCTTTCCGCACGGCCTCGGCCACCTGCTGGGCCTGCAGGTGCACGACGTGGCCGGCTTCGCCGCCAGCGAAACCGGCGGCACCCTGTCCAAACCCGAGGGTCATCCGTACCTACGCCTGACCCGCACCCTGCAACCGGGCATGGTGGTCACCATCGAGCCCGGCATCTACTTCATCGACACCCTGCTGTCCCAGATCAAGCAAGGCGCGCATGCCAGCGCAGTGCAATGGGACCGCATCGAACAATTGCGGCCCTACGGCGGCATCCGGATCGAGGACGACGTACTGTGCACCGACGGCGCACCCGAGAACTTCACCCGCGATGCGTTTGCGGCTGTGGAGTGAGTGGGATTCGGTCGCTCGGGACTCGGGACTCGGGAAAAGCATAAGCGCTTTGGGTCCGCAAAGGACGCAAAGGACGCAAAGGACGCAGAGATTTTGCGGGGATGGTGGGCCGTGATGGATTCGAACCATCGACCAACTGGTTAAAAGCCAGCTGCTCTACCACTGAGCTAACGGCCCCACGACTGCGATGTTACGTTGGCTTCACGGGCGGCGGTACGCCGCACCATCGACCAATTCGGTTGAGCCAGCTGCTCTACCACTGAGCTAACGGCCCAACAATTGCCACGTCATGCCAGCTTCGCCGAAGCTCGACGGTAGGCTGGCGGTGACTCTTGGCTTGATCCGGAGGAACCCCAGCGATGAGGCCACCAAGCCGGTTTGCTGGGGTTCGCTGCGCTCACCGCCAGCCTACCCAACGTCAAGTGGCTTCACGCGCGGAGTACCGTCGCCCAGAGCATCCAGCCATCCGAGAGCCGCAGATTCTAACGCATCGTGGCACTTATGCCACGTAGCGCGTGGGGTCGATCACGCCGGCCGCGCGAAAACCTTCGGCGCGCAGGCGGCAGGCGTCGCAGTGCGCGCAGGCGCGACCGTCGGCGTCGGCGCGATAACAGCTCACGGTCTGGCTGAAATCGACTCCGAGACGCACACCCTCGAGAACGATCTGCGCCTTGGACAGATGCAGCAACGGTGCGTGCACGCGCAACCTTGCGCCTTCCACTGCCGCCTTGGTGGCGACGTTGGCAAGCCGCTCGAAGGCATCGATGAAGGCCGGGCGGCAATCGGGGTAGCCGGAATAATCCACCGCGTTGACGCCGCAGAACAGGTCGTTGCCGCCCAGCACCTCGGCCCAGCCCAGCGCGATCGACAACATGATGGTGTTGCGCGCCGGCACGTAGGTGACCGGAATGCCGTCGCCGCCGTGTTCGGGCACCGCGATGTCGGCGGTCAGCGCCGAACCGCCGATCGCGCGCAAATCGACCGACACGATCTTGTGCGCACTGGCGCCGTGCGCCTGGGCGACACGAGCGGCGGCGGCCAATTCGGACGTGTGGCGCTGACCATAGCTGACGCTCAACGCATGGCAGTCGAAACCCTGCGCGCGCGCCATGGACAGGGCGACGGCGGAATCCATGCCACCGGAGAGGAGGACGACAGCTTTCTTCATGGCACGGGAGGCTTCGCAACGAGGAGAAGACGATGGACGACGCGGCGGATGTCAACGCCCTGGCGTATCGCCCCATAACAGCTTGTGCAATTGGGTCTGGAAGCGCACCGGCGGACGGTCGGCAACGATCCAGTCGGCCAGCTCGGTAGCCGATAACTGGCCGGCACAGGGCGAAAACCAGACCGTGCAGCGCTGCGCGAGGGCGTGCTCGCGCACGATCCCGCACGCCCACCGGTAATCGTCCCTGCTGCACAGCACGAACTTGATCTGGTCGTGCGCGCCCAGCACGTCGAGGTTTTCCCAGCGATTGCGCGCCACCTCGCCCGAGCCGGGCGTCTTGATGTCCATTACCCGCGACACGCGCGGATCGACCACACTCAGGTCGAGCGCGCCGGAGGTCTCCAGCGACACCGCGTAACCCACGTCGCACAGCCGCCGCAGCAGATCGTGGCAACGCTTTTGCGCCAGCGGCTCGCCGCCGGTGACGCAGACGTGATGCACACGATGGCGCGCTACTTCCGCGAGGATCGCGTCGAGCTCCCACCATTCACCGCCATGAAAGGCGTAGACGGTATCGCAGTAGCCGCAACGCAGCGGACAACCGGTCAGGCGCACGAACACAGTGGGCCAGCCGGCGTCACGCGCCTCGCCCTGCAGCGAGCAGAAAATCTCGGTCAGGCGCAGCCGCTCGCTGCTGGCGGAGGGCGAATCCATCACCACCGGGCGCCGTTACTGTGGGTTTTCCAGCATCAGCGCGCGCAAACGCCCCTGCGCCAATCGCGCCACGGTGCTGTCCGGATAGCGCTCGATCACCTGATTCAAGGTGGCTCGCGCCTGAGTGAATTGCTTGAGTTCGTACTGGCAGTAGCCCAGCTTGAGCAACGCATCCGGCGCCTTGGCGGAATCGGGAAAGGCGTCGAGCAGGGACTGGAAACTGGCCTGCGCGAGTTCATAGTTCTGGGTGACGTAGTAGCTTTCGCCCAGCCAGTAGTGCGCGTTGGGCGCGTACTCGCCGTCCGGGTGCTGCTCCAGGTAGGTCTGAAAACTGCGCGATGCCTGCGCGTACTGACCGTTCTTGAGCGCTTCGAAGGCTTGCTCGTAGGCGGCGTGTTCGTCGAGCGCCGACGGCGCTTCGGCACCCGCTGCGGGCGCTGGTGGCGGCTCGTTGGCGGCCTCGGCGGGATTGGCGGCGGCGCTGTCCTCGGCGCCTGCAAGCGGCGGCTCCGTAGGCGTCGGCGCGACCGTCGCAGTGGCGTCGTCGGACGCGGCCGGGGCGCTGGACGCCGCCGCACCGCCCTCGATGCGCCCAAGGCGACCGTCGAGATCGAGATACTGCTGGCGGCCACGCTGCTTGAGCTGCTCGATCTCGAATTGCTGCTTCTCGACGAGATCGCGCAACGACTGGATTTCGGATTGCAGATCGGTGATGCGGTTGAGCAGTTCAACGTTCTGGTTGCTGGCCTGCGCCTGCGCCTGGAGTTGTTCCAGGTGGGCGACCCGATCGGCCAGGCTGGGACGCGCCTGCGCAAAGACCGGGGCGGCGGCCACGAGGGCCGCCGCCACGATCAAGGCAGAACACGCATGCGTGCTTCGAGTGCCGTAACCGCTCATTACTTGGCGGTGTAGACGATCTCGACGCGACGGTTCTTCGACCAGCAGTCCTCGTTGGACTCGGTGCAGGTCGGACGCTCCTCGCCGTAGCTGACCGTGGTCAGTTGGCCGGCGGAACCGCCGTTGCCCTGCAGCGCGGTCGACACCGCATTGCCGCGGCGCTCGCCCAGGCCGAGGTTGTACTCGCGGGTGCCGCGCTCGTCGGCATTGCCTTCCAGCGTGACGCGCGAGGACGGACGGTCCTGCAGGTACTTGGCATGGCAGGCCAGGATGGCGGCGAACTCGGGCTTGACGATGTCCTTGTCGAAGTCGAAGTACACGACGCGCTGACGCAGGCAGCTATCGGTGTCCAGATCCGAGGGCTGGTAGCCAGTCGGGGCGGCCGGAGCCGGCTGTGCGGCCGGGGCCGGCGGCGCGGTCTCGGTGACGGGTTCTTCCTTGACCTTCTTGGCGCAAGCGGCCAGGGCGACACAGACTGCAGCGGCCAGGAGCACGCGGGTGGTGTTGTTCATGGTGAGTCCTCGGGTATTCGGGTATGTTGACTACGTTATCGGTGAAACGGAGGGTGGAGCCCGCACTGCGATGCAACTATCGCTGCCGATACGGTGACCAGGCGGGCTCCCGGACATCACCGTCGGCCAGAACCAGTCTCTGCCGCACCCGCGCATCGGCGGACACGGCGTAGAGCACACCGCGCTGGCCTTCGCGCGCGGCGTAGATGACCATGCTGGCGTTGGGTGCGAAGCTCGGTGATTCGTCGAGATTGCCCGGCGAAAGCGTCTGCCACCGCCCCAGCCCGCCAAAACTGCGGTCGATAACGGCAATACGATAAACATTTCCGCTGCCTTGCGCCATCGCTATCTTTTTGCCGTCCCAGGAAACGCTGGCGCGAGCGTTGTAATCGCCCTGGAACGTGACCCGCACCGGGTCGCCGCCACTCGCCGGCACCTCGTACAACTGCGGCTTGCCGCCACGGTCCGAGGTGAACACCAGGCGCTGGCCGTCGGGCATCCAGGCCGCTTCGGTGTCGATCGCCCAGTGCTGGGTGATCTGGGTCAGCGCCTTGCTGCCCAGGTCCATCACGTAGATTTCCGGGCTGCCCGAGCGCGACAGGGTGAGCGCCAGCCGGGTGCCGTCGGGCGAGAAGGCCGGAGCGCCGTTGATGCCCTTGAAGCTGGCAACCAGTTCGCGCGCGCCGGTGGTGATCTCCTGGAGGTAGATCGAGGAGTTGTGGCGCTCAAAACTGACGTAGGCCAGTTTGCGCCCGTCCGGGCTCCACGCCGGCGAGAGCAGCGGCTCGCGCGAGCGCACCACCACCTGCGGATTGAAGCCGTCTGCGTCGGCCACCATCAGCGCGTACTGGATGTTGGGTGCGGTGCCGGTGGCGGTGACGTAGGCGATGCGGGTCCAGAAGGCGCCGCGCACGCCAAGTATCTTCTCGTACACCTGGTCTGCGATCTGGTGCGCCACGTCGCGCATCGCCTGCGGCCGGCCGTTGAGCGCCAACCCGATCAGGCGTTGCTGCTTGGCGACGTCATACAGCTCGAACTCGGTGCGGTAGCCGCCATCGGGGCTGTCGAGGATGCGCCCGATCACGATGTATTCCTGCTTGAGCAGGCGCCAGGTGGCGAAGTTGATCTCCTGGCTGCGGATCGGCTTCTCCACCATGTCGGCATCGGCCAGGGTGCGGAACTGGCCCGAGCGGTTGAGGTCGGCGCGCGCCACCGCGGCCAGATCGGTATCCGGCGCCACGCTCATGCCCAGGTACTCGAACGGGATCACGGTGATCGGCAATGCAGCGGCGCTGCCGCCGGAGATTTCGATTTCCAGTGCCTGCGCGTGCACCAGCGCAGGCATCAGCAGGACCAGCCACAGCGCAATGAGTCGCTTCATGAGCTTCAACCTTCCGGGGCAACGAACGTAAATAGCAGATCGGGCCTGAACACCGACTCAAAGCCGGTGTAGGGCAAGGGCTGCGCCTTGAGCACGGCGGCCTCGACCGAACGCCGGCCGAGATCGTCGTAGGGACAACTGGGGTCCATCGTCACCCCGATCACCTCGCCGCCGACGATCTGACGGATGCGGATCTTGCACGGCTGGCCCGGTCGCACGGTTTCCGGACGCAGCCAGTTGTGCTCCACCGCGCGCTGGATCGCGATGATGTACTGACCCAGCAGGCTTTCGTCCACGCCCTCGTTGCCGGCGCGCGCCGGCGCTGGCGCTGGCGGACCGGGCTCAGGCTTGGCTGCCGACGGCGCGCTGACCGGCGCCCGGCGATCCTGCAACTGCTGCAGGCGCTCCTGCGCCAGCCGCGACGCTTTCTCGGCGGCCTCGCGCTGGCGTTTGATGTCGGCCAGCTTGCGCTCGCGCTCCTCGGCCTGCTGGCGCAAACGCTCGCGCCGCTCGGCATCTTCCTTCTGTGCCTGCTGTTCGAGCAGTATCTGCTCCTGGCGATGGCGTTCGGCCGCCTCCTCGCGAGCTTTGGTTTCGGCCTGTTGCTGCGCCAAACGCGCCACCCGTTCCTGTTCGCGCGTATCGGGCTTGGGTACCGGCGCCTGCGGCTGCGGTTGCGGCGGGGTATCGGCCTGCTGCGGGCTGGGGGTCGGCTCGGGCTGTGGCGGTGGTGCCTCGGGTTCGGGTGCGGGCGGCGCCGGCTTGGGTGGTGGCGCCGGGCGCGGCGGCGAAGGACGCGGCGGGCTGCGGCCGGTGCCCGGCTCGGTCACCAGCACCGCCTCGATCACCGGCCCGGCCACCGACACCGTCTGCGGCGGGCGCGACCACCACAGGCCCAGGAACAGCACCACGACCAGGCCGACATGCAATGCCAGCGCCAGCACGAAGGCCCGGATTTTGTCGCCGGTCGATTCCATCACGGCTTGGCGCGCGCCCCGGCATCGCTGGGCTGACTCATCAGGCCGACCTTGGCTACACCGGCCTGCTGCAGCAACACCATCACCTCGTAGACCGTGCCATAGCCGACCTGCTGATCCCCGGCCACCAGCACCGGCACCTCCGGGTTGTTGCGCACGAACGCGCTGACCTTTGCCACCAGCGCATCGGCGGCGATCGCTTCCTTGGGCACGCCTTCCAGCGTGAGGAAGTAATGGCCTTCGGCATCCACCGCGATCACCACCGGATCCTTGGCCTGTTCCAGCGGCTTGGCGTTGGACTGCGGCAATTCGATGTCCACGCCCAGATTGAGCAGCGGCGCGGTGACCATGAAGATGATCAGCAGCACCAGCATCACGTCGATGTAGGGCACGACGTTGATCTCGGCCTTGAGCTTGCGGCGTTTTCTGCGCGACGACATGGGCGGCTGTCTGTGGTTGGTGTGCGTTGGAACGGGCGAATGCGCAGTCTGGGGTTGCGCAGCGGCGCGCGACCCGGAGCGTGAAGCGGATCTCCCGCTCCCTGCTCCTCAACCCTTACCCATCATTCATCCACATGCGACTGCCGCTGCAGGATCGACGAGAACTCCTCGGCGAAGGCTTCGTAACGCACGTTCAGGCGTTCCACCTTGGTCGCGTAGCGGTTGTAGGCCCACACCGCCGGAATCGCCGCAAACAGGCCCATGGCGGTGGCGATCAGCGCTTCGGAGATACCCGGCGCCACGGTGGCGATGGTGGCCTGCTTCATGTTCGCCAGGCCCTGGAACGAAATCATGATGCCCCACACGGTGCCGAACAGGCCGACGTAGGGGCTGATCGAGCCGACGTTGGCGAGGAATTCGAGATTGGTTTCGAGCTGGTCCACCTCGCGCGACAACTGCGCGCGCATGCCGCGCTGGGCGCCTTCGAGCTGGGTGCGGGCATCGACGCCGCGCTTGTTGCGCAACCGGGTGAAATCGCGAAAGCCGGCTTCGAAGATCGCCTCCAGCCCGGTCACCTCACGCTCGCTGACCTCGCGATAGAGCTGCCCGAGATCGCCGCCCGACCAGAATTTTTCCTCGAACGCCTCGGCGCCGCGCGCGGCGCCGTCGAGCACTCGCTTCTTGCGGATGATGATGAACCAGGAGGCGATCGAAGCGAACAGCAGCAGCAGCATCACCAGTTGCACCGGCAGGCTGGCATGCAGCACCAGCAAAAACAGGTTGATCTCGTTAGTCATTGCGCCTTGTCCGATGAGTGAATCCGTTGCAACAGCCAGGCCGGGCACGGGCGTGGCCGGAAACCCGACGCGGTGAGACAGGCCACCCGCACGCTGGCGTCGATCAGCAGGCGCTCGCCGCAGCGGATACGCTGCGCGAACACCAGGCTCGCCGGCCGCACCGCGGTGACTTCCACGCTCACCGCCAACTCGTCGTCCAGACGCGCGGGTGCGAGGAAGTCGATGCTCATGCTGCGCACCGCAAACACCAGGTCCTCACGCTCGCTCAAGCCGCGCTGCTCGACCCCCAGGTCGCGCAGCCACTCGGTCCGGGCGCGTTCCAGGAAGCGCAGATAGCTGGCGTGATACACCACGCCGCCAGCATCGGTATCTTCCCAATAAACCCGACAACTGCGGATGAACGGCGGCACACTGTCCGCGTCGGCGGCGCGGCGCGCGCTCATGGTGCGGGCTCATCGGGAAGGAACAGGTCGGGGGTGGGCATCCGCGTCGGCGGCGCCAGCCCCAGATGCAGCCATGCCTTGCGGGTGAGCATGCGTCCGCGTGCGGTGCGCATCAGGTAGCCCTGCTGGATCAGGTAGGGTTCGAGCACGTCCTCGATGGTGCCGCGGTCTTCGCTCAACGCCGCTGCCAGCGACTCCACCCCGACCGGACCACCGTCGAAGTTGTCGATCATGGTGCGCAGCAGGCGACGATCGAGGTCATCGAAACCCTCGGCATCCACCTTCACCATCGCCATCGCCGCACGCGCCACCGCCAGCGAGATCACGCCGTCGGCGCGCACCTGAGCGTAGTCGCGGGCACGCCGCAACAGCCGGTTGGCGATGCGCGGGGTTCCGCGCGAGCGACGCGCGATCTCGGCCGCGCCCTCGGGATCGCAGGTGATGCCGAAGATGCGCGCCGAGCGGCGCACGATCGCGGTGAGTTCGTCGGGGGTGTAGAACTCCAGCCGTTGCACGATGCCGAAGCGATCGCGCAGCGGGCTGGTCAGCAGGCCGGCGCGCGTGGTGGCGCCGATCAGGGTGAATGGCGGCAGGTCGAGCTTGATCGAGCGCGCGGCAGGGCCCTCGCCGATCATGATGTCGATCTGGTAGTCCTCCATCGCCGGATACAGGATTTCCTCGACCACCGGCGACAGCCGATGAATCTCGTCGACGAACAGCACGTCGTTGGGCTGCAGGTTGGTCAGCAGCGCGGCAAGATCGCCCGCGCGCTCGATCACCGGCCCCGAGGTGGTGCGCAGGTTCACCCCCAACTCGTTGGCGATGACGTGCGACAGCGTGGTCTTGCCCAACCCCGGCGGCCCGAAGATCAGCACGTGATCCATCGCCTCGCCGCGGCGCTTGGCCGCCTCGATGTAGATCTTCATCTGCTCGCGCACCGGCTGCTGGCCGAGGTAGTCGTCGAGCAGGCGCGGCCGGATCGATGCCTCCAGCGCGGCGTCCTCCAGGCTGGCGGTACCGGCGATGATTCGGTCGTCGTTCACGCTCAAATCTCCACCTGCGTGCCCAGTTCCACCAGGCGATTGCCGGAGACGCCGAAGGATTCGGTGGCCGGTGTGGCATTGCGCTGCATCAGCGCAAACAGCCTCTCGCGCCACAGTGCCATGCCGGGCCGCCGTGTCGCCACCACCGATTCGCGGCTGGCGAAAAAGGTAGTGTGCATCGGATCGTAATCCAGACCCGGCACCACGCCCGCCGCCAACGCCGCGACCACATTGGGCTGCTCCATGAAGCCGAAGCGCAAGCGCACGCCCAGGAAACCGTCACCCAAGTCCTCCACCAGCGCGCGCTCGTCGGGATCGCAGCGCGGCACCGGCAAGGTTTCCACAGTCAGGAACACGTTACGCGCGTGCAGCACCTGATTGTGCTTGAGGTTGTGACGCAGCGCGAGCGGCACGCCGCGTGGATCGGCGCTGAGGAAGATTGCGGTGCCGCTGGCCCGCAGCGGCGGCTGCCGCCGCAACGAAGCGATGAACGTCTCACGCTTCAAGCCATCGCGGGCACGCGCATTCGCCAGCAGTTCCTGTCCACGACGCCAGGTGCGCATCAGCGTGAACACCACCAGCCCCAGCGCCACCGGCACCCAGGCGCCGTCGGCCAGCTTGATGATATTGGCGCCGAAGAACGCCACGTCCAGCGCCAGCAGCGCAGCGAACAGCAGGTCGACCGCCACTCCGCGTTTGCGCCAGACCTCGGTCACCACCAGGTACAGAATGCCGGTGGTGATCAGCATGGTGCCGGTCACCGATACGCCGTAAGCGGAGGCCAACGCGCTCGAATTCTTGAAACCCAACACCAGACCGATCACCACCACCAGCAACGCACGATTGATCCACGGCAGATAGATCTGACCGATTTCGTGTTCGGAGGTATGCACGACCTTCATGCGCGGCAGGTAGCCCAACTGCATGGCCTGGCGCGACAGCGAGAAGGCACCCGAGATCACCGCCTGCGAGGCCACGACAGTGGCGGCCGTCGCGAGCACGATGGTGGGGACCAGCGCCCATCCCGGCACCAGGCGATAGAACGGGTTTGCCGCCGCGCTCGGATGATCGAGCAGCAGCGCACCCTGGCCGAAGTAATTCAGCACCAGCGCTGGAAACACCATCATCCAACCCAACTGAATGGGGCGTTTGCCGAAGTGGCCCATGTCGGCATACAGCGCCTCGGCACCGGTAACCGCCAGCACCACCGCGCCCAGCACGAAGAAGGCATGCGACCCGTGCGCCCACACGAAATGCAACGCGGGTGCCGGACTCAATGCCGCCAACACGCGCGGCGTTTCGGCAATGGCGAGCGCGCCGAACAATGCGATCACCGCGAACCACACCACCGTGATCGGTCCGAACAAGCTCCCCACCCGCGCGGTACCGCGCTTTTGCAGCATGAACAGCCCCACCAGCACGGCGATGGTGACGGGCACCACGTAGCGTTGCAGCGACGGCGCCAACACCTCCAGCCCTTCCACCGCCGACAGCACCGAGATCGCTGGCGTGATCACCGCGTCGCCGAAGAACAACGCCGCCCCGAAAATGCCGAGCACACCGACCACGTAGCCCGCCGATGCGGCCACCGGCAGGCCGCGCTGCGCCAGCGCCATCAGCGACATGATGCCGCCCTCGCCGCGGTTGTCGGCACGCATCACCACCAACACGTATTTGAGTGTGACGATCAGCGTCAGCGACCAGAACACCAGCGACAATATCCCCAACACATTGGCGTCGCTGGCAGACAGCCCATAGGCTGGACCGAACGCCTCGCGGATGGTGTACAGCGGGCTGGTGCCGATGTCGCCGAACACCACACCAATGGCGGCCAACACCAGCGTACCGGTGCGCTGCCGCAAGCTCGAATCGTCCGTCATGTCTGCCTTCACTTCAGGTGCGCAACGCCGACTTCAGCGCCTTGCGGATGATCGCCTCAGCGTCGTCGCCCTCGGCACGCGCCTTCTCGGCCATGCGACTGGCTTCTGCCGGCTTGTAGCCAAGCTGCTGCAGCGCAACCACCGCCTCGCTCAGGGGATCGGCGGGAACCTGACCGCTCTTGCGGCTGAGAATGTCGGCCCCGGTCAGCGCGGCGGCACGATCGCGCAATTCCACCACCATGCGCTCGGCAGTCTTCTTGCCGACGCCCGGGATGCGGCACAACGCAGTGACGTCGCCGGCCTGGATCAGACGCGCGAAGTCATCCACGCTGGCGCCTGACAGGATCGCCAGCGCGATCTTGGCACCGATGCCGGTGACCTTCTGCACGTCGCGAAACAGGCGCCGTTCGGATTCCTTGAAAAATCCGTACAGCGACACCGAGTCTTCCTTCTGCGCGTAGTGAGTGAACAGCGACACCTCGCGCCCGATTTCCGGCAAATCGTAGAACGTGCTCATCGGCGCTTCGAGTTCGTAGCCGACGCCATGGACGTCGATGACCAGCCAGGGCGGCTGCTTGTGGATCAGGATTCCCTTGAGGCGGCCGATCATGCGTCAGCTCCAGCGGATGAGCCGGGACTCGGGACTGGGGATTCGGGACTCGGAAAAGCCGAAGCAGCCGTCCGATCATGGCAAAGCTCCAGCGGGTGAGGCCGGGACTGGGGACAGGGGACTCGGAAAAGGCAATGCCGTCGGCGGATCATGGCAACGCTCCAAAGTACGCTACGACACCGCTCATCGCCGGCCCCGGCCGCGACGACGCAGTAGCTCCGAAGCGGCGCTGCCGGTGCGTTCGGCCAGCGTGCGCGTGTGCGCGTGGGTGATCGCCACCGCCAGCGCATCGGCGGCGTCGGCCTGCAACTTCTCGCGCAGATTCAACAGCACGCCCACCATATGCTGCACCTGCGCCTTGTCGGCGGCGCCGCGCCCTACCACCGCGCTCTTGATCTGCATCGGCGAATATTCGTGTACCGGCAGGTCGCGCGCCACCACCGCGCAGATCGCCGCACCGCGCGCCTGCCCGAGCTTGAGTGCGGAATCGGGATTCTTGGCGAGGAACACGCGCTCGATCGCCACTTCCTGCGGTGCATAGGTATCGATCAGTTCCCACAATCGCATGAGGATTGCCTTCAACCGCTGCGGAAACTCCGCCGCCCCACCCACATGCAGCGCCTCATGATGCACATGCAGGCAGTGCCCGGTGCCATCGGCATCCACGATACCGACGCCGGTGCGCACCGAGCCGGGATCGATGCCGAGGATGCGCACCTTTTCGGTGAAGCCGGGATCCGGGACCCGGGACCCGGGACCCGGATGTGTGGCGCGCACTGGTGTGGACGTTGGCGGCGTCACGACAGGTCATTCTCCGAGCGAGGCGGGTGAAGCCGGGACTGGAAACTCGATGAAGCCGGGACTCGGGGCTCGGCATATCCAAAGCGAGGAGCCTGAAGCAGAACAGCGGTCCGCGAAGGACGCAAACGACGCAAAGGTTCATCTGTTGTCTTTGCGTTCTTTGCGTCATTGGCGGACCCAATGCGCTTTACGCATTTCCGAAGCCCGAAAATCACTCCGCCGTCAACACGGCGTTATGCGAGACCGCACTGACATCGTCCAGGGCTTCGAGCTTCTCCAGCAGGTCGCTCAGATCGTCCTCGATGTCCTCGGCCACCGCGACGCGATTGGTCGGGCGCATCACCACGCCGGCATGGCTGGCGTCCAGCCCCGCCGACGCCAGCGCCTGTTGCACCGCTTCGAACTGATCGGGCGCGCACAGCACCGTGCTTTCGCCGTGCTCGTTGACCACGTCGTCGGCACCGGCTTCCAGCGCCGCTTCCAGCACCTTTTCCTCGGCCGCCTCGTCGCCGTCCGTAGCGAATACGATCTCGCCGCAGCGGGTGAACTGGAACGCCACTGAACCGCTGGTGCCGAGGTTGCCACCATGCTTGGTCAGCGCATGCCGCACGTCGGCGACGGTGCGCACCGGGTTGTCGGTGAAGCAGTCGATGATCAGCGCAATGCCGCCGGGGCCATAGCCTTCGTAGCGCAGCTCCTGCATGTCGGCGCCGCCGTCGAGACCTGCGCCGCGCTTGATCGCGCGTTCGATGGTGTCGCGCGTCATGTTGGCCGACTGTGCCTTCTCCACCGCAGATCGCAATCGCGCGTTGCTGGCCGGATCGGCCGTGCCGGAACGCGCAGCGACGGTGATTTCGCGAATCAATTTGGTGAACACCTTGGCGCGCTTGGCGTCTTCGGCGTTCTTGCGCCCTTCGATGGACGGACCTCTACCCATGGCGATGCCTGTGCCTGAATCCAGTGGACAAGCGGGCGATTTTACCCGATTGCCGGTGTGGTGCCGGTGCTCTCGGGACTCGGGAAATGCAAATGGTCCGCAAAGGACGCCAAGCTCGCAAAGGAAAGCATGTGACGCCGGGAAGCCGTACGCCCAGGTTTGCGGCTACGCACCCACCCCCCACCGTCATTGCAGGCTCGCCCCAACCTACGAGCTATGCGCTGTACCGGCGCTGGCGGGTGTTTCCGGCTCGAACCGCCCCTCGCGCAGGAACTGTGCCGCGCGCTCCGCCACCGCACGCGAAAACACCAGGCCGCTGTGGCTCACCGGCATCGTGCAATGCGCCGCCAAACCGGGCAGACGGGTTTCGGCCACGGCCACGGTGCCGTCGTGCGGACGTGACAGACGGCCTTGCAGGGCTCCGAGCCCGAATGGCAGCGAGCCGGCGATCACCGCCACTTGCGCGCTTCCGTCCCAAGCTCCCAGACCATCGCGCAGCAAACCCAGGCTGCGGCCAACCAACGCGCCGCCCCCCGGCCAGCGCGCCAGGTTATGTGCGGCGGCACTGCCACATAACGGCGAGCCCAGACACAGCACGCGATCGACCGGCAGCTCCGGCACCGCACGCAGTGCGGACAGTGCCATCAGCCCGCCCAGACTGTGCGCGACGATGCGCACCGGGCCGGGTCCGAGCGCGCGCACCGCATCGATCAGTAACGGCAGCGCGACATCCGGCCCACCTTGCACGCTCGGGTAATCCAGTCGACTGACCGCGAACCCGGCCGCATGCAGTCGCCGCGCCAGCAAGCCCAGCGCAGCGCTGCGCATCCACAGTCCGTGCAACAGCAATACCGGAACCGGCATGGCCGTCAGCTCATTCGGCCTCGGTGCGGATGTGCAGCTCGCGCAACTGCGCGTCCGCCACCGGAGACGGCGCCGAGGTGAGCAGGCACTGCGCCGAGGCGGTTTTGGGGAAGGCAATCACGTCGCGGATCGAATCGGTACCGGCCATCAGCGCGGCGATGCGGTCGATGCCGAAGGCGATGCCGCCATGCGGCGGGGCGCCGTAGCGCAGGGCTTCGAGCAGGAAGCCGAACTTGGCCTGCGCCTCTTCCGCGCCGATGCCGAGCAGGTCGAACACCGCCGCCTGCATGTCCGAGCGGTGGATACGGATCGAACCGCCGCCAATCTCGTTGCCGTTGAGCACCATGTCGTAGCCGCGCGACACCGCGTCGCGGGCGTTGGCGCGCAGGTCGGCGATGTCGTCGATGCTGGGCGCGGTGAACGGATGGTGCAGGGCGAAGTAGCGCTGTTCGCCCTCGTCCCATTCGAACATCGGGAAGTCGGTGACCCACAGCGGCTTCCAGGCGTTCTCGACCTGCCCCAGGTCGTGGCCGAGCTTCAGGCGCAGCGCACCCATGAAGTCGCACACGGTCTTGTACGGGCCGGCGCCGAACAACACGATGTCGCCATCGTTGGCCTGCGCGGCGTCGAGCACCGCAGCCAGCGTGGCATCGTCGAGGAACTTGGCTATCGGCGAGTTGATGCCCTCGCGACCCTTGGCGCGCGTTTCCACCTTCATCCACGCCAGACCCTTGGCGCCGTATTTGCCGGCGTGCGCGGCGTAGTCGTCGATCTGCTTGCGCGACAGGCTCGCACCACCCGGCACGGTGAGCGCCGCGATGCGGCCCTGCGGATGGTTCGCCCATTCGGCGAACACCTTGAACTCGCAGCCCTGCACCGCCTGCGCGACATCGCGCAGTTCCATCGCGATGCGCAGATCGGGTTTATCCGAACCGTAGCGGCGCATGGCTTCGGCGTAGGTCAGACGCGGAAACGGATCGGCCAGTTCCACACCCTGCACTTCGCGGAAGATGGTGCGGATCATGCCCTCGACGAAATCCTGGATGTCGCGTTCACGCACGAACGCGAACTCCATGTCGAGCTGGGTGAATTCGGGCTGACGATCGGCGCGCAAGTCTTCATCCCGGAAACAACGGGCAATTTGGTAGTAGCGATCGAACCCAGAAATCATCAGAATTTGCTTAAACAATTGGGGCGACTGGGGCAGCGCAAACCACTCACCGGGGTTGACCCGGGACGGCACCAGATAGTCTCGTGCT
Source organism: Lysobacteraceae bacterium (assembly GCA_033765245.1). Taxonomy (GTDB): domain Bacteria; phylum Pseudomonadota; class Gammaproteobacteria; order Xanthomonadales; family Xanthomonadaceae. The sequence continues at coordinate 18,183 of JANRIF010000222.1, forward strand.
CCCTCAGGCGTGGACTTGGTGAGGATGGGGGTTTCGATATCTATAAACCCCTCTACATCTTCCAAATAACGACGGATAGTTTTGACAAGTTCATGACGCAGCATCAGGTTTTGGCTCATGCGTTCGCGCCGCAGGTCTAGGTAGCGATAGCGCAGGCGCAGGTCTTCGCGCACTGGCTCAATATCGGCAGTGGAGACCTGAAAGGGCAACTGGCGACGGACTGCGTTCAAAATCTCGATGTGGTCGGCGTAGATTTCCACCTCGCCCGTCGCCAATTTAGGGTTGAGGGAGTCATCAGGACGCTGGGTAACTCGTCCGACAATTTTGACAACATATTCATTCCGCAGAGACTCCGCCAGATTGTAAGAGTCGGGAGTACGGTTGGGATCGCTGACGATTTGGACAATACCGGAGCGATCGCGCACATCTAGAAAAATCACCCCACCGTGATCACGGCGACGATCCACCCAACCATAGAGGGTGACGGTGTTGCCAATATGGTCGGCTCGGAGTTGACCGCAATAGTGGGTACGCATGGCTGAGGATAATTTTTAGAAATAGAGCAGAGTTAACTAGCTTATTCTACTTCCAGCAGGTTCCAGGTTTCAGGGTTCAGGGTTCAGAAGAATCTCTAACCCCTCCACCCCTCGTTCCCCTGAACCCCAACATCTGCCCCCTAGCACCTGATGCCTGCCCCCTGACACCTTGCTACAACCAATTGCCGATCAAAATGAAGGGTGACCAGACAGCGGGATGCCCCCAGTCGAGGTCATTGAGCATGGCGAGTTGGGCGGTACGCAGTGCCTCTGCCTTGGTGACCCCCGGTTGGCGCAATTGGCGATAGAACGTCTCGATCAGCGGTACGGTGGATTCGTCATTGATTGCCCAGAGGGTGGCAACGGCGCTGCGCACCCCTGCTCGGACGGCGACCCCGGCAAT
>JANRIF010000037.1:0-1522 GCA_033765245.1 Lysobacteraceae bacterium
CTCCGGCTCGCGTGGGATCTACGGCGCGATCGCGCTGGCCGGCGCCTGGGGTCTGCCGCGCGGTTGCGCAGTGGCATATACCGACAAGGGCGCCGGCACCGACTACTTCGACGTCGACAGCGGCAGCGGCGTGGCGCTCGACGGCACGCGCGCGCAGGGACCGGAACTGGCGTTTGCGCCGGCCACTGCCGACGCGGGCGGCTCGCACGTACTGTTCAAGCACGCGCATTCGGGCGACAACCCGGAAGCGCAGTGGGGCAGCCACGTGAAGCAGGCGGCGCAGTTCGCCTTGCAGGTCTTGAACGCCGCGTACCCGCTGCAGGCACCGTTCACCTTTGCCAACACGCGGGTGATCGCGGTGGGCGTGTCTAACGGCGGTGGCGCGGTGTTGCGCGCGGCGGAGGATGTCGAGCCGTGGCTCGACGGGGTGGTGGCAATTTCGCCGAACGTGTACGCCGAAGGCGGGCGCGCCTTGTTCGACTACGCCACCGAAGCCGCACTGCTGGCGCCGTGTGCGCTGGCCGATCTCGCCTTTGCGGACGCCCCGTTCGCCGGTACCGGCACGTTGCTGCCGGCGCTGTCCGCAGCGCGCTGCGCCAGTTTGCACGCGCATGGGTTACTGCAGGCCACCTCGCCCGCGGCGCAGGCGCAGGAGGCGTTGGCGCAGTTGCGCGCGCGCGGCTGGAGCGACGCCGCGCTACACGCCGCTGTACTCAGCAGCGCATTCGACTTGTGGCGAACGGTGGCGAGTGCTTATGCCGCCGCCTACGCGCGTAGCGGCAGTGCGCCGATGCCCTGCGGCTTTGCGTTTGCGGTACCGGACGCGCAGGCACAGCCGCGCGCGGCCAGCGATGTCGAGCGCGCCGCGTGGTGGAGCGATGCCAGCGGTATTCCGCCCGGTGCGGGCGTCGCTTTGCTTGATGGGCTAGCCCGCGACGATGCCGATCCGGCATTCGCCGGCCTGCATTGCCTTCGCAAATTGTGGGATGGCGAGGGCGCATGGGCGGCGCGTGTGATCGAAGGCGTGGTCGCCACCCGCGCCGCGCCGCCGCGCGCCGGGCTGCCGGTGCTGGTGATCCACGGTCTCGACGATGGTCTGATTCCGGCCGGTTTCAGCAGCGCTCCTTACGTGCAACAGGCGAGGGCGGCCGGGCGCGACCTGCGTTACTGGCAGGTAGAGCATGCTCAGCATTTCGATGCGTTCGTGGGCTTCCCGGCGATGGCGGCGCGCTACCAGCCACTGCTGCCGTACGCCTATCGCGGCCTCGATCGTCTGTGGGCGCACCTGCGCGAAGGGGCGCCCATGCCAGCCGACGCGCGGATCGTGCCGCGCCAACGTGCCGGTGCGGCGAGCGGGGTGGCGCCGCTGCAGCTTGGTGATCTGGCGTTGCCGCAGTGATCGTGCACCGGCGTCGGGCCGCCGCGCCGCGCGTCAAATCCAGGTGTTAGCATTCCCCGATCAGGCGCCGCGCGGCGTCGTGCGATGAATCGGGAGATGGACGATGGCGGGGTCGCGGCAGCA
>JANRIF010000244.1:0-7437 GCA_033765245.1 Lysobacteraceae bacterium
ACGCTTCACGCTCGTCACCATCCACCAGCGGCAGCGCGTCCAGCCGACGTGTCGGATCGGTCACCACCGCAGCCAGCAGCGTTTCGAAGCTGGCCGCCATCCGCTCGATGGTCCCTGCCTCGAACAGGTCAGTGGCATAGCACCAAGTGAGATGCAGACCGCGATCCGAGGGCTTGGCATACATGGTCAGGTCGTAGTTGACACTGATTGTAGGGCTCGCTTTGCCGTCCAGCTTCCATTCGAAGCCAGCGATGTCGTTGTCCGAATAGACCAAGTTCAATACCAACTGGAACAACGGGCTGTAACTACTGTCGCGCGGCGGGTTGAGCGTACGCACCAACACCTCGAACGGCATGTCGAAATGCGCTTGGTCGTCCAGGGTTCTCTCGCGAACCGCCAGCAGATGTTCGAGGAACGAGACTTCGTCGCGGACCTGATTGCGCAGCACACCGGTGTCCACGAGCGCACCGATCAAATGGCGTGTATCGGGATGTTCGCGATTGGCGGTAGCGGTTCCCAGCACGATGTCGCGCTGCCCGGACCAGCGCGCCAGGAATACTGAGAACAGCGCCTGAAGGCCCACAAAGAGCGTTGCCTTGTGATTGAGGAACAGCAACGACAAGGGCTTGTACAACGCCGGAGCGATGTGTTGTGAATGGTATGCGCCCGCCGAACTCGGATGGGCCGGGCGCGGACGATCCAATGGCAGTCCGTGCACGAGCGGCAGATCATCCAGGCGCCGCGTCCAGTACGCTTCCAGCATGGGCAGCCGATCCTGCAGCGACTGATGCTGCCATGCCGAATAGTCGCGGTACTGGATCGGCAGTGGCGGCAACTCGATGGGATGCCCCTGCAACAGGGCCTGGCAGGCCGCGCGCACTTCCTGCGCCAATTGTTCGTTGGACCATGCATCCGACACGATGTGATGCAGATTGACCAGCAACTCGCTAGAATCCGGCAGCGTGATAAGCGTGGCGCTAATAAGCGGACCGTTACGCAGGTCCCGCACCAGCGCATACTCGGCGTCCAGCACAGCATCCAGCTGCCGAGCCCGCTCGCGGGCATCGCCATCGCCTAGATCCACCGTCCGCAACGGGCAATAGCCTCGCGCACGAATCAACTGCCAAAGGCCATCAACATGCTCGAAGCTCGTCCGTAGCGCCTCGTGACGCGCCACCACCGCGTCCAACGCCCGTTGCACGACGTCTGCGCCGCAATCCCGCGACAGCCCGATGCGCATCACGATGTTAAATCGCGTTCCGCTCTCGCTCAGATTGTCGATCAACCAGAACTTGTTCTGACTGTAGGACGCGGGGAAGCGCGCGATCCCGTTCGAATCCTTGGCGTCTACTGCAGTGGACGGCGTGGGAGCGATCGGAGCCATGCCACTGCGCCGAAGGGGCGAGCGGATACGCTCGGCCAGATCGTCGAAGCGCGAGTGATCAAGGATGTCGCGCACCTGCAGCATGCAACCGAACAGTTCGTACAGCCGGCTGCTCAATTGGATTGCGATCAGCGAATGGCCGCCGAGCTTAAAGAAGCAGCTGTCGGCACCAATGGAGTGCGCCGGCACGCCCAACAGCGACGACCAGACTTCAGCCAGCTTGAGTTTCAGCTCACCGATCGGTGCCCGGCTGTCGTCAGAATCATCATCGGCCGCGTGCACTGTCAGCTCCGATAACGCCTGCCGGTCGAGTTTGCCGTGACGAGTCGTCGGCCAAGCGCGAAGGCTGGCGTAACGGGCCGGATGCATATACACGGGTAGGCAATCCTGCAGCGCCCGTCTCACACGCTCAATCAGCGCTTCGGCTCCGTCACCGGCGGCATCCGTCTGCGGAATCAGATAGGCCAGCAACTGCTGTGTCTGAGCGTTGAACATCACTCGGACGTCGGCAATCAGACCTGTCGCCAGGATCGCCTGCTCCACCTCGCCGGCCTCGACCCGATAACCGCGCACCTTGACTTGGCTGTCCCGGCGTCCGACAAACTGCAGGCGCCCGTCCTCCAGCCAGCGCACGAAGTCGCCGGTGCGGTATAGGCGTCCGCCGGCCTGCTGCGGGAACGGGCTATCGACGAAGGACGCGCGGGTCATCGCTTCCGCGCCGAGATAACCACGCGCGACGCATTCGCCACCAACATAAAGCTCACCAACGCTGCCGCGTGGGAGCAGCGACCGCCCTTCCCCCAGCACATAGGCGGCGCAACCCAGCATCGGACGGCCGATGGTGACCTGTCCGTCAAGCACGTCGAAGGCACAGTTGACCGTGGTCTCGGTCGGCCCGTATGCGTTGAGCACCTTGCGACCGAAGCGCGCGCAATACTCGGTCAGACGGACCAGCGCGTGCGCGGAGGTATCATCGCCGCCCACGATCAAATGCGGCGCATGACTACCCTCCGGCATGCCCTCGATCAACGCCACCGCGAGTGGCGGCGTAGTCTTGAAGATACGCACGCGATGAAGCTCAATGAGACGGCGTATCTCGGCCGGTTCCATCATCTGCGCTGTCGAGAGAATCACTACCTGCGTGCCGGCGCACAGCAATGCCAAGCCGATCAATGCGGGGTCAAAGGTGAAGGCGTGGTTGATCAGCCAGGTTTCCGGCGCCTCAACGCCCAATGCTCCGCATTGCCGGGCGAAACCCGCCAGGAAGCCGGCGAACTGGCGATGCTCCACCATGACGCCCTTGGGGCGCCCGGTGGAACCCGAGGTATAGACCACGTACATCAGCCGGTCGGCATGCGTAGCATCGTCGGTAACGGCCGCGTCATCCAGCTCGAAAGCGAGGGCCTGCGCCAAATCCAGCAGTACCATGCGGTCGGACTGCACGTCCTCCCACGCAGCGGGATCGGCACAGACCAGTAGCGCGGGTCCGGCATCGTCCAGAATCGTGCGATTGCGCGACAACGATGCATCAACGTCCAGGCAGACGAAGGCGCCGCCGGCCATTAACACTCCAAGCATCGCAGCCACCGTCGAGACTCCGCGCGGCGCATGCAGGGCAACCAGGAACTCGTCGCCACCACGCGCCTGCGGGCAAGCCGCACGAATCGCCTTAGCGATCCGTCGCACACGCTCTGCCAACTCCGCGAACGTCACCGACTCGTGCTCGTCCACCGCGGCAACTCGATCTGGCGTGCGCAGGACTTGCGCTTCGAAGCGGGCAACCAGCGACTGGAACCGTTCCAGCTCGGCCGCGTCACCCTGACCAAATGCAAACAGCTCCGCCTGCTCATCGGCGCCAAGCATCGGCAACGCATAAATGTTCTGCCCCGGCTCTGCAAAAGCAGATTCGGCGAGCTGAAACAGATGCCGCTGCAGCGTACCGATCCAGGCAGCCTCGAACAGATCGGCGTTGTAGTTGAAATGAAACCCGAGGCGGTCGTCATCGGTCTCGGCCACGTATAAGGTCAGGTCGTACTTGGCCTGATCCGACGCCACCTCCACAAACCCACTACCACCACCACCGCTGCCGTACGTGCTGCCATCGATCATGTTGAGCATGATCTGGAACAGCGGCGGCACGTGGCTGGCCCGTTCTTTGTGCAACTCGCTCACCAGCGCCGCGAACGGAACATCTCCGTTGACCAGAGCAGCAATGCTCACTTCACGCACCGCCGCCACGAGATCGACGAAGCTCAAGGACTCGTGGCAGTCCACACGCAACACAACCGGGTCGGCGAACAATCCGACGAGCCCTTCGAGCGCGGCCCCACTACCATCGGCGCTAGCGCGTTTGGCGAACGGCACCCCGATGACCACATCGGTGCTATTGGCGTGGCGTGCTATCAACGTGGCGAACAACGCATGAACGACACTGAACAATGAGACGTTGAGCGATGCGGACAGCGCCTTGAGCCGCCGAAACTGGTCGCAATCGAGCACTGCCGAATGCACGCCGCCACGGTGTCCGCGTCCCTCGCGCCGGGCAGCCGCCACTGGCAGCCCGTGCACCGCTGGCAAACCTTCGAGCTGATTGCGCCAGTACTCCAACTGGCCCTGGAATGCCTGGCCGGCAGCCTGCGACCGCTGCGCCCGGCAATAGTCGAAGTAGCTCATCGTAAGCGGCGGCATGTCGCAAGGGCGCTTTGCCGCGAACGCCTCGTAAAGCGCATCGAACTCGCGCTCGAATACTGCCATCGACTGGCCATCGAAGCAGATGTGGTGCACCGACAGCACCAGCACGCTGCGGCCTTCACCCATCACGAGATGATCGACCCTGAGCAACGGTCCCTCGGCCAAGTCAAAAGGGTGCGCCCGCGCCCGCGCCAGACACTCCGTCAGACGCTCCTGCCGCTGTCCTTGATCTAGTTCACCCAACTCAAGCCGAGTCCAAGGCACCACCACATCGGCGGACAACTCCTGCTTCAGCGCACCTTCAACGACGCGGAAACGCACCCGCAACGCGGTATGGCGGCCAACGATCTCTTCGACAGCACCGCGTGCGGCCTCATCGTCCAGCGTATGCTCGAAGTGGCGTGAATAGACCAGATTGTAGAGATCCTGCTCACCGCCCAATTGGCTGTGAAGCCATATGCCTGTCTGCTGAGAGGATACGGGAATCCCCGCGCCATTCGCAGTGTCGGACGCTGATGATTCGGAGTAGTAAAAAAGCGCGAACGGGCTGTTAAGCATAAGGCTAAACGTCCAACATCGTAAGTATCCCCCAGAAAAGCCAGGGGCATTAAGGTTGTGAGCCGTTCAAAGCGGCTGGGGCTGGGTCGCTAACGCGACCCCACGTTAGTCGGATACCTAATGGAGGCTATCAGCCTCATCACAGCAGCTGCAGCTGCAGCTGCTCAAGCTGGTGATCCTCTGCCTCCTGGTTGCGGATGTAGTTCTGAATCACCTCTTCATCGCGCCCCACGGTCGAGGCGAAGTACCCGCGAGCCCAAAAATACCGCCCCACAAAAGTTGCGTTTCCTTTTATTTACCGTACACCCGCGCCAGATGAATCGCGCTCTTACCCTTCATGTAGCCGACCACCTGCGAGACCAGTACTTCGGCAGGATCCGCAACATCATATGCACGTGATCCGACATCAAGTGACTGAACCGCACCAGCTTTCCTTCTGCTCCGCCAAGCGACGAAACACCTTCCCCAAGTACTTTCGCAACTCACCCGATAACGTCTGACGTTTCCACTTCGGTATGAACACAACGTGGTACAGGCACTCCTACTGCGTGTGGCTTAAACTCCGATACTCGTCCATCTGCGGTTTCTCCGTGATCGTGTGCCCAGTGGCTCACAACCGGAGCTTCCGCGATGGACTCCCTGAAAAGTCGAACTCCTGCCGCTACTCCGGCAATGCCGGGGGACTCCCTACTATGGTCTAGTCACGAACGACCGGAGGAGGTTTCTCATGTTTTCATTTCCTTGTCAACTTTCAGTCTTGTCCAACCAGGGTTCCGTCAAAGTCGTCAGCCAGCGCGTGGCGCAAACGGCCTCGTCGTCGGTGCGAGCCTGGGAGGTCCGGTCTGAGCGTACTGGGCAGGCATGGTGTGGCGCGATGGCCTGCTTTTGGCGCGCGTGGCCGTGTTGCGGCCAATGACTGTTGGCGCCGGGCGATGTGGGCGCGATCCGGGGCGGTGCGCAGGTTGTGCGGCTACAGGCAGAGCCTGTCCAGAACCTTATGGGCTTGCGCGGCCAAGTCGCGCAGCGCGGCTTTGATGTTGCGCACGCGATGCAGGCGCAACAGGCTGATGGCGAAGTTGCGCAGGCAGGACAAGACGCGCGGGGTGTTGCCGCGACGGGCGCGGCAATGGTCTTCGTCGTAGGCCATGTCGCGCACGTGGTGCAGGCGGTTTTCGATACCCCAATGGCCGCGATTGAGGGCTAGGCGTTGCGCCGCGCTGGCCTGCTCAGGGCGCAAACTGCTGATCAGATAGACCCGCTCGTGGGTGGTCTCGCCGCGCGTGAGGTGCACGATTTCGCGTTCCACACACGCCACTTGGGCGACATGTGAGAAGGCGATGTAGCGGTTGATCGCGGTGCTGGTCCAGATGCGCCGGACTTCGATTCGGCCGTGGGCCTTGTCGATCGTGTGGAGTTCAGGGGGGAAAGGCCTCCATCCGGAGGCTGGCGGTATCGTTCTTGAGGGTGTATTGATTGTCTTTGACGGTGAACAGGTAGTGCGCCTGCTTGTCCTCGACCAGATAGCGTGCGGTTTCGGCCTGGGTGTGCAGGGCGTCGGCGGTGACCACCCGCCCGGCCAGTGGCAGCGGGTCCAGCAAGGGCTTGACCGCGCTGATCTCACCACTCTTCTCGGCTACCTCGACCTGATGGACCACGCCATGGCTGTGATGACCAAAGGCGGCGACCAGATGCCGTGTCCGCCCGCGTTCTTGCGCGCCGCGCAAGCTCTTGCCGTCGAGCGCGAGCGGCTCGTCGGTAGCCCAATGGGTCTGTAGCCAATCGCCGAGCTGGCGTTCGAGTTGTTCGATATCGATCGCTTTGAGCATCCGTCGCAACGTGGCCTCCGACGGCGGCTCGTAGCAGCCATCGTCCCCGCGTCGGCAGCGCAGCCGGCGCCACATGGCCGGACTCAGCCGCTGCACCCACTCGCGGATGGCCGTGCTGCCTTGTGCGCCGCTGATCGTTGCGCACAGCACGATGGCCAGCAGCGAGCGTTGCGAATGGCGAGTACCGCGCTTGGCGCGCGGATCGGGAATCTGGTCCAGGCGAGCGAACAAGTCGCGCGCATCGGCGTCGGTCAGTACCATCGTTTTGACCTCCAGGCGAGGTAACGGCGGATGCGGCAGCGGCGACGACAGCAATGCTCGCGCCCGCCGATGCAACGGGAACATCCAGATGCGTTTGGCCGCGCCATGCGCCACATAGGTGGTGTTGGACTTGGCAAAGCCGCGGGTGGCGCCCACCTCGATCCAGTTGGCCGCGCGGTAGCAGGTACCGGCGAATCGCTGCGGATCGATGAAGGTCTCCGCCAGCAGCAGACGATGACCGTGCGCAGCCTGCCAGTCATCCGACAACCGGCGCAGGTTCAGCCCGAGCACGCGCGAGGCCAGATGCGGCACTCGCGCTCCCGGCAAAATCAGAAAACGGCTGTTGTTGGCGATCAGTCCCAACCGCTGCCATTGCAGGGTCGGCGACCAGCCGATCCAGGCATCGCGCGCCGCGCACTTGAGCGCAGCCGAGGCCCAGCCCAGCAACGCCAGCCAAACCCCATCGCATTCGGCCACATAGCGCAGGCTGCGACCGACCATCGCGGTCAGCCCCAAGTAGAGGTGGGTCCGCATCAAGCGCTCCCACGCCTCCCGCTCGTCGGCGCAGATCAGCCGCACCCGCACCCGGGACAGGTCGATCATTGCAGGGGGCGCGGCCTCCGGCTCCATAGCCACCGGTATACCCGCATCCGAATGCAAAAGTCAGTGCCCACCGCTTCCGAAGCCAGTTCAGGTACTTGAGGGTGAGGATGACGG
>JANRIF010000267.1:0-3932 GCA_033765245.1 Lysobacteraceae bacterium
CCCATGTCCTTCGAACACGTCGAAAAACTTGCCCGCGACCATCACATCGAATTCGTCGATCTGCGCTTCACCGACGTGCGCGGCGTGCAACACCACGTCACCTTCCCCGCCAGCATCATCGAGCCTGCCCTGTTCGAGGACGGCAAGATGTTCGACGGCAGCTCGATCTCCGGCTGGAAAGGCATCAACGAGTCGGACATGGTGTTGCTGCCCGACGCCAGCAGCGCGCTGATCGATCCGTTCACCGCCGATCCCACCCTGGTGATGGTGTGCGACATCCTCGACCCCGCCACCATGCAGCCGTACGCACGCGATCCGCGCGGCATTGCGCGCCGCGCCGAGGCATACCTGAAGGCCTCCGGGATCGCCGACCAGGCGTTCTTCGGCCCCGAGCCCGAGTTCTTCGTGTTCGATTCGGTGCGCTGGGCCAACGAGATGGGCCACACCTTCTTCGAGGTCGATTCCGAGGAGGCCCACTGGAACTCCAAGAAGAAATACGAGGGCGGCAACTCCGGCTACCGGCCCGGCCTCAAGGGCGGCTATTTCCCGGTCGCGCCCACCGACAGCCTGCATGACCTGCGTGCCGAGATGTGCAAGACCCTGACCAATCTCGGGATCGAAGTGGAAGTGCATCACCACGAAGTCGCCAACGCCGGCCAGTGCGAGATCGGCGCCAAGTTCAATTCACTGGTGCGCAAGGCCGACGAACTGCAGACCCTGAAGTACGTGGTGAAGAACGTCGCCTTCCGCAACGGCAAGACCGCCACCTTCATGCCCAAGCCGCTGGTGGGCGACAACGGCAGCGGCATGCACGTGCACCAAAGTCTCGCCAAGGCCGGGGTCAACCTGTTCTCGGGCGATGGCTACGGCGGCCTGAGCCAGCTCGCGCTGTGGTACATCGGCGGCGTGTTCAAGCACGCGCGCGCCATCAACGCCTTCTCCAACTCCGGTACCAACAGCTACAAGCGCCTGGTGCCGGGCTTCGAGGCGCCGGTGATGCTGGCCTACTCGGCGCGCAACCGTTCGGCGAGCTGTCGCATTCCGTATGTGTCCAACCCGAAGGCGCGCCGCATCGAGATGCGCTTCCCCGATCCGATCCAGTCGGGCTACCTCACCTTCACTGCGCTGATGATGGCGGGCCTGGATGGCATCAAGAACAAGATCGATCCGGGCGCGGCGATGGACAAGGATCTGTACGATCTGCCGCCGGAAGAAGCGCGCAGCATCCCCACCGTCTGCCACTCGCTGGATCAGGCGCTGGAAGCGCTGCATACCGACCGTGAGTTCCTCAAGGCCGGCGGGGTGATGAGCGACGACTTCATCGACAGCTACATCGAACTGAAGATGCAGGAAGTGACGCGCTTCCGCGCCGCCACCCATCCGTTGGAATATCAGATGTACTACGGCGTGTGATCGCCGGCGGCGACGCTCCGGGTCCGTCCCGGGGCGTCGCCACACGCCGCGTTTCGCGCCCGCACTACCGTGCGACGGCGACGACGGCGACAATGCGGCTTCGATCCGCCGCCGCGTGTACCCGCATGCTCGATGCCCTGACATCGCCCAAGTTCATCGTCGTCGCGGTTTTTCTCGCCAGCGTGGCGTACGTGCACTGGCGCGGCACGGTGCGGCTGCCGTTGCTGCGGCAGATATTCAATCACTCGGCCTTGCTGGCGCCGATCAATGCCTTGTTGTACCTGTGCTCGGCGGTACCGGCACGGCCGTATCTGGACCGTCGCGCCTTTCCCGAACTGGATCTGTTTCGCGAGCACTGGCGCGAGATCCGCGACGAGGCACTGAGTCTGTCCAGCGAAGGCCATATCCGCGCCGCGCTGAAGCACAACGACGCCAGCTTCAATTCCTTCTTCAAGGAAGGCTGGAAGCGCTTCTATCTCAAATGGTATGAGCAGCCGTTGCCGTCGGCGCAAGCGCTGTGTCCACGCACTGTGGCGCTGGTGAATCGGGTGCCGGGCGTACGGGCGGCGATGTTCACGCTACTGCCGGCCGGCGCACATCTGAATCCGCATCGCGACCCGTTCGCGGGTTCGCTGCGCTATCACCTGGGCCTGGTCACACCCAACGACGACGCCTGCCGCATTCTCGTCGACGGTCAGGTGTATTCCTGGCGCGACGGCGAAGACGTGCTGTTCGACGAGACCTTCGTGCACTGGGCGGAAAATCGCACCGCGCAGGACCGCATCATCTTCTTCTGCGACGTCGAGCGGCCGCTGCGACCGCACTGGCTGGCGCCGCTCAACCGTGCGGTCAGCGGTCTGCTGGGACGCGCGACCGCCACCCAGAATCTGGACAGCGACCGCGTCGGCGTGGTCAACCGGCTGTATGGCGGCGTGCACTGGCTCAAGCAGCGTGCGCGCGCGCTCAAGCAGTTCAATCGCGCGCTGTACAAGACGCTCAAGATCGCGCTGATCCTGGCGCTGCTGTACGTGGTGCTGGTGGTGCTGTAGGCGGTCGCGTCGCGGCCGCGATCACCCGCGCGGCGGCAACGGCAGGCCGCGCGCCGCCTTCACCGTGCGCAGCACGAAGCTGGAGTTGACGTCGGCGACTCCGGCGTCGTTGAGTAGATGGTCGAGCAGGAAGCGCGAGAAGTGCTCCAGATCGCTCACCACCACATGCAGCAGATAGTCCATGTCACCGGTCAGGGCGTGACAGGCAATCACGTCGTCCCAGGCGCCGACTGCGGCGACGAAGCGATCGATCGCGGCGGGATCGTGCCGCGTCAATTGCACGCGCACGAACGCCTGCAATCCCAGCCCGATCCGCACCGGATCGACGCGCGCGCCATAGCCGAGAATGACCCCGGTCTGTTCCAGGCGCTGGCAGCGGCGCAGACAGGCCGACGCCGATAGATTGACCCGCTCCGCCAGCTCCGCGTTGCTGACGCGACCGTCGCGCTGCAACTGCGCGAGGATCGCGAGGTCGGTGCGATCGAGTGGGGGGCTGGGGCTGGACATGGACCATTCTTGCGCAGCTCCATATCTGCACGCAATGTTATTGCGTCAATGCTTGTATTTACAGCGGTTTCGCAATCCCGTTGCGCTGTGTTCGCACTATGATGGCGGTGCTCATCCTGCGGAGATCGCCATGAACCCACCACCGCGCGTCGAGCGCGTCGTTACCGACAAGGGGTACGTGCCGGTTTACACCACGGCCGTGGTGGCGCAACCGTGGGACGACTACAGCGCCAGCGACCACGCGGTATGGAGCGCGCTGTTCGAGCGCCAGCACCGGCTGCTGGCAGGGCGCGCCTGCGACGAGTTCCTGGCAGCGCAACAGGCCATGGGCATGACGGCCGGGCAGATCCCGCGCTTCAGCGAGATCAACCGCGTGCTGGCCGCCAGCACCGGCTGGCAACTGGTGGGGGTGGAAGGTTTGCTGCCGGAGCTGACCTTCTTCGAACACCTGGCCAATCGCCGATTCCCGGTGACGTGGTGGATTCGCCGGCCCGACCAACTCGATTACATCGCCGAACCCGACCTGTTCCACGATCTGTTTGGGCACGTCCCGTTGTTGCTCAATCCGGTATTCGCCGACTACATGGCTGCCTACGGGCGAGGCGGGGTAAAGGCGCACGGGATCGGTCCGGAGGCGCTGGTCAATCTGACCCGGCTGTACTGGTACACGGTCGAGTTCGGCCTGATCCGCACCGCTGCCGGGCTACGTATCTACGGCGCCGGGATCGTCAGTTCCAGCGGCGAGAGCGTGTACAGCCTGGAGAGCGCGGCGCCGAACCGGATCGGCTTCGACCTGCGACGGATCATGCGCACCCGCTACCGCATCGACAGCTTCCAGAAGACCTATTTCGTGATCGACGACTTCGCCCAGTTGTTCGACGCCACCCGCCCCGACTTCACGCCGATTTACCACGAGCTGTTCGCGCAACCGGCATTGCCGGCCGGCGACGTGCTCGACAGCGA
>JANRIF010000277.1:0-1837 GCA_033765245.1 Lysobacteraceae bacterium
CGGCGATCCCGATGCGATTCGCCAGATTCTGACGGCGTTCAACGTGATGGGCAGCATTCATGGTCTGAACTGGGTCGGCAACCAGCGCACCGGTCGTTGGCTGACCAAGCCGGCCAAGGTGCAGCCGATCTTCATCGCCGAGGCGGTGGCCATGCTCAGCACCGGCAAGCATCACAAGGCGCGCCTGGTGGACATGCGCTCCTCCATGGCATGAGCGGCCCAGACCATTCCGTAACCTGCAATCAATCATCCATTGTCCGGACGGCTCGCGCCGATTCGGCAACGGAGGGGGTTAAAAACAATGCGTAAGACTAAAGTTTCCCTGGCAAGAACACTGGCGGTAGCGCTGGTGCTGGGGCTCGGCGCCCAAGGGGTTGCGTTCGCGCAGCACTTCCAAGGGCCGCAGCCGCTTCCCGGTCCGTCCATCATCACCCGCACCCCGGCCGCGATTCCCGGCATCCCGCCGTTCGACCCGCGTAATGCGCCGGCTACCGCGTTCGACATCATCACCCCGGAAAACACCCTTTTCCCGGCATTCGACACACACAACGAACCGCCGGGCACCAACTTCCTGCAGAACATTTACGAGAACTACCGTCTTCCGGACGGCACCGAGCTGATCAACACGCTGCCGTCGACACCGGACGGCAAGTACAACCTGCATGACGGCCCGGTGACGGTGAAGTCGATCCGTCGCGATTCGCCGCAGTCGGACATGCTGGCGCAGATCGAGCAGATCGAGAAGGACTACGACAAGAGCGAGGTGCGTCGCATCGAGCTGCGTGGCGTGGCGATCCAGAATGCGCTCGACATCCTTGAAGGCAACCCGCTCAGCAACCAGACGCTGCGCGACCGTTCCTACTCGGGCAAGATCGCGATGCTGCACTACACCGGCCCGCTCAAGCGCAAGGTGGTGATACCGATCCGCGATCCGAAGACCCGTCAGGTGATCGGCGGCAACGTCGACATCAACCTGTTCTACTACGAGGAGAACATCGAAACCGATACCTCGATGATCGACCCGTCGCTGGTGCTGGACGTGCCGTGGACCATGACCTACCACGTGCACATCCTGAAGAACGGCATTGAGGATTTCTCGCCGTTCACCATGTACTTCGACAACCCGGACCAGAACACACTGCTTCCTGTGCGTGCGGCATCGGCCGGTATCGCGATGGACCAGTCGTACTTCCCGATGCTCAAGGAAGGCACGCGCTATACCGTCAAGATCAAGATGGCGCCGGGCAAGCACTACAGCCTGACCTACGTCTGGGGCTGGCGTATCCACCCGCCGCGCGTGGCGGTGATCGAGAATGCCACCAAGATCGTGCCGGTCAATGCGTTCGGTATGGGGCGTCGTACCACCCTGTGGGAGCAGGAACAGCAAGTGTTCGGGGTGAACCCGCGTGCAAATCAGGCGGCCAAGGAGAAGGCGATCGGCATGATCGGCGATCTGGCCCCTGCCAAGCGGATGTGGAACATCCTGCGCGAGCTCAAGGCCACCATCGGCAGCAAGAACTTCGACAAGGTGGCCGCCAAGCCGCTGATCGAGGACCTGCGCGCCAGCTACCTCGACTGGATCTCGCGGCGTCACCTGCCGCGTGGCGTGGAGGTGGACCCGAATGCTGACCTGACCATGGTGTACCTGAACAACACGATCTACGGCCAGATGCCGCGGAACGTGTCGGGTCAGGGCAGCAACCTGGGTCCGGAGGCGTTCAAGGGCGTGATGCAGTACACCCTCAACGACTGGCACACCCGCGGCTACACCTACAACGTGAAGCTGCTCAACGGCGACAACTTCCCGCACATGTACGTCAACGTCGATTTCGGCGGA
>JANRIF010000303.1:0-18006 GCA_033765245.1 Lysobacteraceae bacterium
TCGGCGATGCGCTGCTCGAAGGTTTCGCGGCTGTCGAGCGTCTGCGATTGCAGCGAGGCCCAGGCGCCGATCTGGCTCAGCCGTGGGCGGCTGGCGAAGTAGGCGTCGGCTTCGGCCGCGCTCACCGGCTGCACCGTGCCCTCCACCTTCACCTGCACCTGCCCGCGCAACTGCTTCCACAGGAACAGCAGCGCCGCCTTGCTGTTGCCAGCCAGTTGATGGCCCTTGCGGCTGTCGGTGTTGGTGTAGAACACGAAGCCGTTGGCGTCGACGTCCTTGAGCAACACGGTGCGCGAGGAGGGTTGGCCTTCGGCATCGGCGGTGGACAGCACCATCGCGGTGGGATCGGGGTCGCCGGAAGCGCGCGCCTCGGTCAGCAGGTTACGGAAGGTGTCGAGAATCTCGGCGCTCAGCGGGGTCATGGTCGATCCTTTGACGTGCTGGCGCTATTGTCGCGCAGATGCATGACCCGCTGCATCTTTCGCGTGCACTGGGGTAGATTCAGCGAGCGCGCTCCCGCCAAGGGGCCGCGATGTTGCGACTCTGCGCTTGTGGGAGGCCGCTGGCGGGCGACAACCCATTCGCACATTCGCAGCTTCCATCGCGCGCGAGCGCGCTCCCACAAAAGCCCTGATGCTTTTCAGGCGTCGGGCTCGCCAAGCACCGCGCGCACCAGCGGCAGGGTGATGCGGCGCTTGGCGGCAAGGCTGGCGCGATCGAGGCGGTCGAGAATGCCGGTGAGCGTGCCCAGATCGCGGCCGACGCGGCGGAACAGGTAATCGAGCACAGCCGGCTCAAGCGTCAATCCACGCAGCAACGCGCGGCGTTGCAACAGTTCGCGGCGATCGCTGTCGCCCAGCGGGGACAGCAGAAAACGCGAACACTGGTTGAGGCGCGACACCAGATCGGGCAGCGACCACACCTCCAGCGACGGCGCGGCGCGTGCCGCGTAGATGACCCGGGTGCCAGCCGCGCGCGCGCGGTTGTGAAAGTGGAACAGCCCCTCCTGATCGGCTGGATCGCCGCCGATTCGATCCAGCTCGTCCAGGCACACCAGGTCGGCACGCTCCTGCCCGGGCAGCGCGAGTGTCAGCGAGCCGGCCAGCACCCGCATCGGCAGGTAGCGGGCGCTGCGGCCGGCGGCCTGCGCCGCGGCCACCGCCGCCATCAGCAGATGCGTCTTGCCGCAACCGGCGGGACCACACAAAAACAGCCAATCGGCGGATGCCCCGCTGGCGCTGGCCGCCACCGCGCGGCACGCCTCGGCGCTGCCGACGAAGGTGTCGAAGCGTTGCTCTGCCGGAACCGGCATCGCCAATGGAATCTGCGGCGTCTTCACGCGGCGGGAGAATCAGGCCCGTGGTTTGCCGCGGGCGTTGCGGGAGCGTCGGCGGGCGCGGCGACCGAGGCCGCTGCCTCGGGGGCGATGGCCTGCGGCGTGCTGGGCGCGTTGTCGTACCAGGGGCTCAGCAGATAACGCTCGTGCGCATACCGCAGCAGTACCATCGCCACCGCCGCTACCGGCAGCGCCAGCAACACGCCCAGGAAGCCGAACAACTGCCCCCCCACCATGATCGCGAAGATCACCGCCACCGGATGCAGGCCGATGCGATCGCCGACCAACCACGGCGTCAGCACGAAACTCTCCAGTATCTGGCCGACCCCGAACACCAGCAGCACCAGCGCCACGTGCAGCCAGTCGCCGTGCTGTACCAGCGCGGCGATCAAGCCGCCGGCCACACCCAGAAACGCGCCGAGATACGGCACGAAGCTGAGCAGACCCGCACCCATGCCGATCAGGAACGCCAGATCGATACCCACCAGCGACAACCCGAACGCATAGATTGCACCGAGCACCAGCATCACCGAGACCTGCCCGCGCAGGAACGCGCCCAGCACCTCGTCGGACTGCTGCGCCAGCCGTACCACCGTCGGTTCCAACGGGCGCGGCACCAGTTCCCGCACCCGCCCCATCAATGCCGGCCAGTCGCGCAGGAAATAGAACGTGACCACCGGCACCAGCAACAACGTGCTGATCCAGGTCGCGATGGCGAGGCCCGACTTCGACAAGCCGCCGAGCAGCGAACTGGCAACCCCGCCGGCCTGCTGCCAATGCGCCACCAGCAGATCGCCCCACTGCGCCGGATCGAAATAGACGGCGAGCGTCGTGCCGGTCTTTTGCTCCAGCCACGGCAGCGCCACCCCATGTACCCATTGCAGGTAGCGCGGCACGTTGCCGACGAAGGTGCCGATTTGACGTTCCAGCAGCGGCACCGCGATCAACACCGCCAGCACCAGCAACAGGCTCATCAGCACGAACACCAGGATCACCGCCACGGTACGGCGCATGCCACGGCGCTCGCAGCGGCCGACCAGCGGATCGCCCAGCCACGCCAGCAGCGCCGAGATCGCGAATGGCGTCAGCACCGGCCCCAACAGATACAGCACCAGACCCAGCGCACCGGTCAGCACCAGCCAGCGCCACGCCGGCGGCGCGACCCGCAGATTGTCCGTGTCGTTCATGTGCGACTCTCCCTGTGCGCGGCACGCGCCAATGCGCTCCAGCGCGCCACATAATGCGCCCCGCTAGCCGCGGTCAACAGCGCCACCAGCCACACGCCCAGCCACTGGCCCGTGCGTGGCACGCCCGGAAACGCCAGACCCGCCAGCAACCACAACACGAAGCCGATCTGCACCACGGTGTTGAGCTTGCTCAACCGCGTCGGTGCGGCGTTCACCGGCCCGATCGTCAGATGCCAGGCGACCGCGCCCGCCACGATCACCGCGTCGCGCGCCAGCACCAGGCTCATCAGCCAACCCGGCAAGTGCCCGCCCAGCCACAGGCCCACGAATCCCGCCGCCAGCAACAGCTTGTCGGCGATCGGATCGAGCAGCCCGCCGAGCGGCGTGAACCAGCCGAAACGCTTCGCCAGCAATCCGTCGAGCGCGTCCGAAAGCCCCGCCAGCAAGGCCAGCCACCACGCCGCCGGGTAGCGCTCATGCACCAGCAGCCACATCAGCGGCGGCACCGCCAGCATCCGTGCCACGGTGATCGCATTGGGCAACTGGCGCAGGTTCACGGCGTCATCCGGAATCCAGGCAGATCGTCCAGCGGCACGTCGTCGCGCAGCACTGCACCGTCGGCGAACAGGCGCCGCAGGGCGTCGATGCCGGCACCAAGGTCGAGTTGCAGGGTCAACGTATCGCCCTCGGCGCGGATCGGCAGTACCGCCCGCACCAGTGGCAGGGTGTCGAGATAGGCTCGCAGGCGCGCGTATTGCGCAGCCGAATCGATCCCGCGCACCACGATCCGGTATTGCCCGGGGGACCCGCTCTGCGCCAGCTCGCGAAAGCGCTGCCCCAGTTCGTTTGCGGCAAGGTCGGCGCCGGCCGCCAGCACCTCGGCGGCAGTGGGCGCGGTGCGCTGGGCGTGTGCCAGTTCGGTGCCGGATTCGCGCAGTTGCCACTCGGCGCTCCAGCCGCCGGCGGAACGGTAGAGCCGGCCGATCAACTGCACCTGTGCCGTGGAGCCGCCCAACAGCGCGTTGGCGGCTTCGGCGTCGCCCTCCCAGGCAGCGCGCAGGCCGAGTTCGGGGCCGTCGCTCTCGCCCGGGAAGCGCAGCGTCAGCCCGCGCTCGCTGGCGCGCGCGCCCAGCGCGCGCACCGCGTTGGCTTGCCCGGCGGTCACCAGGCGCGGCCCGCGCCCATCGTCGATCGCCAGCCACACGCGCGGCTCCGGCCGCGCACCGGCCCACAGCGCAATGCCGAGGCGTCCCAGCAACGCCTGCACCGCCTCGGGATCGAAGCGCGCCACCAGAAACTGGCGATAGGCGACCACGCCGGTGCTGGTGTCGACATCCTGGCGATAGCGATACTGCTGTACCAGCGACGGTGCTTCAGCCAGCAATTGTTCCAACGGCGCGCCGACGAGTTGTTGCGGGTCCGCCGCCAGCTTCTGCGCCACGCCGGCGAGCGCGCGCCCGAATCCTGCGCCGCGCTCGGCCTCGCCCTGATCGGTCACCTCGGTTTCGCCTTCGAACAAGTCCGGCGCCTGCGCGGCGGCCGGCAGCGCGCTCAACAGCAGTCCCAGCAGGATGCACAGCGAAGCAAGGCGCGGCAGGGTGCGCATGGAAAGCTACTCGTTGACGAATCCCGACATGGTGCCGAACGCGCGGGCCGGAGTCCAACATCGGTGCGAATCCCGCCTGGGCACGGCGGCTGTCGCGCGCCTCCCGCACAACTGCCGCGCGGTCGCGTAACGACTGCACATGGCAGCGCCATGTAGAATAGCGCGCACTTCCCCGCCTGCGATGGCCCCGATCATGAGCGCGCCTACTGCCCTGACCTATCGCGACGCCGGGGTCGATATCGATGCCGGCAACACCGTGGTGGAGCGGATCAAGCCGCTGGTGCAGCGCACCTTCCGGCCCGAGGTGATGGGCGGCCTCGGCGGATTCGGCGCGCTGTTCGATCTGGCCGGGCGCTATCGCGAGCCGGTGCTGGTGTCGGGCACCGATGGCGTGGGCACCAAGCTCAAGCTGGCGCAAACGCTGGGCCGGCACGACAGCATCGGTATCGATCTGGTCGGCATGTGCGTCAACGACGTGCTGGTGCAGGGCGCCGAGCCGCTGTTCTTCCTGGATTACTTCGCCACCGGCAAGCTCGACGTCGACACCACGGTTGCGGTGGTCGGCGGCATTGCCAAAGGCTGCGAACTGGCCGGCTGCGCCCTGATCGGCGGCGAGACCGCGGAAATGCCGGACATGTACCCCCCCGGCGAATACGATCTGGCCGGGTTCTGCGTCGGCGCGGTGGAAAAATCGGCGCTGCGCGATGGCAGCCGCGTGCGTGTCGGCGACCGCATCATCGGCATCGCCTCCAGCGGCGCGCATTCCAACGGCTATTCGCTGATCCGGCGCATCCTGGCGCGCGCCGGTTCGCCCTGGGAACTGAAGCTGGGCGACACCTCGCTGGCCGACGCGCTGATGGCGCCGACCACCATCTACGTCAAGCCGATCCTGGCTCTGCTGGCACAGCACGACATCCACGGCATGGCACACATCACCGGCGGCGGCCTGCAGGAAAACATCATTCGCGTGGTGCCGGATGGCCTCGGTATCGTCATCGACTCCCGCAGTTGGCCGCTGCCGCCGCTGTTCGACTGGCTGATGCGCGAAGGCGCGGTGCCATTGCCCGAGATGTGGCGCACTTTCAATTGCGGGATCGGCTACACCCTGCTGATCGCGCCGCAGGACGAATCCGCAGTGGGCGCTGCACTCGATGCGCTGGGCCTGCGCCACTGGAGCATCGGCGAGGTGGTGGCTGCCGCCGGCGACGAGCGCGTGCGCATTGCCTGAGCCCGTGGCAAATTCCACCGCGCCGCAAGACGACGCCACGCTGCGCGTGGCGGTGTTGGCCTCCGGCACCGGCTCCAATCTGCAGGCGCTGATCGACGCGGTCGCGGCCGGCATGTTGCGGGTGCGGATCGTGCTGGTATGTTCCGACCGCCCCGGGTGCCAGGCGTTGGCGCGCGCGCAAGCCGCCGGCATCGCCACCTGGGCACGCGCGCCGCGCGAGTTCGCCTCGCGTGCGCTGTTCGATGAATCGCTGTTCAGCGCGATCGCCGATGTTCAGCCCGGCCTCATCGTCTGTGCCGGATACCTGCGTCTGATTTCGCCATTCGCGGTGGCACGCCACGCCGGTCGCATGATCAACATCCATCCTTCGCTGCTGCCCGCCTACCCGGGCCTCGACACCCACGCCCGCGCCATCGCCGATGGCGCGACGAGCCACGGCGCCTCGGTGCATTTCGTCAATGCCGCGCTCGATGCCGGCCCGTTGATCGCGCAAGCGCGGGTGCCGGTGTATCGCGGCGACGATGCGCCAACACTCGGGGCGCGCGTACTGGCGCGCGAGCACCCGTTACTGGTGCGCGTGGTCGGCCTGTTCGCCAACCGACGTCTGCGCCTGCGCGACGACGCCGTGTGGCTGGACCAGCAACCGCTGCCGCAGCCGCTGCAACTGCGCGATGACGACACCCTCACCCTGTCAGGAACGCCGATCGATGCGTAACTTCCTGTTGCTCGCCGTGCTGACGCTGACATCGGCGCACGCTGCCGAAACGCCTGATGCTCCGCGCGGCTACGTCGCCGGTTACGATCTGCTGCGCAACGACAAAATCGAAGGCCAAGCCGAGGTCACCCTCTCGGCGCAGGACGACGGGCGTTGGGAAATGCGCAACGCCACCCGCGGCACCAGCGGCCTGCCGGCGCTGGTGGGATTTCGCATCGACGAGCGCTCGCTGCTGCAATGGCGCGACGGCGTGCCCACCACGCTGGGCTACGAATACCGGCAGCGCACCGCCTTCAAGAAGCGCGAACGGGCGCTCAAGGTGGACCCGGATAACGGTCGCATCGTCAGTCGCGACGGCAAGCGCGAGTACGTGCTGGAATACCGCGACGACGTGCTGGACCGGCAATCGGTCAGCCTGGCGCTGGCCCACGACATCGCCCACGGCGCCAGTGGGCTGCGCGAATACGCAGTTGCCGACCGCGAGGCGATCGGCATGCAGCGTTACCGCATCGGCGCGCACGAGCATCTGGTCACCGCCGCCGGCGAGTTCGATGCAGTGCGGGTGGAACGTATCCGCGACAGCGGCAACGGCCGCGTCACCGTCACCTGGTTCGCGCTCACCGAACACCCGTTCCTGGTGCGTCTGCAACAGACCGAACCCGACGGCGGCCGCATCGAGATGAACTTGAACGCCTATCGCGCGCAGTAGGCAGCCGATACCAAGCGGCGCCTGTCAGTCGCCGCGCGCGCTCAGCGCCCGGCACCGCCTCAGGTCGAGCGGCGGATGCGCGCGCCGAGGCCGGAGAGCTTCTCCTCGATGTTCTCGTAGCCGCGGTCGATGTGGTAGATGCGATCGACGATGGTCTCGCCCTGCGCCACCAGACCGGCCAGTACCAGCCCGGCGGAAGCGCGCAGGTCGGTCGCCATGATCTGCGCGCCAGTGAGTTTTTCCACGCCGCGGATGATCGCCGACTTGCCCTCGACCCGGATGTCGGCACCCAGCCGCACCAGTTCCTGGATGTGCATGAAGCGATTCTCGAACACCGTCTCGGTGATCACGCCAACACCCTCGGCCACGGTATTGAGCGCCGCAAACTGCGCCTGCATGTCGGTGGGAAAGGCCGGATACGGTGCGGTAGTGAGACTGACCGCCTGCGGACGGTTGCCGCGCATGTCCAGTTCGATGAAATCGGCACCGGTGGTGATGTGCGCGCCGGCCTGTTCGAGCTTGGTCAGCACCGCGTCCAGGGTGTCGCTGCGCGCGCCCTTGGCGCGCACCCGGCCACGGGTGATCGCGCCGGCAACCAGAAACGTGCCGGTCTCGATGCGGTCGGGCAGCACGTCGTAACGACAACCGCCCAGCCGCTCCACTCCGTGCACGACGATGGTGTTGGTGCCGATGCCTTCGATCTGCGCGCCCATCGCGATCAGGCAGTGCGCCAGATCGACCACCTCCGGCTCCTGCGCGGCGTTCTCGATCACGGTGGTGCCGCTGGCCAGGGTGGCCGCCATCATGATGTTCTCGGTACCGGTGACGGTAACCATGTCCATCACGATGCGCGCACCGCGCAGACGCTTAGCCTGCGCATGGATGTAGCCGTTCTCGACGGTGATCTCCGCACCCATCGCCTGCAGGCCGCGGATGTGCTGGTCGACCGGGCGCGACCCGATCGCGCAACCGCCTGGCAGCGACACGTCGGCCTGGCCGAAGCGCGCCACCAGCGGCCCCAGCACCAGGATCGAGGCGCGCATGGTCTTGACCAGTTCGTATCGCGCCACGAAGCGATCCACCCCGCGCGGATCGGCGAGGATGCGCATGCGCTCGTCCAGCGTCAGTTGCACGCCCATCTCGCCCAGCAACGCCATCGAGGTGGTGACGTCATGCAGGTGCGGTACGTTGCCGATGTCCATCGGCTCGTCGGCCAGCAGACTGGCGGCAAGGATCGGCAGCACCGCGTTCTTGGCGCCGGAAATGGCGACGTCGCCGTGCAGCGGTTCGCCGCCCTGGATCAGGATCTTCGCCATCGATACTCCAAATTCGGCCGCCGGCTCAGCCGCGCGTCCGGGCTTCGGCAGGGGTCAGGGTTTTCAGGCTCAGCGCGTGGATCTCGCCGCCCATGCGCTCACCCAGTGTCGCGTACACCATGCGATGACGCGCCAGCGGCAGCTTGCCGGCAAACGCCTCGCACACCACGCGCGCTTCGAAATGCACGCCGTCCGCGCCGGACACTTCGGCAACGGCGCCCGGCAGGCCCCGTTCGATCAATTCGCGGATGGTTTCGGCATTCATGGGCGATAGCGGCGGAATCGGCGCGGTGGGATACAATCGGTCGCACAGCTTAAAGCAATCGGCCCTGCGCCGAAACGTCGAGACCCCAGCGCCCCATGAATGCCAGCCTCAAGCGCCGCCAGCCGCACCCGTGTGACGACGCCAATCTGGTCGCCAGCGGGCGGCGCGTGATCGAGGTCGAGACGCAAGCACTGCAGGCGCTGCGCGCGCGCATCGATGGCGAATTCGCGCAGGCTTGCCGGCTGCTGCTGCAGTGCCGGGGCCGCATCATCTGCGTCGGCATGGGCAAGTCCGGCCACGTCGCGCGCAAGATCGCCGCCACCCTGGCGTCCACCGGCAGCCCCGCATACTACGTGCATCCGGGCGAAGCCAGCCACGGCGACCTGGGCATGATCACCGACACCGACGCCGTGCTGGTGCTGTCCAATTCCGGCGAGACCGAGGAAATCCTGACCATCCTGCCGATGCTCAAGCGCCAGGGCAACGCGCTGGTGGCGATGACCGGCCGCCCGCAGTCCACGCTGGCGCAGCACGCCGCGGTACACCTGGACGTCAGCGTGCCGCTGGAAGCCTGCCCGCTGGGGCTGGCCCCCACCTCCAGTACCACGGCGGCGCTGGCGATGGGCGATGCGCTGGCGGTAGCGCTGCTGGAGGCGCGCGGCTTCACCAGCGACGACTTCGCACGCTCGCACCCGGCCGGCAGCCTTGGCCGCCGCTTGCTGCTGCACATCCGCGACGTCATGCACATGGGCGACGAGATCCCGCGCGTACGCTCCGGCGCCACGCTGAGCGAGACGCTGGTGGAAATGAGCCGCAAGCGGCTCGGCCTCACCGCCGTGGTGGACGCGCAAGAACGGCTGCTCGGCGTGTTCACCGACGGCGACCTGCGGCGCGCCCTCGACGATGCCGCGATCGACCTGCGGCATACCCGCATCGACGCACTGATGACGCGCGAGCCCAAGACCATCGCGCCCGATCACCTCGCCAGCGAGGCAGCGCACCTGATGGAATCCCACAAGATCAGCGCGCTGGTGGTGGTCGACGCCGAGCGCCACGTGGTCGGCGCGCTCAACATCCACGATCTGCTGCGCGCGCGGGTGGTCTGAGTGCGCCCACGCCCTTTCCCGCCGGAATCGTGCTTGTCCGCGTTCGCGCTGCCGCGCCTGTCGGACGACCTGCTGGCGCGTGCCAGCGGCGTGCGTCTGGCCGCGTTCGACGTCGATGGCACCCTCACCGACGGCCAATTGCGCTACGACAGTCAAGGCAACGAGACCAAGGTCTTCCACGTGCACGACGGGCTGGGCCTGAAGCTGCTGCTGGAAGCCGGCATCCCGGTAGCGCTGGTGAGCGCGCGCCGCAGCGCGATCGTGACGGCGCGCGCAGCCGAGCTGGGCATCCGCGAGGTCCATCAGGGCGTCGCCGACAAGGCCGCCTGTCTGCGCGCGCTGTGCGCCGACGCCGGCATCGAGCCCGCGCAAAGCGCGTTCATGGGCGACGACCTTCCGGACCTCGGCGCGCTGAGCCTGTGCGGGCTGCCGGCCGGCCCGGCCAACGCGCACCCGTTGCTGCACCCGTATCTGGTCTGGCACTCGGAGCTGGCCGGCGGCCAGGGCGCGGCGCGTGGCCTGTGCGATCTGATCCTGCTTGCGCAGAACCGGATCGAGCGCGTGGTGGCCCGGTTCGCCCCGGCATGAACGCGCGCAACTTCGCCACCGTGCTGCTGCTGCTGGCGGCCGTCCTGACCAGTTGGCTGGCCTGGCAGTTGCGCCCGCAGCCGGCGCCCGATGCACCCGGCCCGCCGCGCTCGGACTACTCGCTGGACACCTACGATCTGGTGGTGCTCGACGCCGAAGGCCACGAGTCGTTTACCGTGCGCGGCCCGATCCTCAGCCGCGATCCCTACACCGCGCAGTGGTTTCTCAACGAGCCGCGCTTCAGCTTTCCGGTCGAGCAGGGCGAGCCATGGACCGCGAGCTCCGGCAGCGGCTGGGTGAGCGCGCACGCCGAGGAGATCCGCCTGAGCAACGATGTCGAGATCCTCGGACCGAGCGTCGGCAGCGCCGCCGGCACGCGCCTGCACACCGCCGCGGTGGCGGTTTTCCCCGACCAGCATCTGGCGCGCAGCGCCGATGTCGTGACCATCACCCGAGCCGCCTCTATACTGCGCGGCAAGGGCCTGGAGGCTAACTTCCAGACCCGCGAATTCAAGCTCCTGGCCGACGTGCGAGCCCGATATGACATGCAGTGACCGCCACTCCCCGTCTACGCGCCGCCTCCCGGCCGTGGCACCACTCCGGTATCTGGCGCTGGCCGCGATCGCAATGGGCCTGCTGGCCGGCGCCGCGTCGGCACGCAAGGCCGACCGCGACGAACCGCTGGACATCCAGGCCGACGGCGTAGTGGGCGTGCTCGATGCCGACGGCACCGCCACCCTCACCGGCAACGTCATCATCGCGCAAGGCACCATGGACGTGCGCGCCGATCGCGCCACCGTCACCCGCAGCAACGGCGACTTCACGCAGGTGGTGTTCGACGGCAAACCCGCCACGCTGGTGCAGGTCAACGACGACGGCACTTCGATGAAAGCGCAGGCGCATCGCATCGAGTACCACGTCGACAGCGACATCGTGCTGCTGATCGGCGCCGTCCACGTCGAGCAGGACCGCGGCACCCTCAACGGCGAGCGCGTCACTTACAACATGACCACCGGCGAACTCGACGGCGGCGGCGGCGGCGGTCGCATCCAGATGCACATCCTGCCCAAGGCCAAGCCCGCGGCAAAGGAAGGCAACTGATGCTCGTCGCGCAGGGACTGCGCAAGCGCTATCGCTCGCGCGAGGTGGTGCACGAGTTCGGGCTGAGCCTGGACGCAGGCGAGATCGTCGGCCTGCTGGGGCCCAATGGCGCCGGCAAGACCACCTGCTTCTACATGATCGTCGGGCTGGTGCGCGCCGACGGCGGCGAGATCGTGCTGGACGGGCGCGACATCACCGCGCTACCGATGCATGCGCGCGCGCGCCTGGGCCTGGGCTATCTGCCGCAGGAGCCCTCGGTGTTCCGCAAGCTCAGCGTGGCCGACAACGTGCGCGCCGTGCTGGAACTGCGCAAGGATCTCGACAACGGCGGCCGCGACCGCGAACTGGCCGACCTGCTCGACGAACTGCAGGTCTCGCACGTCGCCGACCAGATGGGCGCCAGCCTGTCCGGCGGCGAGCGTCGTCGCGTAGAAATCGCCCGTGCACTGGCGGCCAAGCCGCGCCTGATCCTGCTGGACGAACCGTTCGCGGGCGTCGATCCGATTTCGGTGGGAGAGATCCAGCGCATCGTGCGCCATCTCAAGGGCCGTGGCGTCGGGGTGCTGATCACCGACCACAACGTGCGCGAGACCTTGGGCATCTGCGACCGTGCGTATATCCTCAATGCCGGCAGCGTGCTCACCCAGGGCACCCCGGAAGCGGTACTTGCAAATGCCGATGTGCGTCGAGTCTACCTTGGTGACAGTTTCCGCCTGTGAGCGTCTGACCCGTTCGGGCACCAATGCGGCGGGCTGTGTGGGTGGGCTCCGATGAAACCGGCGCTGCGCACCACCATCAGCCAGACCCTGACCCTGACGCCGCAACTGCGTCAGGCGATCCGGCTGTTGCAGTTGTCCGCGATCGAACTGGAAGCCGAGATCACCAGCGCCATCGAGGAAAATCCGTTGCTCGAATTCGCCGATGAGGCGGAGTCCGAGGCACCCGAGCCCACCCACGAAGGCGCCGACGCGCAGCAGCCCGAAGTGCAGGTGGAGGTGCTGGCGGCCGAAGACCCGCCGCTGGACTTCGAGCCGGAGTGGGAAGACGTCCGCAGCGGCGGCGACAGCAACCCCGACGCCGATGCCACCGCCGGCGCCAGCGAGAGCGAGAACCTCCACGACCACCTGCTGTGGCAGTTGCACCTCACGCCGATGTCGGACCGCGACCGTCACATCGGCGTGGCACTGATCGAAGCGATCGGCGACGACGGCTACCTGGGCGAGACGCTCGACAGCGTCCGCGCCGGCCTGCTGCCCGAAATCAACGCCACGCCCGACGAAATGCTGACGATGCTGCATCGCATCCAGCACTTCGACCCGGTCGGCGTCGGCACCCGCGACCTGCCCGAATGCCTGGGCGTGCAACTGGCGGTGCTCTCGCCCGACACGCCCGGCCTGACGCTGGCGCGGCGGATCGTCGGCGAACACCTGACCGAGCTGGCCAAGATCGGCGCCGAGCGTCTCGCCGTTCAGTTGGCGCAGGATCCCGACGCGGTGCGCGAAGCGGTCGATCTGATTCGCAGCCTCGACCCCAAGCCGGGCTCGCAAGTGGCGCCACCCGCCACCGAGTACATCAATGCCGATTGCGTGGCCTGGCGCGACCAAGGCGTGTGGCGGGTCGCTCCCGCGCGCGGCCACCCCGCGCTCGCCATCAATCGCCACTACGAAAGTCTGATCGCCAAGGCCAGTCGCGACGACGCCAGCTACCTGCGCGGACACCTGCAGGAAGCGCGCTGGCTGATCAAGAGCCTGGAAACCCGCGCCGACACCGTGCTGCGCGTGGCGCGCTGCATCGTGCGCCAGCAAGCCGGCTTTCTCGACCACGGTCCCGAAGCCATGCGCCCGCTGACGTTGCGCGAAGTGGCGGAGGAACTTGGCCTGCACGAATCGACGATCTCGCGCGCCACTACCAGAAAGTACCTGAGAACTCCGCGCGGCACCTTTGAATTTCGTCATTTTTTCGCTTCCGGCGTGGCCGACGGCAGCGGCGGCACTACCTCCAGCACCGCGATCCAGGCGATGATCCGCAAGCTGATCGAGACGGAAGATCCGCGCAAGCCCTTGTCCGATGCCCGCCTCGCGTCCGACCTCAAGGCGCAAGGCGTGCCCGTCGCCAGACGAACCGTGGCAAAATACCGCGAAGCCATGAACATCCCCGCGTCCAACGAACGGCAACGACTCACCTGAACAGGATGGTTCCCTTGCCGGGCTTGAACCACACCAATACACCCCCACCCCATTCGTATGCCTGCCGCTACCGTGTCCGGCAGGCAGTGCGCGTTGCCGGTCAGACGGCGATGGATGCGCAACGGCAACCCTTTCAACACATCAAACAGGAGGACTGACATGCGGATCGAGATCAGCGGCCATCAGATCGACGTGACACCCGCGCTGAACGATTACGTCACCAGCAAGCTCGAGCGCATCGGCCGGCACTTCGACCAGCACCTGGACATGCGCGTCGTCCTCACCGTCGACAAGCTCGACCAGCGCGCCGAGGCTAGCTTCGCGGTGGCCGGCAAGGCGCTTTTCGCCGATGCGATTTCTTCGGACATGTATGCCGCGATCGACCTGCTGGCCGACAAGCTGGACCGGATCGTGATCAAGCACAAGGAAAAGTCCGGCGATCATCGCCGTGGTGCGGACACCGCACCGAACGGCAGCATCGACTGACACGCGGATGACGATCGGCGACGCGGCCTGTCGCTGCGTCGCCCGTTCGCCGCCATCGCACCTTCCTCCCCTCGTCCCCAAGCCGCCATGCATTTGATCGATCTGCTGACCCCTGCCCGGATCCGGGCCGGAACCAGCGTCACCAGCAAGAAGCGGTTGCTGGAAAATCTGGCCGCGCTGCTGGCACAGGGGCTCGACGGCAACCAGGAACAGGCCGTGTTCGACAACCTGTGCACGCGCGAACGCATGGGCTCGACCGCGCTGGGTCACGGCGTCGCCATTCCGCACGGCCGCTGCGCACAGCTCGGCACCGCTACCGGCGCCTTCGTGCGGCTGGCCGAACCGGTCGACTTCGGCGCCGCCGACGGCGTGCCGGTGGACTTGGTGTTCGCACTGGCGGTGCCGCAGCACTTCACCCACCAGCATCTGGTGCTGCTGGCGGAACTGGCGGAGATGTTCGGCAGCGAAAGCTTCCGCACCCAGTTGCGTACGGCGCCCGACGCCAACGCGCTGTACCGCCTGCTCTCCGACTGGCAACCGGCGTCTGACGCCGCCGCATGAACACCGCGGTCACCGCGCGCGAGTTGTTCGACGCGCTCGGTGAGCGACTGGACCTGCGCTGGCTGGCCGGCAAATCCGGCGCCGAACGCGGCTTCGACGGCGACAGCCACACCACGCGCCGCCCGTCGCTGGCCGGTTACCTCAACATCATCTACCCCAACAGCGTGCAGATCCTCGGCACCGAGGAACTGGCCTGGCTGGACGCGCTCGACGCCGGCCAGCGCTGGACCACGCTGCAGAAGATCGCCAATTTCCGCCCGCTGGCGCTGGTCATCACCAAGAACCAGAACTGCCCCGCCGACCTGCGCGACGTCTCCGAGGAAACCGGCGTGCCGTTGTGGGTATCGCCGCGCCGTGGCCATGAACTGCTGACCCTGTTCCAGTACCACCTCGCCGGCAAACTGGCGCCGCGCGCCACCCTGCACGGCGTGTTCATGGAGGTCTACTCGATCGGGGTGCTGATCACCGGCGAAAGCGGTGTCGGCAAGAGCGAGCTGGCGCTGGAACTGATCACGCGCGGGCACCGTCTGGTCGCCGACGACGCCACCGAATTCACCCAGATCACCCCCGACGTGCTCGACGGCACCTGCCCCGACATGCTGCACGATCTGCTGGAAGTGCGCGGCCTGGGCGTGCTCAACATCCGCGAGATGTTTGGTCACACCGCAGTGAAGCGCAACAAGTACCTGCGCCTGATCGTGCACCTGATCAAGGGTGCCAGCGAATCCTCCGGCGGCATGGAGCGCTTGATGGGCGATACCGGCATCCGCCGCGTGCTCGATCTCGACGTGCCCACCATCACCCTGCCGGTTGCCGCCGGGCGCAACCTCGCGGTGTTGCTGGAAGCGGCGGTGCGCCTGCACATCCTGCGCGCCAAGGGAATCGATCCGGCGCATGCATTCGTGGCGCGGCACACCCAACACCTCAAGCAGGGCGGCGAGCCATGGTAGAGCGCGTCGCCGCACCGCCAGCGCGACCGCGGCTGATCGTGGTCAGCGGCTTGTCCGGCTCGGGCAAGAGCGTGGCCCTGCGCACGCTGGAAGACCTCAACCACTACTGCGTGGACAACCTGCCGGCGCGTCTGCTGCCGGCCCTGGTCAAGGGCAAGGACGCGCCCGAATCGTGGCTGGGCGGGCTGGCGGTCAGCATCGACATCCGCAATGCCGACGATCTGGCGCAACTGCCGCACTGGCTGTCGGAAGTGGCGGCGCTGGGCTTCGACTACCGCCTGGTGTACTTCGAAGCCAACCCCGACGTGCTGGTACGCCGCTACGCCGAAACCCGCCGGCGCCATCCGCTGAGCGCCGATGGCCTGCCGCTGGTCGATGCGATTGCGCTGGAAACGCACCTGCTGGCGCCACTGCGCGCCATCGCCGATCACCTGATCGACACCACCGCACTCAACGTGCACCAGTTGCGGCGGCGGGTGATCACCGAACTCGGCCTGACCGCGCGCGAGGGCCTGCGGCTACTGTTTGAATCGTTCGCCTACCGCAACGGCATCCCCAACGACGCCGACTTCGTATTCGACACCCGCTGCCTGCCCAACCCGCACTGGGACACCCGGCTGCGCCCGCTATCGGGGCGCGACCCCGAAGTGCGCAAGCATCTGGACGCCCAACCCGAAGCGGTGGCCTACGGCAATCAGGTCGCCGCTTTCATCGACGCCTGGCTGCCCGCATTCAGCGGCAGCACCCGCAGCTACCTCACCATCGCCTTCGGCTGCACCGGCGGCCGTCATCGCTCGGTGTACCTGGCCGAACGTCTGGCCGAGCACTACCGCCAGCTCGGCCGCAGCGACGTGATCACCTGGCATCGCGAGCTGGAATAGCCCGCAGATCCCACATCGATCCGCTGCGAGGGCGCCCCTGGACCAGATCAAACCCAGGTGCGATATGTCACAGCGCGAATTTCTGTGACCGCCATCCCACAAATCACACCGCCCAATGCGGTGCAATCCGCGTCCTGCCGATTGGCACCGCTCACCATCCTCAAGAGAACGACATCATGACTTCCGTGCGCAACGGCCTACAGTGGAAAGTGCTGACAGGCCTCGCCATCCTGACCGTAGTCACGGTCGGCAGCCAGATCTGGAACAACAGCCTGTACCGCACCAGCGTGGCCCGCTACACCGTGCTGGGCGAGGTCCGGCAATTGGAGACCGTCGGCGAGGCACTGCTCGGGCGCGGCCAGCACTACATCAACAACGCCGCGCGCGACTACGAAAGCTATGCCCGCGACGTGGCGCTGTTCAAACGCGAACTGCTGGGCGATGCCGAGGCCTTCGACGCCACCCTCAAGGCGCTGCAACAGCGCGTCGCCAGCACCAG
This sequence comes from Lysobacteraceae bacterium, assembly GCA_033765245.1. Taxonomy (GTDB): domain Bacteria; phylum Pseudomonadota; class Gammaproteobacteria; order Xanthomonadales; family Xanthomonadaceae. Next base: position 16,721 of record JANRIF010000303.1, read on the forward strand.
CGTCGTATCCGACCCCGACCTCGCGGCCGGCATCACCGCACTGGGCCATGCCTGGGATGCGTATCGGGTCGGACTGGCCGAGCAACTCGGACCGAACGAGAACGAGCCACGACTGGAGTGGGGCGCGCGCTTCGTCAGCGAGAACCAGCCGGCGATCAACACCCAGGTGCACGCGCTGGTGGAGAGTTTCCAGGCCGCGACCGAGCGCGATTCGCGCAAGGCCGCCGCCAGCGGGATCGGCTCGGTGCTGGCGTCAATCGCGGTCACGGCACTGGCACTGTGGTGGTTCTACTTCCGCGTCACCCAGCGCATCCGCGCCACCGTCACCGGCTGCCAGCGGGTGGCTTCCGGCGACTTCGGCTACCAGATGCCGGTCGGTGCCGGCGACGAGCTCGGACAACTGGCACACGCCTTCAACAGCCTGTCCTCGCGCACCCGTCTGGTGCTGTCGCTGCTGGACCACCTGCAGCGGCGTGCCGATCTGGCCGCCAGCTTTGCCGAACTGGCGCGCGAATCGGCGCCCTACATCCCGACCGACTGGCTGGCCCTGATCGAAGTCTCCGATTCGGGCAACGACGGCATGGTGCGGCATGCGGTGAGCACAGCCGAACGGACGGCCCTGTTGAACGAGCGGGTCAGCCTGCTCGGCCTGTTCACGCAGCGCGACTTCGCCAAGGCCACACCCGCCAACCTGCGCGACCTGCGCCGGCACGCAGTGGAGCACGGCGAGTCGCGCCTGGTGCGCGAACTGGTACGTGTCGGCTATCAATCAGCGCTGCTGGTACCGCTGAACGCGAGCCGCGACTGGCGCGGCCTGCTGGTGTTCGCGCATTCCGATCCCAACGCCTTCGCGGACGATCAGGCCAAGTTGATGGCCAGCCTGGCGCCGATGCTCTCGAACGGCCTCGCCCGCAACGCCCGCACCGAAATCGCGGAAGCCGCGCTGAGCGTCGGCTGAGCGCGGGAGGCGGCAATGAAGGCGCCGATCAGGGCGCCTTCACCGCCAGGGTGTCGTGGTGCGATGCCAGCAGCTCGCGCAGATAGGTGCCGATGAAGGCGCGCCCCTTGAAACCGGCCGCCTTGGCCGCCGCCTCGGCCTGCGCGTCGCTGACCGGCGCCGGCGCCGCGAACTCGACGATCGAGGGATAGAAGCCGATCGTCAGCACGTCCACGTCCGACCCCTGGTCGCCGACGAAAATCAGGTTCGGCTTGCCCTTGATCGCCACCAGATAATCGTTCTCGATCTGCCGCTGGTGCAGCAGTGCGGCGTGCTTGCCGGCCAGCGC
>JANRIF010000310.1:0-2977 GCA_033765245.1 Lysobacteraceae bacterium
GGCGTTCGAGTTCGAGCGCCCGTTCGGCAGCTACGTGATGGAGAACGTGCTGTTCAAGATCAGCTTCCCGGCCGAGTTCCACGCCCAGACAGCGGTGGAATGCGCGATGAAACTGCATGCCGCGGTGGCGCCGAAGCTCGACCAGGTCGAGCGGATCGTGATCGAGACCCAGGAGGCCGGCGCCCGCATCATCGACAAGACCGGCCCGTTGGCGAACTACGCCGATCGCGATCACTGCATCCAGTACATGGTGGCGGTGCCGTTGATCTTCGGCCGTCTCACCGCCGACGATTACACCGACCCCGTGGCCGCCGATCCGCGCATCGATGCCTTGCGCAGCAAGATGCAGGTCAGCGAGAACCCGCGCTTCACCAAGGACTACTTCGACCCCGACAAGCGCTACATCGGCAACAGCGTGCAGGTGTTCTTCACCGACGGCACCGCCACCGAGAAGGTCTCGATCGACTATCCGATCGGCCACCGCAATCGCCGCGGCGAGGGCATCCCGGTGCTGTTGCAGAAGTTCGAGGCGGCGTTGCGCGGCCACCTGCCGGCACAGCGGGTGACCGAGATTCTGGCATTGACGCAGGACCCGACTCGCTTCGAGGCCACGCCGATACATCGCCTGATGGATTTGTTCGCGCTGTGACGGGCGGCGCTGGCCGGTATCGCCGCACTCTTGCGTTCAGGCTCGTGAGTGGCGATGTCCCGTGCAGCGGGGCGCGGCTTATGTGCTTACGGCCGATTCGTTAGGATTGTGTTAACGTAAGCGTCACGAACCGGGCGTTATCCTGATGTGGTTTGGCGGCGCGCGCGGTGGTCCGCGAGGCGCCAAGCATGTTTCCCCCACCCCGGGGCATTTGAAACGGCGACATGGAGCAAAATCAATGAACAAGAATCTTCTTTGCGCTGCCATCCTGGGCACGCTGGCTTTCACGCAGGTCGTCAAGGCGCAGGAATTCGACGACCGCTGGTATGCGACTGGCAGCGCGACCTTGTGGAATCTCGACGATGATCGCCTGACCAACAACACGGTTGGCGTCGCAGTCGGCGTCGGCAAGTTCGTCGCTCGCAACGTGTCGCTCGATGCCGAGCTCAACTACATGAATCCGGAGAAGCAGGGCAACGACCTGCTGTTCACCAACTACGGCCTTTCGCTGGATGCGCGTTACCATTTCATCGAAGAGGGTCGCGCGTGGAACCCGTACTTCCTGGCCGGCGTCGGCGCGTTGCATCACCGCGAAGAGTTCGAGTTGATCAACAACCCCAATTCGCCAGGGCGCTTGACGGACACCAATCTTGAGGCCCACGTGGGTGGCGGCTTGCAGGCCAATTACGGCAACTGGAGCGCGCGCACCGAACTCAAGTTGCGGCTGGACAACAACGATCAGAGCGCAGTGGCCCCGCGCAGCAATTACTTCAATGACTGGGGCGTGACGCTGGGCATCCTGTACCGCTTCGGTTCCGTGGCGAAGGCGCCGGCCGCTGCGCCCGAGCCCGTCGCGCCGCCGCCGTCGGCCCCGACTTGCGATCAGCTCGACGACGACGGCGACGGCGTCAACAATTGCGACGACAAGTGCCCAACCTCGCAGGCCGGCCAGGCGATCGGCCCGGATGGCTGTCCGGTGGCGCTGACCATCGATCTGCGCGGCGTCAACTTCGACTTTGACAAGGCAACCCTGCGCCCGGACTCGACCGCCATCCTGGACGAGGCGATCGCCGTGCTGAAGCAGTACCCGCAGCTCAAGGTGGAAGTCGCCGGCCACACCGACTCGGTCGGTACCGACGCCTACAACCAGGGCCTGTCCGAGCGCCGCGCCAAGACCGTTTACGAATACCTGCTGGCGAACGGCGTTGCCGCCGACCAGTTGGTTGGGCCGAACGGCTACGGTGAGACGCATCCGATCGACAGCAACGACACCAGCGAGGGTCGCGCCCGCAATCGTCGCACCGAGCTGAACGTACAGAACTGATAACCGAGTCACGGATTCGGCACGAAGCCCGGCGCGAGCCGGGCTTTTTGTTGGCGCGAGCGCGGGATTTCGTTGCTAGGCCACAAGTGGCGGGCCTACACTCGCGACACAGGGGAATTTGGGAGCACGTCATGCGCACATCCGTATTCGCCCGAACCCTGGTTGCCGCGCTGGCCGCGGCCTTCGCGCTCAATGGCGCCGTACAGGCGGCCGAGCCGCCGAGTGCGCCGCCGGTGGGCGCAACTGTCAGGGAGTCCCAGGACTCCACGCTCGCCAACGCCAACGCCAACGCCAATGCAGCTCGGGGCTCGTCCAGCGCCGCCGCGGTCCCGGCCAGCACCGCCGGCTACGTGCCCAAGACCCAGTACGACAACACCCCATACCGTTTCAATGCCGGCAAGCGCTTTACCGCGGCCGAGTTCGACGCCTGGATGAAGTCGCGCGGGATTCGCGTCGCCAAGGGGGTGCCGGCCGCTGCGGGTAGTGCCAGCAGCGGCCAGGCCGCGCCAGCCGCAGCGGGGACGACTCATGCCTGCGGTACCACCGGGGCGGACACAAGCGCCTGCTGATCCGGTGTCGAGGTGTGGCGGTCCGGCGCGCTGATACCGCGTATCGCTTTGTGATACCTGCTTTGTCGTGCCCGACCGAATGCACGCCGCGCTCCTGCCGGTTGTAATTGGATGGACTCGCCCCTCGCCGAGGCGTCGAGGCGCCACGGTGGCATCTTAGGATGACCAACGGCAGCGAGGAGCGAGCCCATGACCAAGCGTACGACGAAGCAGGTGGCGATGTTGGGTTGCACGACGGTAGCGGTGGATCTGGCCAAGCGGGTGTTCCAGGTGGCTGGCGAGGATGCGTTGGGTCGGGTGATGGTGGAGACGCGGCTGCCTTCGCGCGAGGCGTTCCGGACGTTTCTTCGGGCGTTGCCGGAGGGCCTGGAGTTGCTGATGGAGCCGGGCCCGGGCGCGCAGGCGTGGGCGCGTGAGGCGCTGGGTTTTGGCCAG
>JANRIF010000262.1:0-3156 GCA_033765245.1 Lysobacteraceae bacterium
ATGATGCAGGGGATCAAGCGCGTGCTCGACCCCAACGGCATCCTCAACCCGGGCAAGCTGTTTTCCTGAGTTGCCTGGGCGGCACTTGGGGCACTCTGCACAAGTGATCGTGCCCGGTCGCCCGCAAGCGGCCTCCCACAACAAAGCGCGATCACCCGCCGCGCTTGGCGGAGCGCGGTCCGCCCCGTGTCGACTCGCCACTCTCGGCGCACAGCCGCAACCGGGGCTGATCGCACGGTAAACTTGACATCTTTGCCGCGGCCGGCTGCAACCGCCTCGGCACGTGCTCGAATCATTGGAGGAAGACCTTGATCAAGCCCCGCACCATGCCCGGCGTCATGGAGTTGCTGCCGCGCGACCAGATCGCGTTTCAGCGCATGCTCGACGTAATCCGCCGCAACGACGAACGCTTCGGCTTCCTGCCCATCGAGACGCCGGTGATCGAGCTGTCCGAAGTGCTGCTGACCAAGACCGGCGGCGAGACCGAGCGCCAGGTGTATTTCGTGCAGTCCACCGGCGCGCTGGAGAAAGGCGGCGAGGGGGTGCCGGAACTGGCGCTGCGCTTCGATCTCACGGTGCCGCTGGCGCGTTACGTGGCCGAGCACGAGCACGATCTGGCATTCCCGTTCCGGCGCTACCAGATGCAGCGGGTGTATCGCGGCGAGCGCGCCCAGCGCGGACGCTTCCGCGAGTTCTACCAGTGCGACGTCGACATCCTCGGCAAGGATGCGCTGTCGCTGCGCTTCGATGCCGAATTGCCGGCGGTGATCCACGCTATCTTCAGCGAGCTGGACATCGGCCCGTTCACCATCCAGATCAACAACCGCAAGCTGATGCGTGGCTTCTTCGAGGGCCTTGGCATCGCCGACCCGGAGCGCCAGGGCGCGGTGCTGCGCGAGGTGGACAAGCTCGACAAGCGCGGTCCGGAAGCGGTGTTCGATACGCTGGTTGGCGAGGGCTTCGGCCTGGCCGACGAGGTGGTGCGGCGGATCATGGACTTCGTCAAATTGCGCTCGCACTCGCATGCGCAGGCGTTGCAGATTCTGAGCGATCTCGGCAGCGGCAGCGACAGCTTCAACCAAGGCATTGCCGAGCTGCGCGAGGTGATCGAGCTGGTGCGTGCGTTCGGCGTGCCGGAGGCGAACTACTGCATCAACCTGTCGATCGCGCGCGGGCTGGATTACTACACCGGCACCGTTTACGAGACCACGCTGAACGACTATCCGCAGATCGGCTCGATCTGCTCGGGCGGGCGCTACGACAACCTCGCCGGCAATTACACCAAGTCGCATCTGCCCGGCGTGGGCATCTCGATCGGCGCCACCCGCCTGTTCTGGCAGTTGCGCGAAGCCGGCCTGCTGCGCGATGCCGATAGTTCAGTGGATGCGCTGGTGGCGTTGATGGACGAAGCGCATCTGGCCGACTACCTGCACATCGCCCGCAGCCTGCGCGTGGCCGGCATCAACACCGAGGTGCAACTGGAAGCCAAGAAACTGGCGCGACAGATGCAGTACGCCGATCGCGCCGGCATCCGCTTCGTGGTGCTGGCCGGCGAGGACGAGGCGACGCGCGGCGCAGTGACCGTGAAGGATCTGCGGCGCGAGCAGCAGTTCGAGGTGAAGCGCGAGGATCTGGCCGCTACCTTGCGGGTGGAACTGGCGCAGGCACGCGCGCTGGCGGGCGCATGAGCGGCGCTCCGGTTCTCCTCGATGGGCGCTCGCTGACGCGCGCGCAACTGTTGGCGATTGCGCACGGTGGCGCAATCGCTTTGGACGAGGGACAACTGCGCAAGGTGGCGCGCGCAGCCGATTTTCTGGTCGAGCAAGTGCGCTTGCAGGAGCCGATCTACGGAGTCTCCACCGGCTTCGGCTCCAACGCCGACCGTCTGCTCGGCGCGCATCCGCTGCGCGACGAGTTGCCCGGCGCCACGCCCTCGGGCCGCTCGTTGTCCGAGGAACTGCAACACAATCTGATCGTCAGCCACGCCGTGTGTACCGGCGAGCCGTTCGCGCCGGACGTGGTGCGGGCAATGCTGGCGATCCGCATCAATACGCTGATGCGAGGTCATTCCGGTGTGAGGCCGTCCACCCTGCAAGCATTGGCGGACATGCTCAACGCCGGCATCGTGCCGGTGGTGCCGCGTCTGGGCTCGGTCGGTGCCAGCGGCGATCTGGCGCCGTTGTCGCATCTGGCGATCGTGCTGCTGGGCGAGGGCGAGGCGTTCTATCAGGGCGAGCGTTTGAGTGGCGCCGAGGCGCTCCAGCGCGCCGGGCTCGCGCCGATCCGGCTCTCGCACAAGGAAGGGCTGGCACTGAACAACGGCACCGCGCAGATGTTGGCCTGCGCGGTACTGGCGCTGGATCGTCTGGAGCGGCTGCTGGAAACTGCCGATCTGGCCGCAGCGATGACGCTGGAAGCCTTCGCCGGGCGTGGCCGCGCCTTCGATGCGCACGTGCACGCACTGCGCCCGCATCCGGGGCAGGTTGCGAGTGCCGAGGCGCTGCGCGGCTTGCTGGCGGGTTCCACCCTGATCGACATCGCCTACCACCTGGTGCCGCGCTTCAAGCCGTGGTTGCCCGATGCCTGGGACACACCCGAGTCGCAGGCGCTGCGTTTCGACATCGGTTGGGATTGGGTGCCGCTCAATCAGCGCCACGGGCGCGAGCGTTTCTACCAGCGCTTCCGCCCATTCCGTGGCGGCAAGAAGCACCAGCCGCAGGACAGCTATTCACTGCGCTGCATCCCGCAAGTACACGGCGCCGTGCGCGACGCCCTGGCGCAAGCGCAGCGGGTGATCGACATCGAACTCAATGCGGTTACCGACAACCCGCTGCTGTTCCCCGATCTTGAAGACGCCAAGGTGATCGAAGACCACGTGGTCTCCGCCGGTCATTTCCACGGCATGCCGCTGGCGCTGGCGATGGCCTACGTCAAGGCCGCGATCCCGGTGCTGGCCAGCATCTCCGAGCGCCGCCTCAACAAACTGGTCGATCCCGCCACCAACGACGGCCTGCCGGCGTTCCTGATCGGCAATGAGGACGCCACCGAATCGGGCTTCATGATCGTGCAGTACACCGCCGCCGCCATCGTCAACGACCTCGCCACCCGCGCGCACCCGGCCAGCGTGTACTCGGTGCCCACCAGCGCCAATGCCGA
>JANRIF010000331.1:0-3382 GCA_033765245.1 Lysobacteraceae bacterium
GCGCTGCGCAAGCTGCCCGAACAACGCTACGGCTCGGTGGAGGCGCTGGCTGGCGACGTGCGCAACTACCTGAGCGGACGTCCGGTCAAGGCGCGCCCGCAAAGCGTGGTGTATCGCGTCTCCAAGTTCATCGGGCGGCACGCGGTGGGCTTGGGCGTGTCGGCGCTGGTGGCGTTGTCGGTCGGCATTGCCATGGCGGGCATCCTGTGGAAGTCGCGCGAGGCGTTGCTCGATGCCGAACGCGCGCGGGCGATGCAGCAATTCGTGATCGGGCTGTTCGAAACCGCCGGACGCGGCGGCGCCGGCGGCAGCACCGACGTGCGCACCTTGCTCGATTCCGGGATATCGCGCGCCGAACTCGACCTGGCGACGCAACCGCAGGCGCGCGCCGATCTACTGGGCCTGGTGGCGCAACTGCGCAACGGCCTGGGCGACTACCCAGCCGCGATCGAAGCGCTGAATCGGCAGGACCTGGCACTGCGCGAACTGCCGCAGGTGCCCGACGCACTGGCCTTGCAAGGCGGCCTGCAACGCGCTCGCGCGCTGCGCGGGATGGCCGACCTCGCCGGCTGCGTGCAAGTGCTGGAGCCGCTGCAGCCACTGGCGCGCGCTCGCGCCAGCGACGATGCCAACACCAGCACCGCGTTGCTGACCGAACTCGGGCGTTGCCGCCTGGGCACCAGCGACTTTGCCAGCGCGCGCGGTCTTTTCGAGGAGGCATTGCGCCTTCGCCAGAGCGGCACCGTCGCCGAAGTCGAAAGCCGGATCGACATCGCGCAGGTCGATGCCGAAGCGGGCTCGCTATACGCCGCGCTGGATGCACTGCAGGTGGCGCTGGCGCACATTCGCGCGATCGGCGCCGAACGCGGCTCGGTGGCGGTGGCGCTATGGCGCAACATGGGCATGATCTACCGCACCATGGGCGACCTGGAGCGCGCCGACGGCACCTTGCGCGAAGCGCTGGAGGTGGCGCTGCCGCGGCTCGGCACCAGCCACCCCGATGCGCTCGACGTACAGCGGCAACTGGGATTGGTGTGGCTGGCGCGCGGCAAGGTCGGCGACGCCGCGCGCGCGCTCAATCTGGTGGAGAACCTCAGCATCGAGCGGCTCGGTCCGGGACACCCCGATACCGTGCAGACGCAGTTGGCGCTGGCCCAAGTGGAACTGCAGCAATCCGAACTGGCGCACGCCGAGCAACGCCTGCGTTCGGTGCTGGCGCTGACGCAATCGCAACACAGCCCGCTGGTCACCGCCGACGCCCTGCTGTGGCTGTCCCACGCCGCGCACGCACGCGGCGATCTCGTCACCGCGCTGACCACCGCCACCCAGGCCGATGCCGTGCTCGCCGGATTACCCGGCCGCAGCGCTGCGATCGCACGGGTGCGAGTACTGCAGCAACTGGCGGTGACGCACATCGCCCGCGGCAAGGCGCGCGAAGCGCTGGCCCCGCTGCAGCAGGCCGAGACCAACGCCGACACCTGGCTCGGCACGAACCACCCGCTCAGCCTCGACGTGCAGATCGACCGCATCCACGCCTTGCTGCAACTGCGCGAGAACGATCGCGCCGATGCGCTGTCGAGCCGGTGGCAGCCGGCGCTCGCGATGCTCGGCGATGTGGGCGCACCGTTGCGATGGCGGCTGCGCGCGATCCGCGCCGAGGATGCCTGCCGGCAGGGTCAGGCCAGCACCGGGATGGAGCAGTTCGAAGCGCTGCGCGTGGAACTCGATCGCGCACCGATCAGCCCGCACCTCAAACACGAGATGCTGCAATTGCAGGTGTCGTGCGGGGTTTCGATGTCGGCGCACGCCGGCAAGCCGCATTGGCCGTGACAAACGCGGTGGCCGGGCGGCCCGCGGGGTATCATCGGCCGCTGTCGAAGCGGGAGATCGTCACATGCGCGCATTCGGTTGTCTGCTGATCGCCGTTTCTCTGCAGGGGCATGCCATGGACCGCATCACCGGACATTCCTTCGCCAGCCGCTCCGAAGTGATCGCGCCGCACGCGATGGCGGCGACTTCGCAGCCGCTCGCCACCCAGGTGGCGCTGGACGTACTCAAGCGCGGCGGTAGCGCGGTCGATGCCGCGATCGCGGCCAACGCCACCCTGGGGTTGATGGAACCCACCGGCAACGGCGTCGGCGGCGACCTGTTCGCGATCGTATGGGATCCGAAAACCCGCAAGCTCCATGGCTACAACGGTTCCGGGCGCTCGCCCCGTTCGCTGAACCGGCAATGGTTCAAAGACCACGGCTATCAGGAAATTCCCCCCTTCGGCCCGCTGCCGGTCACGGTGCCGGGTGCGGTCGATGGCTGGTTCGCGCTGCACGGGCGCTTCGGCAAACTGCCGATCGCCGATGATCTGGCGCCCGCCATCCGCTACGCGCGCGAGGGCCATCCGGTGGCCGAGACGATCGCGTACTACTGGAATCGCAGCGTCCCGAACCTGTCGAAATTCCCCGGCTTCGCCGAACAGTTCACCCGCGATGGCCACGCCCCGCGCAAGGGTGAACTGTGGAAGAATCCCAACCTCGCCAACACCCTGGAAAAGATCGCCAAAGGCGGCCGCGACGCCTTCTACAAGGGCGAGATCGCCCACACCATCGCCGATTACCTGCAAGCCAACGGCGGCTTCCTGAGCACCGAGGATCTCGCCAGCCACCACGGCGAATGGGTGCAGCCGGTCAGCACCGACTATCGCGGCGTCACCGTCTGGGAACTGCCTCCCAACGGACAGGGCATCGCCGCACTGCAGATGCTCAACATTCTGGAAGGCTACGATTTCTCCCGGATTGCCTTCGGCAGCGCCGAGCACATCCACCTGTTCACCGAAGCCAAGAAACTCGCCTTCGCCGACCGCGCCCGCCACTACGCCGATCCGGCGTTCCAGGCGACGCCGGTGGACTGGCTGATTTCCAAGGATTACGCCGCCCAGCGCCGGGCGCTGATCGACCCGCAGCGGGCCGCGCTGGCAGTCGACGCCGGAGCGCAGCTCAACCAGGGCGACACCATCTACCTGACCACCGCCGATGCCGACGGCATGATGGTGTCGCTGATCCAGTCCAACTACCGCGGCATGGGCAGCGGCATGGCGCCTCCCGGGCTGGGTTTCATCCTGCAGGACCGGGGTGAGCAATTTGTGCTCAACGACAGCCATCCGAACCGTTTTGAACCCGGCAAACGCCCGTTTCACACCATCATCCCGGCATTTATCACCAAAAACGGCCAGCCCTGGGTCAGTTTTGGCGTGATGGGCGGCGCCATGCAGCCGCAGGGTCACGTGCAGATCGTGATGAATCTGATCGATTTCGGCATGAACCTGCAGGAAGCCGGCGACGCCCCGCGCATCCAGCACGACGGCTCCACCGAACCCGCCGGGCAGAAC
>JANRIF010000343.1:0-16268 GCA_033765245.1 Lysobacteraceae bacterium
TACCTCGCCATCAGTTCGCTGAGCGAGCGCGCCTGGTCCATGAGCGCTTCCGCCGCGGCGGCGGCTTCCTCGACGAGCGCCGCGTTCTGCTGCGTGACCTCGTCCATGCTCATCACCGCCTTGTTCACCTGCTCGATCCCCGAGCTCTGCTCCTGCGAGGCCGCGCTGATCTCCGCCACGATGTCCGTCACGCGCTTCACCGACGACACGATCTCCGCGAGCGTCCGCCCCGACTGGTCCACCAGCTTCGAGCCTTCGCCCACCTTGCCCACGCTGTCCTCGATCAGCGACTTGATCTCCTTCGCCGCCTCCGCCGAACGCGACGCCAGGTTGCGCACCTCGCTCGCCACCACCGCGAACCCGCGTCCCTGCTCGCCCGCACGTGCCGCTTCCACCGCGGCATTCAGCGCCAGCAGGTTCGTCTGGAACGCGATCTCGTCGATCACCCCGATGATGTCCGCGATCTTCTTCGACGAAGCGTTGATCTCCTGCATCGCGGACACCGCCTGCGACACCACCTCGCCGCCTTTCTCCGCCTGCATCCGCGCCGCCAGCGCCAGCTGATTCGCCTGCTGCGCGTTGTCCGCGTTCTGCTTCACCGTCGAGGTCATCTCCTCCATCGAACTCGCGGTCTCCTCCAGGCTCGACGCCTGCTCCTCCGTCCGCTGCGACAGGTTCTGGTTGCCGCGCGAGATCTCCTCCGACCCGCTCGACACCTCCAGCGCCGCCGACTTGATCGTCCGCACCACCTCCGCCATGTTGTCCAGCAACCCGTTCATCCCCTTCGCCAGCACCGCGAAGAACCCGGTCTTGCCCTCCGCCCGGATCCGACGTACCAGGTCGCCCTCGAGCGCCGCCTTCACGACCAGGTCGATCTCCTCCTCGGTCGCCACTTCCTGCGTGCGGTCGTACCACTGCACCGCCGTGCCGAGCCGCACGCCCGCCGCATCGACCACCGGGTTCGCGACGATCTTCAGCGTCGCATTGCCGAGCTTCATCTCGCTCGAGTGCGTGCCCGACAGCGTCGACAGCAGCCCGCGCTGGTGCGCCGGGTTGCGATGGAACGAGTCGATGCTCGAGCCGAGGATGCGCTCCGGGTCGAACTGCGGCAGCTGCCGGCGGATCTCCGGCGCGTTCTGCCGGAACATCGCCTGCACCGCCTCGTTCATGTAGATCACCTTGCCGTCCGCGTCCGCGAGCATCACGTTCGTCGAGACCTTGTCGAGCGCCGTGCGGATGCGCCCGTTCTCGGCCGCGACCGCCCGGTCGCGCTCGATCTGCTCCTTCAGCTTCGATTGCATCTCCGCGAGGCCCTTCAGCACCTGACCGACCTCGTCGCCGCTCGTCACGGTGATCTCGTTGTCGAACTGGCCCTGCTGCACCCGCCCGAACACGGCGACCGCGCGCGCCATGCCGGTCGTGATCGTGCGCGAGATCCACCAGCCGAGCAGCAGCGCGGCGAGGAGCAGCACGCTCACCGTCGCGATGCCGACGAGGCGCGCGCGCTCCGCGACCGCCATGCGCTCCTCGAGCGCGGCGTCGAGCGTGGAGTCGAAGGCCTGCTGGATCGCATCGAGCGACTTCACCACGGCGAGGCCGCGGTCCAGCACGTCGACCGGGGCGAACGTCACCGGCCTGCCGGTCACGAGCGCGGTGCCGAACCACGCGTCGATCTCGCGTAGCGCGCGACGGCCGTCCGCCGCCGCGGGCGCCGCGACGGTCTTCAATGTCGCCCCGTGCGTGGGATGCGTTTCGCCGACCTCGATGTCGCGCTCGATCCGCGCGAACGCGGACTCCATCAGGCCGATCGCCCGACCGACCGCCGCCACCTGCGCATCCGTGACCGGCGCCTTCGTCGCCGCGAGCTGCACGGTGACCGCGCGCAGGTCGCCGAGCGCGATCTGCGCATCGGGACCGTCGGTGATCACGAGGCGCTTGATGTGCAGCATCGCGTCGTCCATGCCGCGGTTCAGCATGTACTTCGAGCTCACGAACTGCATGAAGCGCTGCATCTTCCGGATCAGCGCGCGGTGCGCGGCGTCCACGTCCGCCGGAGGCTCCGACTTCCACGAGGTGCGCAGCGGGGCCCAGTCCGCGACGATTTCCTTGCCGAGCTGGGCGAGCGTCGCGTCGGCGGCGCCGTAGGTCCGCGAATCCTCCTCGAAACGCGCGAACGCGCGATCCGCTTCCGCGAGCACGCCCTCGAGGCGACCGGTGCCGTCGCCGCGCGTCGCGGCCGCACCGACCGCGAGCGCCTGGTGCCGCGTGACCGGCACGATCGCCGCGTCGATCCCGGTGAGGTACGCCATCCCTTCGAGTCCGGCCCGGTCGTTCCCGATCTGCTGCTGCAGCTTCGCGACGTGCTGCACGAGCAGGTAGCCCATGGGCAGCAGGAGCAGCAGAACGACGAGTCCGAGCTTCGGTGCAAGCTTCAATCGCGCCAACGCACGCATGTGGTTCTCCGTGGCGCGGCGGAACGGAGCGGAGCGCGGCGCAGGAGGCGCCGCGGTGCATACGGCCCGGCCGCGCGAAGGTCCGTGTGCGGACTCGCTATCGGCCTCCGTTCACGCGAACTGCATGCGTGCGACCCGAAAACGCACGGGTGCAGGTCCGATTGCGGGTTCGACGCATGCGCGCACGCGCGACCGGTGCAGACGCCGCCGTTCGGCTGCGCACCGCCCTCTTTCGGACGGAGTACGGCCGGACCGGCTGCCCGGGCGGCAGCACGGACGCCGGCGACGGCCTAAACGAGCGGCTCGGCTTCTATCGTGTCGCGCCCGACGAGCGCCGCGAACTCCGCACCGAGTCGTTCGCTCTCGGCGACCGCGGTCGTCCAGGCACGCACGCGCGCCGTCTCCTGGCGCGCATGGCGCTTGAAGTCGGACCGGTCGGGCAGCTTGCCGTCCGGAAGCGTGCGTACCCACTCCTCGTGCGGAACCACGAGCACCACGTTGTCCAGCCGCGCGGTCGCGCGATGACGATGGCGCAGGCCCTTGTCCAGCCAGCCGGGCACGACCGTCGCCTGCAGGTGCGGGTAGAGCACGAGCGGCGACCGCGGCGTGGCGGCGCGCATCGAGGCGTAGTCGAGGTGCAGGTGATAGTCCGTGATGCCGCCGTCCCAGTACGCGCCGGCGGGTGCACCGGCGATGTCGCGGACCGGCTCGAGCCAGAACGGGATCGAACAGCTCGCGAGCACGGCGTCGCGCAGGTTGTCCTGCCCGAGCGGGACCTGCTGCGTCCGATAGTCGAGCAGCGCGAGCGGCAGCGGGTCGCGCGGATCGGAGAACACGACGCGCTCGAGGAACGCGGCCATCGCGTGCCGGCTCACCGTGTTCGCCGCGAGGGCGCCGCCGTACAGGGCCCACGTGCGCCACGCCGCGCCCGGCGCGAACCACGGGTGGCAGCCGCGGCTCGTGAACGCGTGCAGGCGGTAGCGCGGGTGCGCGAGCAGCTGCGCCTCGCGGCCCGCGAAGTGCGACTCGAGGCGGCGGCGCATCACCGCGCTCACGTGCGCGGCAGGGGGCCAGCCGCCGTCGGGGTGCGCGTACGACTCGTGGATGTAGTCGTGGGCGAGCTGCGCCAGCGCGGCGTCCGCATCGGGCAGGCACGCGTGCGCGAACCGCCATGCGCCGATCGACGCACCGAGCAGGTGCACGACGTGGCCGCCCTGCCCGAGCCAGTGCCCGAACAGGAAGCGGTCAAGTCCGTTCAGCGCGAGGCCCTTCGGTCCCGCCGCCGCGCCCACCACCACGCCGACGTCGCTCGCGCGCAGCCCACGCTCGCGCAGGTGCCGGCGCGCGACCGGGCCGGCGAGGATCCGCAGTACTCGCATCGGCGTAGGGTATCCTTGCGCGAGTCGTCCGGGCAGCCCGCGTGCAGTTCAGCCGCCCTTTCGTCGTCCTCGATTTCGAGACCACCGGCGTCAGCCACCGCTCGGGCGATCGCATCACCGAGGTCGCGGCGCTGCGCGTGCACGACGGCGCCGTGGTCGAGCGCTTCACGAGCCTCGTGAACTGCGGCGTGCGCGTGCCCCCGTGGATCGCGGACTACACGGGCATCAGCCAGGCGATGGTCGATGGCGCGCCGCCGGTGGCCGAGGTGCTGCCGCGGCTCGTGCGCTTCCTCGGCGACGACGTGATCGTCGCGCACAACGCGGGCTTCGATCGCGGCTTCCTGGACAGCGAGTGCGTGCGTGCCGGCCTCGTGCGCGGCACGGGCGAGTTCGCGTGCTCCGTGCGCCTCTCGCGCCGGCTGCTGCCGGGGCTGCGCAGCTACTCCCTCGCGGCGATCGCGCACCACGTCGGCATCGCGCCGCACGGCCGTGCGCACCGCGCGGAGGCGGACGCGATGGTCACGTACGATCTCGCGATGGCGCTGGTGCGGCGTGCCGCGGCCACGTGGAAGTTCGAGCGCTTCGACCCGCAGCTCTTCGTGCTCACGCAGAAGCTGCCGGTGCGAACGGTCGCGCCGCTGTTCGCGGCGCGGTGAGCCGCGCGCCGGCGATCAGATCACTCCGCGCCGCTCCTGGTCGAGTTCGATCGACTCGAACAGCGCGCGGAAGTTGCCCTCGCCGAAGCCGTCGTTGCCCTTGCGCTGGATGATCTCGAAGAAGATCGGACCGATGCAGTTCTGAGTGAATATCTGCAGCAGCTTGCGCTGGTGCGTCTCCGGGTCGGCGTCGATCAGGATGCGGTTGCGGCGCAGGCGCGGCAGATCCTCGCCATGGCCGGGGACGCGCTGGTCCACCACCGCGTAATAGGCATCGGGGGTGTCCAGGAACTCGACCCCGCGGGCGTGCATCGCTTCCACCGTAGCGTAGATGTCGTCGGTGAAGCAGGCGATGTGCTGGATACCCTCGCCGTGGTACTCGGCGAGGAATTCGTTGATCTGCGACTTGGGTTCGCTCGACTGGTTGAGCGGGATGCGCACGATGCCATCGGGCGCGGTCATCGCTTTCGACACCAGCCCGGTCTTCACGCCCTTGATGTCGAAATAGCGGATCTCGCGGAAGTTGAACAACTTCTCGTAGTAGTCCGCCCACTTCTCCATGTTGCCGAAATACAGGTTGTGGGTGAGATGGTCGATGAAGGTGAGGCCGAAGCCGCGCGGGTGGGCTTCGACGCCCGGCAGCGCCACGAAGTCGGCGTACACGTCACCGCCGTCGCCGTAGTTGTCGACCAGATACAGCATGGCGCCGCCGATGCCGCTCACCACCGGCCGCTGCACCGCACGGGTGGCTTCGCGCGCGACCCGCTCGCCACCGCGCGCCAGCACTTGCTTCTGCACTTCGTCGGCGGGTCGTTTGAAGCGCACCGCGAAACCGCAGGCGCTGGGCCCGTGCCGGGCGGCGAAATCGGCCGCGAACGAATCGGGGTCGGCGTTCACCAGGAAGTTGACGCCGCCCTGCCGGAACAGAACGATCGGCCGGCGCGCATGCCGCATCACTGCGGCGAATCCCATGCGTTCGAGCAACGCATGCAGCTCGCCCTCGCGCCCCGCCGGCGCGGCGAATTCGACGAACTCGAATCCGTCGATGCCCATCGGGTTGTCGAAACGGGTCGGCACCATACCGAGATCGGGTTGCGCGCTCATGCCAGTACTCCTCATCGCTGTTTGCCGGCCACGCCACGCAGCCGCCAAGATGTTGTGTCATCGCCGCGCAGACGCGGCAGGCAATTCCGCGGGCGGCGTGAACGTCGCGCACCACCCCGGCGCCCGACTTGCCCGACCGCAGGGCATCCGCGATTTTAACGCGCCATTCCCGTTGCGCCGCACACAATGAGTGATATGGCATGCCATGCGCTAGCGTACTGATTTTGCTGCGAAGGCATATTTCCGGCGCGTGTCGCGTTGGCTCGCGCCGATGCACAACCAAGACAAGGCCCTGCTATCAAAATTTGTGCCCGGGGGTTCGCCCGATAGGGTTGCATGCACGCGATGGCGCGGTGCGTCTACCCACGGGCAACGCGCTGTGCCATGATCGGTTGCTTGCACCTCCTTGCAGCGCCTTGAACGGTCCCTTGCCAAATCTGGAATTGGCGCCACGCCCCTCGACGCAGGTGGTGTGAGATTCTGGCCCGCAACACGCTGCAGACCGGTTCGCGCGCATAGACGCGCCTCGCCACCAGCACCGCGCACGCCGCGGCAGGAAGATCGCAATGCCGACCCAAAACAAGATCGAGCTGGATCGATTTCTCCCCTACCGTTTGTCGGTGCTGTCCAATCGCGTCAGCGAAGCCATCGCGCGCGCCTACTCCAAGCGTTTCAACCTCTCGATCACGGAGTGGCGGGTGATGGCGGTACTGGCCCGGCACCCCGGCTTGTCGTGCAGCGAGGTGTCCGAACGCACCGCCATGGACAAGGTCGCGGTCAGCCGTGCGGTGAACACGCTGCTGCTCAGCGGACGTCTGCTGCGCGATACCCACACGGTCGACCGGCGCAAGCTGGTACTGACGCTGAGCCCCACCGGCTATACGATCTACGACGCGGTGGTGCCGCGCGCGGAAGCCTACGAGCGCGCGTTGCTGGGCTGCCTCGACGAGCACGACCGCGAAGCGCTGGATCGAGTGCTGCAGAAGTTGCTGGCACAGCAGGCTGCGGCGGCCGACGAGCTGTAATCCCGGCGCAAGCCGCCGCACGGACGCATCACATGTCTTACGTAAGCCACCTGCGCGGCATTGGCTCGGGCCAGCATTATCCGGCCGACCGGCCGATGAATCTGGATCCGCTCGACGGCCGCCCGGTCGAAATGGTGCTGGACCTCGAGCGCCTCGCCGCCGAGCGCCCGAACGGTGCCTGGTACCGACCGGCGCGGCGCGACATGTGGCGCTTCGGTGCGTTGATGGCGCTGGATGCGGAACACCCCGACGACGCGCGCCACCTGGTGCCGCTGGGCGAGGGCCACACGCCGCTGATCGACTATCGCACGCACTGCATCGCCAAGCTGTCGGGCATCTCCCTGCTGCTGAAGGAAGAAGGCAAGGCGCACCCGGGTTATGGCGCCAATCCGAGCCAGAGCTTCAAGGACCGCGGCATGGCGATGGTGGCGGCGCAAGCACGTCGGCTCGGGTTGCGGCGGCTCGCCGTGCCTACCCAAGGAAACGCCGGCGACTCGCTCACCCGCTATGCCTTGGCCGGCGGCCTGCAGGTGGTGGTGGCGATGCCGGACGACACGCCGTTGCCGATCCTCGGCAGCGTCGCCGCCGCCGCGTTCCGGCACCCGCAGCAGATCACGCTCGAACTGGTCGGCCCGACCATCCGCGAGGCCGGCGCGCTGCTCAAGGAGAAATACGTCCCACAGGGCTATTTCTCGGTCGCCACTTTTCAGGAGCCGGGCTGGCGCATCGAAGGCAAGAAGTCGCTGGGCCTGGAACTGGCCGAACCCGGGACGTCTCCCTACTCCCAACCGGATCGCTGGTCGCTGCCAGATGTGGTGATCTACCCGACTGGCGGCGGCACCGGCGTACTCGGCATGTGGAAGGCGTGGGACGAATTGCAGGCGCTGGGCCTGATCGGCAGCGCCCGCCCGCGCATGATTTGCGTGCAGAGCGAAGTCACCCCACCGCTGGTGAACGCCTTCGACAGCGGCGCCGCCGACACCACGGTGGTGCAGTCCGGGCAAACCCTCGCCACCGGGCTGAACGTACCGGGCGGCGTCGGTCATTTCCGCGTGTTGCAGATCATCCGCGCCAGCGGCGGCGCCGCAGTGTCGGTGAGCGAGGCCGACACCGCCGCTGAGATCGTCCGCGTGTGGCGCGATACCCACGACTGGATCAGCCCCGAGGGCGCCGCCTGCCTGGCCGCGCTGCCGCAACTGCTGGATACCGGCATGGTCCGGCGTGGCGACAACGTAGTGGTGGTGAACACCGGCTCAGCCGAAAAATACCTGCCGGCGCTGCGGCATCTGCTGTAGCAACCGATCACGCGCAAGCGTGCTCCCACAGCTTGGTACGTCGGCTATCCGCGCAAACATCCCAGGCTCACCCGCTCGCGTTCTTCCAGATCGCGCGCGGTAGCCACCTCGACGAATCCGGCGGCACGCAGCAGCGCGCGCACCGCCTCGCCCTGCGTCCAGCCGTGTTCCAGCAGCAGCCAGCCGCCGGGATGCAAATGCGCGGGCGCCTCGCCCACGATACGGCGGATCGCATCCAGCCCATCGCTACCCGACACCAGTGCCAAGCGCGGCTCGCTGCGCAGGTCGCCCTGCTGCAAATGCGGATCGTCCTGCGCCAGATACGGCGGGTTGCTGACGATCAGGTCGAAGGTTTCGCCGGCGAGTGGCGTAAACCAGTCGCCCTGAATGAAGCGCACGTTGCCCAGCGCAGCGCGTTCGGCGTTGCGCTGTGCCACTGCCAGCGCGTCCGCGCTGATGTCCACGGCCGTCACCTGCGCCTGCGGCCGCTCGCTGGCCAAGGCCAGGGCGATGGCGCCGCTGCCCGTGCCCAGGTCCGCCAGCGCGACCTCGCGATCCGCCGGCAACCGTGCCAGCGTCTGCTCCACCAGCAGTTCGGTCTCCGTACGCGGGATCAACACGCCCGGTTGCACTGCGAGGTCGAGCGTCCAGAAGCCGCGCTGCCCGATGAGGTAGGCCACCGGCTCGCCTTGCAGGCGGCGCGCGATCAGGGCATCGAATGCCGCACGCTGCTCCCGCGTCGGACGATCCTCGGCATGTGCAAACAACCACGAACGGGTCTTGCCCACCGCGTGACACAGCAACACCTCCGCCTCGAAGCGTGCCTGCGCCCGTGCCAGCCGCGCTGATCCCAACGCCAGTTGATCGGCAAAACAGCGTTCAGTCATGCGCCACCTCGTCCGCGCTCGTTGCCTTGATACGACGCCAAGCCAACCACACGCCGCCCCTGTTGAAGCATCGCCAGCCCCAGCGCAACCAGCCCAGCAGCGCATTGGCCAGCCACAGCGCCCACGCCAGCACTGCCGCCTTGTATGCCCACAACGGCAGCGTCCAGGCGCTGGCGACGGGCAGGCGGCCGTCTGCGCTGCGATCATGGAACCACTGCAGCAGATTGGCGCTGGACCCGTTGCCCACCACGCCCATATCGGGTTGCCCCAGCAGTCCGGCGGGCACCGCCCTCACCAAGCTCAACAACGCCACCGCGCTCAGCACCGCCAGCGCCACCTGCACGAGATCGAAGCGCAGCGGATGCGCGGCGTCGATGCGATGGCGCGCACGCTGGCCCAGCGCCAGCAACCAGCCGGCTACCAGCGCCGCGGCCCACCACGACACCGTGGCAAAACCGAGCCCCAGCAGCAGCCACTGCGGCCAGCGCAGCGGAGTGCCGCCCCAGCGCCCAAGCACGGGCGCCAACAACGCCAGCAAGGCCAGCTCGCTCCACAACAACACGGCCGGCCCGATCTGCGGCCCGGCGGTCAGCAGCAGCCAGCGGTCATCAGGCAACGCCAGCGATAGCCGGATGTCGGCGGTGGAGCGCCCGAGTTCCAACGCCGGCGTGCGCAACGCAAAGCCGCGTTCGACACTCTCGCGCCACGCCACCTGCAGACGCTGCGCGCCAACGCGCACCGGCACCGTCACCGTTCCGGCGCTCAGCAGCAGCGGGAACTCCTGGTCGTCCACCTGCAGCGACTGCAACTGCGCGCCTTGCGGCAACGGCAGCCGCAACTCGCCAGCGCGGGTGGCACGCAGGCTGAAGCTCAGCCGATGGTCGCTGGCGCGATTGCCCGGGGTGCTCAGCAATTCCACGTCCTCGATCACCTGATCGTTGCCCTTGATCGCCTCAGGCCGGCTCACCGTCAGTTCCAAGCGTTCGCCCGGCAGCGGCAGGAAATACCAGCGGCCTTCCGCATCGATCTCCCCGGCGCCGTTCAAGCTCAAGGGCACGCCCTGTACCTCGACGTGCATCAGCGGGCTCGCCACCACCTGCCAGCGCTCTACCATATCCACGCGTTCGGTGGCCTGCAGGCTCAGGCTGGCTGCCGGGACCAGTCGCCCCTGCCACCGCACCACGTTGGCGCCGCCCGGCATCGCCACCTGTGCCACCCCGCCGGCAATCGGCGGCGCCTCGCCAATCACCTGCTCGCCGGTCAGCAACGGTACTGCGATGCTGAAGCCCGCTTCGGTCGGCGCCAGCCGCAGCACCTGGGTGTCGACGATCCACTCGCGATCGAACGTGAATTCCCGCACCACCTGCACGAACGGCGGCGCCGCCACGCTATTGCGCTGATCGTCGTGCGTATCGGCGGCCGCCAATGGCGGGGTCAGACTCAGGGTATTGCCCACCAGCCGCCCGCGATCGAGTCCAGCGATCTCGAATCCCGGTGCCTGCACACTCACGCGCGTCGGCGGCAACTCGAAGCGCAACGCCACCCGCGCGCCGCCCAGGCGATAACGCGCCAGCAGCGCGTGCAGGCCGGTGCCGACCCGCACCCGCGCGATGCCAACCGCATCGCGCACCGACACCGCGCGCGCATCCATCGATACCGCCACCAGGGTAGCGCCGTCGGGGCGCGGCAGACTCAGCACGCCATCGGCCAATGCCTGCACCTGCATGGCCACTTCCAGCTCCGCGCCCAGCGCGCGCACCTGCACCGGCCCGACGCCGAGGCAGTCGTCGCCGCAGCGCGGATCGCGTTCAAGCAAACGCGCGCGCAATTGCTCCAGCAACGCGGGATCGGGAATGGCCGTTTGCGCCAGTGCTGCACGTGGCAGCGCGAGGCTCGCCGCCAGCACCAACGGCAGCAGCAGCGCGGTGGCACCGGCACCTGGCGTGGCGACATTGGCGCGTGCCGCTGGCGGCCACGCCGGCAATGCACGCAGCAGCCGCCACAACAGCGCCGCCAACAACAGCACCGACGCCAGACGCCACAACGCGGTCGCCCAGGGCGGCGACAACCACACACCCAGGTCGTCTTCTGGCAGCAAGGGTCCGGCCCAGCTCAGGGTGTACTGTCGCCACGTCCACGCCGGCATCGCCAGACCTGCCTGCGGAATGGCGTCGGCCGGGTACTGGAACACATCCTGCAGCCGGATGCGGCTGCCGGTGACCATCACCCTCTCCAGTTCGTCATTCGCCTTGCCTTCATACGCGGGGCGCTTGGGCGGCGCGCTGGCTGGAGCGCTCGCGTCCATCTGCTCGCGCAGCGCATCTTGAGCCTCTGGCGCTGGCGGCGCCTCCACCGCCATCGGCAAGGGTGCTTCGAACGCAACCGCCGGTTCCTGCGCGACCCTGCCGCGCAACTCGCCCGAACTGCCCGCCTCGCCCAACTGCACCGCCCAACGCTCCAACTGCGGATGCATGGCGAGCCGCAACTGCGTGGCGGCAAAAGGCAGACCCAGCAACACGATGCCGAGCAGCAACGCGCGCTGCAGCCACGCGGTGCAATCGCGCCAGCGTCCCGGCGCGAGCAGCGTCAATGCCACCGCCAAAGCCAGCGCCACCAGCAGCGTCACCCGCGGCGCGGCCGGTTCGTGCCAGACCAGCAACACGTAGGCGAACAACAAGCCCGCGGCGCGCCAACCACCGAGGCGCCAGCCCAGCAACACCAGCAGGCTGCCCAGAAACAGATCCAGCAGGCTCCACGCATCCCACCAACTGCCGTAGGCGCGCTCGGCGCCACTCGCACCCAGCAGGCGATAGCCCGGCGGCAGGTTGAGCACGAAACCGGCGCTGTCGAAGGGTTGGGTCCAACCGCTGCCGGCGCTGCCGACGGCGACCCGCGCCTGTGCCAGCAGAGCGGCTTCCTGCTCGCGCACTTCCACACCGCTGCGGTCGGCACCGTCGCCGTGCGTCACCAGTTGTTGACGTTCCTCGCCGCGCACGCTCTGCAGTTGCCACGGTTCGGCCATGTCCAGCCGCCGCAGGCTGCCGATGTCGCCGCTGATGCGATCGCTCACGCTGTAGCCGGCGCCGTCGAAATCCAGCCACAGACTGCGCGCCAGCACCAGTTGCGGCGGCCGTGACTGCGGCAGGCCGCGCTGGCGTTCGACCACCTTGGCGGTGTCGCCCGGCGCGATCAGATAGGTCGGCCATTCGCGCTCGCCGACATAGCGCTGCGCGAGTTCCGATACGGTGGGAAACAGCGCGTCGCCGGCATTGCTCCAATCGCCAGGCAACACCACCTGCTCGGGATCGACCGCAGGCAAGCCTTCCAATTGCGCAATCCGGAAGCGCGGCACCCCGGCGAACTGCAGCACTTCCTGCTGCGGCCAAGGCTCGGGCAACGCCGGCACTTGCAGGGTGGAGAGCGCACCTGCCGCGCGTGCCACCAACCACACTTCCCATTCGCCCGGCGGTGCCTGCACTACCAACGCACCATCGGCCTGCATGCGCGCGGTGAGGTCGCCACCCAACGCCAGCACGGTATAGCCCGACGGCAGCACCTTGCCTAAATTGATCTCGCGCGGGCGCCCCGCCACCGACAGTCGCATCCAGGTGGTGAGCGTGGCCGGCAGGTCGTCGTGCAGCAGGCGCGCCACATCGACATGCAGGCTATCCGCCTCGTAGCTCGCGCTTTCGCCGAGGATCGCGGCGCCGCCGTCGTCGCGCTGCACTGCCGGCAACGCTCGACCATCCACGCGCAACGACACCAACGCCACCGACAGCGGCACCGGCAGACTGGCGGGGCGCTGGTTCCAGACGATGCGCCCGCTCAGGCGATGGATGCCGGCTTGCAGGTGCAGCATCGGCATACCGCCGCGCAGTAGCACCGGCGCGGCGCGGCCGTCCACCTCAACGTCCTCGGGCCGCCACTGGGCGTCGCCGGGCAGCGGCACGAAGTCGGCTACCGCGACATCCCACTCCTGTCGAAACCGTGCGCCATCCGCGTCCACCTCGAGCGCGAGTTCACCGGGCCAGGTACAAACCATGCGCTCGTCGGCGCCGCGAACGTTGGGACAGGTCTCGCGTTCGTGGCCGTGCAGTACCCAAGCCGACCACTCGCGCAGCACCGGCGGAATCGTCGCGCCGGGCGCCTGCGCCCGTACCGCTCCCGCCATGCCCAGCGCCACCGCCATCAGCATTCCGAAGATTGCCCGCATCGTCCGTGTCCCTTGTGTCGACCCAGCCATGCAACGCCTGTGCAACAGTGTAGGGGTTAACGGAAAAAACGGGACGAAGCGGCGGCCGGCCGGCGGGCGCGGCAATCGATCGCAGGGCGCACGCCCGCTCGTGGGAGGCCGCTTGCGGGCGACGGCGCGGAGGCATGACCTGCCGCGACCGACAGCCATGCCGCACATCCGCCACACCGATCGCGCGCAAGCGCGCCCCCACAAATTACAAACCCAGCCCCTTGGGTTGCTGCGCAGCCTGCAGCGCGGCGCACAGGCGGATGCCTTCCACCGCTTGCGCGGCGCGGCGCGGGCCGCCTTCCACGTCGCGCAGACGCGGCTCGTGCCACGCGTGTATCTCGTCGGCCTCCGCCACGCTGCAGCGACTGTCCGCATCGAATCGCACGAATCCGCCGCCCAAGCCACGCGGCCCCTTCTTCATCAATGCCTCGTATTCGCTGCGCAGCCATTGCCGCGCGCCCTCGCGCAGGTCGCGCTCACCCAACTGCGCGCCCATCACCAGTATCACCTCATTGGAGCGGGTGCCTGCTTCCAGTGAAATCGCGCGCGCGCGCGCCGCCAGTTGCGGATCGGCGAAGCGTCCGAGCGCGCTCAGCAACTGCCCGCGCAACACCGACTCGCTGGACGCGCGAAACGCCTTGGCCATCGCCTCGAACACCGCGGCGTCGCCCTGCACCGCCGCCATGCGCAGTGCCAGGCCGCGCTGGTCGGGGGTGACCGCATCGGGCTTGAGCACGCCATCCGCATCGAGCCCCAGCACCGCACGGCCACCGGCGGCGAGGCGCGCGCGCAACGCGGGATCGCGGCCGAAGTCGGCCACCATGTCGAGCAAGGCGGCGCGCAACAGGCGGTCGTCGTCGCTGTCGCTGGCGCGCGGCATTTCTCCGAGCGCAGCCAGCCGCGCGGCGTAGACCGTGCGCACGCGCTCACGCAGCGCGTCGCGTTCGGCGTCAGTGCGAACCAGGTGTTCGTCGATCCACTCCAGCGTACCGATCGGCGCGGTCACCACCTGCCTCACAGACGATGCGGCGAGCTTCGGCAGCGCGGCGAGGTACGCGTTCGCGTCGATCGCGCCGGCCTCGAACGCGGCGCCCAGCGAGTCGGC
Source organism: Lysobacteraceae bacterium (assembly GCA_033765245.1). Lineage (GTDB taxonomy): Bacteria > Pseudomonadota > Gammaproteobacteria > Xanthomonadales > Xanthomonadaceae. Next base: position 14,148 of record JANRIF010000343.1, read on the forward strand.
GTAGATGCGCTGCTCCTCGCTGCCCAGTCGGTCGAACGCGGTGTCGAGCCGTGCCTGATCGGCCGGCGCCAGCGCAAAACGGGTGTAGCCGGTGGCGTCGGCATTGGGCATCACCCAGTCCGGGCAGCTCGGCGCATCCAGCGCGATGTGTGCTTCGGTGGCACCGAGCAACTGGCACTGGCTGCGGCTGTCGTCGCCAAAGCCCATGCGCAGACACATCGGCACGCCCCAGGTCTGACCGGAGGCGGCACTCGATCCGATCGGCAGATAGCGGCTCTGCGTCACGTTCAGCACGGGCTTGCTGCCCTTGCAATCCAGCGCCACGCGCAGGAACGGCACGCCGGGCTGGTCGATGAAGCTGTTGAAGGCGGCGAACACCGCCTCGGGATCCTTCGATTGCGCCGCGACCGCCGCAATCAGATCGCGGCTGGTGGCGTTGCCGCGCGCGTGCGCCTTGAGGTAACTGCGGATCGCGTCGCGAAAGTGTTCCGGACCGACGAAGCGCTCGAACATGCCCAGCACCGCACCGCCCTTCTGATAGGTGATGCCGTCGAATGCTGCCGCGATCTCGGTGAAGTCATGGATCGGCTCGCGCACCCGCCGCGTGCTGGCGAGGCTGTCGCCATCCATCGCAAACAATGCGCCTTCCAGCCGCGAACGTTGCACGTTGAACTCGGGCCTCAGCTCCCGAACGATGTGCGCCGACATCCAGGTGGCGAAGGCTTCGTTGAGCCACAGATCGTCCCACCACGGCATCGTCACCAGATCGCCGAACCATTGATGCGCCAGTTCATGCGCATGCACGCCCCAGTACGCCTGACGCTGACCGGTGGGGGTGTTGTCGCCGATGAACATCAGGCTGTCGCGATAGGTGATCAGGCCGGCGTTTTCCATCGCCCCGGCGGCGAAGTCCGGGGCCGCCAGGATGTCGAGTTTGTCGAACGGATACGGGATGTCGAAGTAGCGCTCCAGCGCCGCCACCACCTCTGCCGTGTGTTCCAGCGCGTAGGCCATGTCCTTGCCGCGGCCCTTGGCCGCCACGCCGCGCAGCGACAACGGGGTCTTGCGCACGTCGTTGGCGGGGATGTCCTGCCACTCCACGATGTCCCACGGACCTACCGCAAACGCAATCAGATAGCTCGGCAGATTCTCGGTGCGGGCAAAGCGCAGGCGCTTGAAGCCGTCCTTGAGCGGTGTTTCCTCGATCAGCTTGGTGTTCGCCACCGCGTTCTGGTCCTGCGGCACGATCAGGGTGATGTCCCAGGGCCGCTTGAATGCCGGCTCGTCGAGGCCAGGAAACGCCAGCCGCGCGCCCAGCGGTTCCATCTGCGTCATCACATACGACTCGCCGTCATGCACCAGCTTGTAGGCGCCTTCGAGCTGACGGTTGAAGGGCGCCTTGTACTCCAACGCCAACGTCGCCGGCCCGGCCGGAATGTCCACCGGCGCAGTCAGCTTGAGCACGCCCGAGACGTGCATCTGCTCCGCACTCAGGCTCAGCGCCTCGCCGCCCCTGGGGGTCAGCGTGGCACGGGTGACGGTGAGATCGCGGCCATGCACCCACAGCGTGCGCGTGGCCTGAGTGACGTTGCCTTCGATGCGCGATACCCCGGCAAATTCGTCGCGGCGCGGATCGATCCGCAGCTCCACCGCGAACGCCTCGGCCTTCAGCGTATCAGGCAGGCGCCCGCTCGGCACTGCCTCGACCGGGGTTGCGGCCGCCGCGCATAGCGGCGACAGCACAAGGGACAGCGGCAGCAACACCCGTTGCAGCAAACGGACACGACGCATCATGGGCAAGCCCCGGTTTTGGCAAGCGCCCGAGCATAGCAGCGCCATCGGAGTGCGCCATCGGTCGGTGGTCATGGGTGAAGCGCGCGCCGCGAAATTTCCTCGGTGCGACAGCGTTGTGCGTAGGCTGGCGGTGAGCGTAGCGAACCCCAGCGCCGTTGCTGCATCGGAATCGGACATGCTGGGGTTCGGTCGCTTCGCGACAACGCTCGCTGCGCGAGCTACGACGCACATGGATGTGCGAGTGCCGCGAGCGCAGGATGCGCAAAAGCGGCCGCCTTCGCTGCGCTCGGTCGCTACGCTCACCGCCAGCCTACCGGCTGTGGACCA
>JANRIF010000024.1:0-34227 GCA_033765245.1 Lysobacteraceae bacterium
TTCGGCGCATCGCGGGCCGTTGCGGGTGCAGCGGGCGTTTTATCCGGAGGGGCCGGGGTGTCCGCATGTGTATGTGCTGCATCCGCCGGGCGGGTTGGTGCCGGGGGATCGGTTGGGGATCGAGGTGGCGGTGGGTGCGGGCGCGCGGGCGTTGGTCACTACGCCGGCGGCGGGCAAGGTGTATCGCGTGGGTGGGCGGGCGTTGCCGCAGGCGCAGTGTGTTTCGGTCGAGGTGGCGGCGGGTGGTTGTCTGGAGTGGTTGCCGCAGGATGGCATCGTGTTCGATGGGGCGGATGTGGCGCTGCATAATCGTTTCGATCTGCATGGCGATGCGCGCTTGATTGCCTGGGATGTGGTCACGCTGGGTCGGCAGGCGGGCGATCTGCCGTTCGATCGGGGGCGGGTCGATCAGCGTTTTGCGGTGTGGCGCGATGGTCGGCCGTTGTGGTTGGAGCGGCTGCATGCGGTGGGTGGCGATGCGTTGCTCGGTGCGCCGTGGGGCTTGGGTGGTTTGCCGGTCTATGGCACTTTGGTGGCGACGGGGCGGGTGAGTTCAGAGCTGTTGCAGGCGTTGCGCGAGTTGGCGCCGGAGCATGTGGAGCGCCGCTGGGCGGTGACGCAATTGCCGGAGTTGTTGGTGGCACGCTATCTTGGCTTGCACGGGCGCGAGGCGTTGGGTTTGTTCGAGCGCGCTTGGGCGTTGTTGCGGCCGGTGTTGCTGGATCGGGCTGCGGTGGCGCCGCGTATCTGGTCGACGTGAGGATGGTCTGAGCAATCCAACCTCGCGCGGGCCACGAGTGTGCGAAGCGGCTGGGGTCAGCAAAGGTCGCAAAGGTGCAAAGGGCGCCAATGATGTTTGTTGTGGCGTCGAGGTCGTGCGTCGCATGATCAGCGACTGCGGGTCTGACGGCAGACGTGACGCGATTCCAGCCTGATCGCTGTTCCTTTGCGGACTTTGCGTTGTTTGCGGACCCAATGGCTCGTGCGCCATCCTGCCATGCACGGGTTGGGTGTTTGTGGGTAACGACATGACTCCTGCTTTCGCCAGGGGACGGCTGCTACGGGCAGCCGGCGAACATGGCGAGTCAACACGGTCAAACGGAGTGCGCTGTGGAATTGATGCCTCGCGAGAAAGACAAGCTGTTGCTGTTCACGGCCGGGCTGCTGGCGGAGCGGCGCAAGGCGCGTGGTCTGAAGCTGAACTATCCGGAGGCGGTGGCCTTCATTTCGTGCGCGTTGATGGAAGGGGCGCGCGATGGGCGGACGGTGGCGGAGTTGATGAGCTACGGCCGCACGCTGCTGGGCCGCGCCGATGTGATGGACGGGGTGGCGGAGTTGATCCCGGAGGTGCAGATCGAGGCGACTTTTCCCGACGGCACCAAGCTGGTGACCGTGCATGAACCCATCGTTTGAGAGGCTGTCCATGATTCCCGGCGAATTGTTGATCGAAGCGGGCGAGATCGTGCTGAACGCGGGGCGCGTCACACTCGAACTCACGGTCGCCAACACGGGCGATCGTCCGGTGCAGGTGGGTTCGCACTACCACTTCTTCGAGGTCAATCCGGCGCTGCACTTCGAGCGCGCCAAGGCGCGCGGGTTTCGTCTGAACATTCCCGCGGGCACGGCGGTGCGCTTCGAGCCGGGGCAGTCGCGCACGGTGGAACTGGTGCGTCTGGCGGGCGATGAAACCGTGTACGGGTTTCGTGGCGATGTGATGGGCAGGCTGTAGTGTGTTGACGGAACGTATTCGTAGGCTGGGGTGAGCGCTGCGAACCCCAGCATGTTCGCCGGTGGTGCAACAGCGCTGGGGTTCCCCCGGATCAAGCCCGGGGTCACCACCAGCCTACGAATTACGTCACCGTCGTCAAAGCTGGGTGACAGGCAACACCAGGCCGGGCAGAGGAAACGAGCAATGCGCAAGATCGATCGTCGGGCTTACGCCGACATGTACGGCCCGACCACGGGCGACCGTGTGCGGCTGGCCGATACCGAACTGCTGATCGAGGTGGAGAAGGACTTCACCATCTACGGCGAGGAGGTCAGCTTCGGCGGCGGCAAGGTGATCCGCGATGGCATGGGGCAGAGCCAGCGCGCGTCGCAGCACACCGCCGATCTGGTGATCACCAATGCGCTGATCGTCGATCATTGGGGCATCGTCAAGGCCGACGTCGGGATCAAGCACGGGCGCATCAGCGGCATCGGCAAGGCCGGCAATCCGGACATCCAGCCGGGTGTGGACATCATCATCGGGCCGGGCACGGAGATCATCGCGGGCGAGGGCCAGATCCTCACGCCGGGCGGCATCGATGCTCACATCCACTTCATCTGCCCGCAGCAGATCGAGGAAGCGTTGATGTCCGGGATCACCACCATGCTGGGCGGCGGCACCGGCCCTGCCACCGGCACCAACGCCACCACCTGCACGCCAGGGCCGTGGTACATCCACATGATGTTGCAGGCGGCCGAGGCGTTTCCGATGAATCTTGGCTTCATGGGCAAGGGCAACGCCAGCCTGCCGCAGGCGTTGGAGGAGCAGGTGCTGGCCGGCGCCATCGGCCTGAAGTTGCACGAGGACTGGGGCACCACGCCGGCCGCGATCGATTGCTGCCTACGGGTGGTGGAGCAATACGACGTGCAGGCCGCGATCCACACCGATACCTTGAACGAATCGGGTTTCGTCGAGGACACCTTGAACGCCATCGGCGGGCGCTGCATCCACACCTTCCACACCGAGGGTGCCGGCGGCGGCCACGCGCCGGACATCATCAAGGCCTGCGGCGAGCCCAACATCCTGCCGTCGTCCACCAATCCCACGCGCCCGTATACGGTGAACACGGTGGACGAGCATCTGGACATGCTGATGGTCTGCCATCATCTCGATCCGGGCATTCCCGAAGACGTGGCCTTCGCCGATTCGCGCATCCGCCGCGAGACCATTGCCGCCGAGGACATCCTGCACGACATGGGCGCGATCAGCATGATGTCGTCCGATTCGCAGGCGATGGGGCGGGTGGGCGAGGTGATCATCCGTACCTGGCAGACCGCGCACAAGATGAAGGTGCAGCGCGGCGCGCTGGCGCAGGACAACGCCCGCAACGACAACTTCCGGGTCAAGCGTTACCTCGCCAAGTACAGCATCAACCCGGCGATCACCCACGGCATCGCGCACGAGGTGGGTTCGTGCGAGGTCGGCAAGTTGGCGGATCTGGTGTTGTGGAAACCGGCGTTCTTCGGAGTGAAGCCGAGCCTGATCCTCAAGGGCGGCGCCATCGCGGCGGCGCCGATGGGCGATCCCAATGCCTCGATTCCGACGCCACAGCCGGTGCATTACCGGCCGATGTTCGGTGCCTTCGGGCGCGCCATCGCGCGCACTTCGGTCACCTTTGTGTCGCAGGCGGCGCTGGATGCCGGCATTGCCGGCACGCTGGGGCTGCAAAAGCGCCTGGTGGCGTGCAAGAACATCCGTGGCGTGCGCAAGCGCGACATGAAGCACAACGATGCCTGCCCGAAGATCGAGGTGGATGCGCAAACCTACGAAGTGACTGCCGATGGCGCGCCGTTGGTGTGCGAGCCGGCCGAGGTGCTGCCGATGGCGCAGCGCTATTTCCTGTTCTGACTGGAGCGAATCATGCTGGAAGCCCATGAGCGCGTGCAGGGCGCGCCCGATGCCGCGATCGCGCTGACCGTGGTGCTGCCTTACGAGGCGCGTCAGAAAAGCCGCCTGCGTGCGATGACGACGTGCGGTCGCGAGATCGGCGTGTTCATGGAGCGCGGCGCGATCTTGCAGGATGGCGACGTGCTGCGCGCAACCGATGGCACGCTGATTCGTGTGCAAGCGGCGGCTGAGCGGGTGTCGGAAGTGCGGCCAGCGATGGGCGAGGTCGATGCGCTGTCGCTGACGCGCGGGGCCTATCACCTGGGCAATCGCCACGTGCCCTTGCAGGTGTTGCCGGGCGTGCTGCGCTATCTGCACGATCACGTGCTCGACGACATGGTGCGCGGTCTCGGCTTGCAGGTGACGCAATGCGAGGCGCCGTTTCATCCCGAGGCCGGCGCCTATCACGGACATGCCCACGGCCAGCCGCTGGCCGCACCCGCGAATGCGCCGTTGCCGCCGCACGCCACGCTCATGCCGGCGCCCGCGCATGACCGCTCCGGCCATTGACGCGCTCGCGTTGGCGCGCCTGCTGCGTCTGGTGAGCCCGGCGCTGCCGGTGGGCGCCTACGCCTATTCGCAGGGCCTGGAATCCGCGGTGGAGGCAGGCTGGGTGCGCGATGCAGGCAGCGCGCGCGATTGGCTGCAGGCGCTGATGCTGCGTTCGCAGGTGTCGGTGGACCTGCCGGTGCTGCTGCGCATGCAGCGTGCCTATGCCGCTGCCGATTTCGGTGCCTACGCGCACTGGAACGATTGGCTGGTCGCCAGCCGCGAAAGTGCCGAGCTGCATTTTGAGGACACCCAACTGGGCGCCGCGTTGTGGCGCTTGCTCGATGGTCTGGAGTTGCCTGTTGCCGGCCGCATCGATGCGCCTTGCAGTTTTGCGGCGGCGTTCGTGGCAGCGTGCCACGCCTGGCAGTTGCCGGCATCGATGATCGGCATCGGCTACCTGTGGTGCTGGTTGGAGAATCAGGTGAGCGCCGCCACCAAGCTGATCCCGCTGGGGCAGACCGCGGCGCAACGGGTACTCGAACAATTGCTGCCGCTGCTGCCCGATGCGGTGGCGCGCGCCGCTGCGTTACCCGATGACGAGTTGGGCGCCAGCCTGCCGGGGCTGGCGTGGCTCAGCGCCCAGCATGAAACCCAATATTCGCGTTTGTTCCGTTCCTGATCGAGGTGTAGAGATGCATGCAAAGCCCGCCTTGCGCGTTGGCATCGGTGGCCCGGTGGGTTCGGGCAAGACCGCGTTGGTGAAGGAACTGTGCCTGCGTCTGCGCGACGTCTACGACCTGGCCGTCATCACCAACGACATCTACACCAAGGAGGATGCCGAATTCCTGCTGCGTCACGAGGCGCTGGCGGCGGATCGCATCATCGGGGTGGAAACCGGCGGCTGCCCGCACACCGCGATTCGCGAGGATGCGTCGATGAATCTGGCGGCGGTGGACGAGTTGCAGCGGCGTTTCCCGAACGTGGAACTGATCCTGGTGGAAAGCGGTGGCGACAATCTGGCCGCCACCTTCAGCCCGGAGTTGTCGGACCTGACGCTGTACGTGATCGATGTTTCGGCAGGCGACAAGATCCCGCGCAAAGGCGGGCCGGGCATCACCAAGTCGGACCTGTTGATCATCAACAAGACCGATCTGGCCCCGATGGTGGGTGCCTCGCTGGAGGTGATGGACCGCGACGCGAAGAAGATGCGCGGCGAGCGGCCGTTCGTCTTCTCCAATCTGAAAACCGGCGACGGGGTGGAAGCCATCATCGCCTTCATCGCGAAGCAGGGCATGCTGCGGCCGCGCGCTTGACCTCGATGCGGTTCGCCGGGCGGCGGAATACTTGCGATTCGACTGCTGCAGCACCCCCCTCCCAGCCTCCCCCTGCGCGCAGGGGGAGGTGCGTGTTGTGCAACACTCACTTCATCGTCGGCATGCTGAACTCGGCGCCGGCGCGGATGCCGGTGGGCCAGCGTGCGGTGATGGTCTTCAGGCGCGTGTAGAAGCGCACGCCGTCGGGGCCGTGCATGTGCAGCGGACCGAACAGCGAACGTTTCCATCCGCCGAAGCTGTGGAACGCCATCGGTACCGGGATCGGCACGTTGATGCCGACCATGCCGGCCTGCACCTGGTGCGCAAACTGGCGCGCGGCATCGCCGTCGCGGGTGAAGATGGCGGTGCCGTTGCCGTATTCGTGCGCGTTCACCCACGCCAGCGCGGTCTCGAAGTCGGGCGCGCGCATCACGCACAGCACCGGCCCGAAAATCTCCTCACGGTAGATACGCATCTGCGGCTGCACCCGGTCGAACAGGCAGCCGCCGAGGAAGAAGCCGGCTTCGGCGCCGGCCACTTGCAGATTGCGCCCATCGACGACCAGCGTGGCGCCTTCGCTCACGCCGAGATCGACATAGGACTTCACCTTGTCGCGATGCACGCCGGTGATCAGCGGGCCCATGTCGGGATCGCCCTGGCAGCCGGGGCCGACGCGCAACGATTGCACCAGCGGCGCCAGTCGCGCGATCAGCGCGTCGGCGGTGGCATCGCCCACGCATACCGCCACCGAGATCGCCATGCAGCGCTCGCCGGCCGAGCCGAAGCCGGCGCCGAGCAGGGCGTTGGTGGTCTGTTCCAGATCGGCATCGGGCAGCACCACCATGTGGTTCTTGGCGCCGCCCAGCGCTTGTACGCGCTTGCCGGCGGCGCTGCCGCGCGCGTAGATGTATTCTGCGATCGGGGTGGAGCCGACGAAGCTCACCGCCTGCACGCGCTTGTCGTCGAGCAGGGTGTCCACTGCCACCTTGTCGCCATGTACCACGTTGAACACGCCATCGGGCAGGCCGGCCTGCTTGAGCAGGCGCGCGATCAGCAGCGAGGGCGAGGGGTCGCGTTCGGACGGCTTGAGCACGAAGGTGTTGCCGCAGGCCAGCGCCACCGGGAACATCCACATCGGCACCATGCACGGGAAATTGAACGGGGTGATGCCGGCGACCACGCCCAGCGGCGCGTATTCGCTGTATGAATCGACCTCGCGGCCGACGTTCATCGAGTGCTCGCCCTTGAGCAGATGCGGAATGCCGCAGGCGAATTCCACCACTTCGATGCCGCGAGTCAGTTCGCCGCGCGCATCGCTGAGCACCTTGCCGTGTTCGGAGGTGATCAATTGCACCATCTCGTCGGCGTGCTGTTCCAGCAGTTCCTTGAAACGGAACATCACTCGTGCGCGCAACAGCGGCGTGGTGGCCGCCCATGCGGGGAACGCCGCTTGTGCCGATGCGATGGCTTCTTCGACTTCGGCCTGGGTCGCCAGCGGCACCCGCGTCTGTACCTGCCCAGTGGCGGGATCGAACACGTCGCCGAAACGGCCGCTGACGCCGGCGGTCTCGTGACCGTGGATGAAATGGGTGAGGGTGGTGGGTTGGGTCATGGTGATCTCGATGATGGTGCTGGTGCCGCTGGCGCGATAGGTAGATTAAGGTTTGGCAGAAAGGAGCACACTGGTTGAACGTGGGGCGCTACGGGAATCAAGAGCTTCCACTCGCCTGCGGCGGGCGAGTTACTTGCTGGCTGTAGCGCAAACAACCAAAAACACCGCGCCGGTGCCCTGCGCTTCTCGCCGCTCGCGGGCCGGCGCCAACTCGCGAATCAAGAGCTTCCACCCGCCTGCGGCGGGCGGCTTACTTTTTGTGGCGCAAAAAGTAAGCAAAAACGCCGCGCCGGACACGCGCCGGCGTGGCTCCTGCCACGCCGGTGCCCTGCGCTTCTCGGCAGCCGCAGGCCGGCGCCAACTCGCACATCCATGTGCTCAAACAATGGCGCCTTTCCCCTGCGTCTGCCTGCGATGCTCGGCGCGCTTTACGGCGCCCTGTCGCTCTCGACCGAGCAAGCCGCGTAGCGGCGCCGCGAAGGCATAGCATCGCGTAGCGATGCGCTGTCGCGAAGCGACTGACCGCGCATCCATGCGCTACAGCACGGCTTTTCCGTTTCATTCCGTTGCCGCAACGCAATTTCATTGCCGTGAGCTTGACAGATATCGCGGGGGTGAGAGCCTTTTCCCGAGTCCCGAGTCCCGAGTCCCGAGTCCCGAGTCCCGAGTCCCGAAACTACCCCAACGCCTGCGCCGCCGGCACGTAGTCGTAACCCAGGTCGCGGGCGACGGCTTCGAAGGTGATCTTGCCGGCGTGCACGTTGAGGCCGTTGAGCAGGTGCGGGTCATCGAGCAGCGCGCGCTTGGCGCCCTTGTCGGCCAGTTGCAGGGCAAACGGCAGGGTGGCGTTGGTGAGCGCGAAGGTGGAGGTGCGGGCGACGCCGCCGGGCATGTTGGCGACGCAGTAGTGGATGATGCCATCCACTTCGTAGGTCGGGTTTTGGTGGGTGGTGGCCTTGCTGGTTTCGAAGCAGCCGCCCTGGTCGATCGCCACGTCCACCAGCACCGAGCCCGGGCGCATCAGCTTGAGCTGCGCGCGCGAGACCAGCTTGGGTGCGGCGGCGCCGGGGATCAGCACCGCGCCGATCACCAGATCGACGTCGGGCAGACGTTCCTCGATGGCGTCGTGGGTGGAATAGATGGTGGTGAGCTTGTCGCCGTAGAGTTCGTCGATGTACTTGAGGCGATCCAGCGAGCGATCCAGCAAGGTGACGTGCGCGCCCAAACCCATCGCCATGCGCGCCGCGTTGATGCCGACCACGCCGCCGCCGATCACCAGCACCTCGGCCGGCTTCACGCCGGGGACGCCGCCCAGCAGCACGCCGGATCCGCCCTGTGCCTTCTCCAGCGCATGCGCGCCGGCCTGGATCGACATGCGCCCGGCCACTTCGCTCATTGGCGCCAGCAGCGGCAAGCCGCCTTTGCGGTCGGTGACGGTTTCGTAGGCGATCGCGGTGCAGCCGGACTTGACCAGCGCCGCGGTCTGGTTCGGATCGGGGGCGAGATGCAGGTAGGTGTAGAGCACCTGGCCGGAACGCAGCATGGCGCATTCCACCGGCTGCGGTTCCTTCACTTTGATGATCATCTCGGCGCGGGCGAAGATGTTCTGCGCGCTGTCGACGATCTGCGCGCCGGCCTTCTCGTACATCTCGTCGGTGAGGCCGATCGACTTGCCGCCGTCGCGCTGCACGATCACCTGATGGCCGTGCGCGACCAGCTCGCGCACGCCAGCCGGGGTCAGGCCGATGCGGTACTCGTGATTCTTGATTTCCTTGGGTACGCCGATAAGCATGGATGCGTTCACCGATGGGGGATGAAGGAGCGCCGGTCAGGGCGTGTGGGCGATCACGTCGGCGAGGGTCTGCGCGATGCGATCGATGTGCTCACGCTGCACGATCAGCGGTGGCGACAGCGCAATCACATCGCCGCTGTAGCGCACCAGCAGATCGCGTTCGTGGAAGCAGCGGGTGAAGACGTCGTAGCCCCGCGTGCCGGGCGCATTATCGCGCGGCGCCAGTTCGATCGCACCAATCAGCCCGTAGTTGCGCACGTCGATGATGTTGGGCAGGCCCTTGAGACTGTGCAGGGCGTTCTCCCAGTGCGCATCCAATTCGATCGCCCGGTCGAACAGTTTTTCCTCGGCGTACACGTCCAGCGCCGCCAGACCCGCTGCGCAGGCGACTGGGTGACCGGAATAAGTGTATCCGTGGAACAGCTCGATGGCGCCTTCAGGGCCGTGCATGAAGGCATCGTGGATGCGCTCATGCACCAGCACCGCGCCCATCGGAATGTTGCCGTTGGTCAGGCCCTTGGCGGTGGTGATGATGTCCGGCATCACGCCCATGCGCTGTGCCGCGAAGGCGTTGCCGACGCGGCCGAAGCCGGTGATCACTTCGTCGAAGATCAGCAGGATGCCGTGCTTGGTGCAGATTTCGCGCAGACGCTTGAGGTAGCCATCGGCGGGCATCACCACGCCGCCCGAGCAGGCGATCGGTTCGACGATCACGGCGGCAATGGTGGAGGCGTCGTGCAACTGCACCAGCCGCTCCAGATCCTCGGCCAGTTCCACACCGTGCGCGGGCAGGCCGCGCGAGAAGGCGTTGCGCGGGATGTCCAGGGTGTGCCGCAGGTGGTCCACGCCCGGCAGCATCGGGCCGAAGAACTTGCGGTTGTTGACCATGCCGCCGACCGACATGCCGCCGAAGCCGACCCCGTGATACCCCTTCTCGCGGCCGATCAGGCGCGTGCGCTGGCCCTCGCCACGGACGCGGTGATAGGCCAGCGCGATCTTGAGCGCGGTGTCGGCCGATTCCGAGCCGGAGTTGGTGAAGAACACCTTGTTGATGCCGGCGGGCGCAATGTCGGCCAGGCGTTCGGCCAGTTCGAATGCCGGCGAATGGCCCATCTGGAAGGTGGGCGCGAAATCGAGCGTCGCGATCTGCTTCTGCACCGCCTCGACGATGCGCGGGTGCGCGTGGCCGGCATTGCAACACCACAGGCCGGCGGTGCCATCGAGCACTTCGCGGCCGTCGTTGCTGCGATAGAACATGCCCTTGGCACTTTCGAGCAGGCGCGGCGTGTGCTTGAACTGACGGTTGGCGGTGAACGGCATCCAGAATGCATCCATGGCCGGATGCGAGGTGTGGTGTGGCGAGGAAGAAGCAGCAGAATCGGTCATGAGCGGGGCTCTGTGGCGGCAATCGTCGCGACGCGACGGCTAATGATCCCCAGGCCGCAGTGGCGGCAACCGGGGCGCTGAAACGGCGCGTCCCCGGCGTCGCCGGCAGCGGGTGCACGGCGGCGGCGAGGGCGTTCCGGGCAACCCGGTAGCCGTGCGCGGCACGCTATCAGTGTTGAATAAACTTTACAACGGGCGCCGCAGCATCGCGATTTATTTGACGGTACGCGCCACGGGTGTTAAGTATTCGGCATCACCGCAGGGCGCTCGGATCATGGATATCGGCTATCGCTTGCAGGCCATCCGCAAGGCCAAGGGCTTGAGCCAGCGCGAACTGGCCAAGCGGGTCAACGTCACCAACAGCACCATTTCGCTGATCGAGCAGAACAAGGTCAGCCCTTCGATCAGCTCGCTCAAGAAGGTGCTGGATGGCATCCCGATTTCGCTGTCGGATTTCTTTACCGCCGATCTGATTGCCGATGCCGCCGATAGCGTGTTTTTCCCGACGCCGCAGCAGCCCGACGTCGGCAACAACGACATCCACTATTTCCTGGTCGGCCAGGGCCGGCTCGGGCGTCAGCTTGGCATCCTGCGCGAGGTCATGCCGCCGGGCAGCGACACCGGGGTGGAGATGCTCAGCCACGACGGCGAGGAAGGCGGGGTGGTGATCCAGGGCCGGGTCGAGATCACGGTGGGCGAGCAGACCCGCGAGCTCGGTCCCGGCGATGGCTACTACTTCGAGAGCCGCCGTCCGCATCGCTTCCGCAACATCGGTGACGACGACGCCATCATCGTCAGCGCCAACACGCCGCCGACGTTCTGATGCAGACTTCCCGGCGCCACCCGTCTCCCGTCGTGCGTGAGCGCGCTCCCACAGGGTTGCGATGCGCTCACATGACTTCCGCGCTCCCTGGTGGGACGCCGCCACCCGATTGCTGTCGGCTCCTTCCCCTGGCGGGGACGTGAGCCGAACTGTGAAATTCACGCCGACATTCCAACCGGAGACCACATGAACACTGCACCCGCTGCCACCACCCGCGACCATTGGCTGGCGCGCGCCGCCTCGTTGTCGATCCGCACCCAGGCTTTCATCGATGGCCGTTATGTGGATGCCGCGTCGGGGCAGACCTTCGACTGCATCAGCCCGATCGATGGGCGCGTGTTGGGCAAGGTGGCGCTGTGCGAGGCCGAGGACGTGGAGCGCGCGGTGCGCGCGGCGCGGCTGGCTTTCGAGGATGGCCGCTGGTCGGCCAAGCCGCCGGTGTATCGCAAGCGGGTGCTGATCCGCTTCGCGCAACTGCTGCAGGATCACCGCGAGGAACTGGCGCTGCTGGAGACGCTGGACATGGGCAAGCCGATCGGCGATGCGCTGGCGGTGGACCTGGCGGCGACGGTGCGCTGCATGAGTTGGACCGGCGAGGCCATCGACAAGGTCTACGACGAAGTGGCGCCCACCGGTCACAACGAGTTGGGGCTGGTCACGCGCGAGCCGCTGGGCGTGATCGCCGCCATCGTGCCGTGGAACTTCCCGCTGCTGATGGCGACCTGGAAAATCGCGCCGGCGCTGGCGATGGGCAACTCGGTGATCCTCAAGCCGTCGGAAAAGTCGCCGCTCACCGCGATCCGCATCGCTGAACTCGCCATCGAGGCGGGCATTCCGGCCGGCGTGCTCAACGTGTTGCCGGGCTTTGGCAAGGGCGCCGGCGAGCCGCTGGCGCTGCACATGGACGTCGACGGCATCGTGTTCACCGGTTCCACCGCGGTGGGCAAGCACCTGCTGCAATGCGCCGGCCGTTCCAACATGAAGCGCGCCTTCATGGAGTGCGGCGGCAAGAGCCCGAACATCGTGTTCGCCGATGCGCCGGACCTGCAGGCTGCTGCGCGCGCCGCTGCCGGCGCGATTTTCTACAACCAGGGGGAGGTCTGCACTGCCGCATCGCGGCTACTGGTGGATCGCGCGATCAAGGCCGAATTCATCGCCGAGGTAGTGGCCGCCGGGCGCGAGATGCAGCCGCGCCATCCGCTCGACCCCGGCGCGCCGATGGGCGCGATGGTGGACGAATCGCAAGTACAGCGCGTGCTCGGCTACATCGAACAAGGCCAGGGCGAGGGCGCCACGCTGGCGCTCGGCGGCCGCCGCGTGCTCACCGAAACCGGCGGTTGCTACATCGAGCCCACCGTGTTCGATGACGTCGGCCACGGCATGACCATCGCCCGCGAGGAAATCTTCGGGCCGGTGCTGTCCGCCATCGCCTTCACCGATGAGGCAGAGGCGCTGCGTATCGCCAACGACAGCCCGTTTGGCCTCGCCGCCGGCGTGTGGACCCGCGACATCACCCGTGCCCATCGCGTCGCCCGCAAGCTGCGCGCTGGCAGCGTGTGGGTGAACTACTGGGACGGCGGCGACATGACCGCCCCGTTCGGCGGCTTCAAGCAATCCGGCAACGGCCGCGACAAATCCCTGCATGCGTTCGACAAATACACCGAGATCAAGGCCACCTGGATCAACCTGAAGGGGTGATGCGAGGGCATCATTCGCAGGCGATGCCGTCGCCATCGCGATCCAGGCCGGAACGGTAGCCCGGCTCCCCGCGTCGGATCGGCGCGGCACCGGCGGCGCGCGCTTGCGCGCAGTTCTGAAAGTGCGCCGCGGGCTGTTGCAGCGTTTGCGCGGCGCTCTCGCGGCGCGTCGACAAGCGCGGGGTGGTGGTGACTGCACCATGGCAATGGTAGTCGCCGGTCTTGCGGTTGTGATGGCAGCCTTCGGCGTTCAATCCGCCCGGGTGTGCGCTGCCCGTTGCACTCAGTGCCAGGTTGACTAGCGCCGCCGCCAGCAGCCGGATCGTCACGCGTGTCATGGGTGTCTCACAGTGTTGGTGCCGATGCGGTGCTCCGAAAGGTCGGAGTGCGCGATGGTTGACGGATATGCACTGCAGTCCGCACCTGCAAGCGCACTCGCAGACCCCAACGCACCCGCCGATTCAGAGCGGCCAGGTTGCGCGCCAAAACGCGATTCGCTATCGGCGCTTGCGTTCCGTTGCCGCCGTGGCACCCAACGCCAGATCGCGCGAATCGTCTCCGGGCTCGGCGGGCCGCAATGCGATTGCCTCCACCAATGCCACCAACGGAATGCGCTCGCGGTACGGAATCTGCCGTAGTGCCAGCAGCAGGCGTTCTTCGAGTTCGTCGTGGGCGTAGTAGTTGAGTTGCAGCGCCGACACTTCCTCTGTGCTGCCGTCGGCCCATTTGGGCCCACGTCCGGTGGCCA
Organism: Lysobacteraceae bacterium; assembly: GCA_033765245.1. GTDB lineage: Bacteria > Pseudomonadota > Gammaproteobacteria > Xanthomonadales > Xanthomonadaceae. The sequence goes on from JANRIF010000024.1 coordinate 13,519, forward strand.
GCCACTCGAAGGCGACTCCGCAAATCGATGCGACCTGAATCATGTGCTCGGTGTTGGGATGGCAGCCGTTGCGGCGTTCCCACTGACCCACCGCGGTGCGTTGTACGCCGATGCGTGCGGCGAGTTTGGCTTGCGACAGGCCGGCGCTGCGGCGCGCCTGACAGATACGGCTGGCGAGGCTCAGCATGGCGGCAGCGCCTGTGTCGACGAGAAGTGCGGCAGCGTAGCTGGCACACGCCAGCGATTCCGTTCATCGAATCGCACAATTGCACTGTCGCCTGGATTCGGCGTGTTGGCGTGGCAGGTCGGCATCGCCGGGGCGGCAGCGGTAATGGGCAGCGGCGCGCATTCCGGCGCGCGCGTCGGAATGCACGCCGCCGGTGCCTGCGCTACAACGCATCGGGCGGATATCCCGAGGTCCGCCCATCCAGGTGCCCCGGCACGCGCCGGCATTCAACACTCATCGCAAAGGAACTGGCATGAATAAACCGATCATGATGACGATTTTCGCCGCACTGACCACGTTGGGGATGCAGGCGAGCGCGCAGGAGGCGGCGTCCACCGCAACGGCGTCGCGTATGCTGCGTGCCGAGCCCAAACTGGCGATTCGCGGTGTGCCGGTCACCGGCTGGAACAAGATATTCGGCGAGCCCGCGCGCGATCTGCGCTTTGTCGGTAACCTGAATTTCGACGTGGCCGGCGTGTTCAATCCCAACGGCCAGGCGTTGCCGATCGATGCCGGTACTTCGCCGGACGCTCTGCTCGCTTCGTATGCCGCGCCGGATGTCTACCTCGCGTTCTTTGGCGTGCCCGACGCGCAGAACACTCCCGATCAGAACATCCTCTACGCCGACTATCCGCAACTGTCGACGCATGACAGCCAGTTCGGGCCGTTGCCGCAACTGGCCGACAATCCCGAGTGGTTCGGCAAGAGCAATGGCGCCGAGAACGCGGGGCTGACGGTGCGCAAGTGGCTCTCGCTTTCGGGCTCGATGCGCTTCGAGTGCAAGCCCAATGAACGTCCGTCCTACAGCGTCCGCGTGCGCGACGCGATTCCGGGCGGCCTGTACACGGTATGGGGCTTCTATTTCGACCAGGACGTGGGTCAGTTGATGCCGGACTTCGCCTTCGGCGGCACCTCGGCCAATGTGTTCGTGGCCGACAAGGACGGGCGCATCGATGGTTCGCGCGCGCTCAACTTCTGTCCGCAGCGTGTCACTGCGCAGGACCGGTACGTGCCAGTGGCGACGTTCCTGGTGTATCACCCCGATGGCCGCGTCAATGCTGCGGTGGGCCACACCGTTGCCACCCCGCCGTTCATCGGTCCGGGCATGACGGCGTCGCCTCAGATCATGTTCGCGATGCCCAAGGACGGCTTCTGAACGGTTGTCGCATCGGCGTTCGGCTGCGCTCGCCGTTGGCGGGCGCGGCCGTGTGCCAGGACGGATTGCCAGCACGACCCGATGTCGGGTGGCTGGCACTGGCGGAGAAAGCGGAGCCGATCGCGTCGGTCTCCGGGTGTGGGTAACGCTCGCGTACTACGCGCCGGGCGGCAGTTGCTGGCGCGCCTGCGGGGGGATGGCGTTGGCCATGGTCTTGAGGATCAGCGGCGACGAGATGCCGATGTGAAATGCCACCAGCTTGCCCAGCGGCGAAATATCGTCGTTGTACAAGTAGCCGACGATGCCGCCCAGGATCGGCCAGGCAACGAACGGCAGCCAGTAGAGCAAGTCGCTGAAGTCCGGGCGTTCCGCTTTGGGGATGCGCTGGAGTTCGAGCAGATTGATCACGTTGACGACGAAGCCGCCGATCGCCGCGAGGATGACCGGGGTGGTGAGGATGTTCGATTCGATTGGCATGGTCGCTCTCACATCGCACGGTTCTTGATCGCGCCGAGCAGCTTCGCTGCCAGGGACGTGTTTTCGCTGAAATGCTTGCGGGTGGTGTACAGCTCTTGACCGTCGGTGGAGGGCACCGAGGACCGAACCACCTGGTCCGCCGCCTCCTTCAATGCCTGCAGCACCAGATCCTGCGGCAGTCCGGTTTCCTTGACGATGCCGGCGACCGAGCGCCATTTGAACTCGGGCTTGGCGAGCGCATCGAGCACGATGCGGGTCTGATCCTGCGTGATCGGGTTGCTCATGTGAACCTCCTTTGGCCGGACGGCCAACGTTGCGCAAGGCGCTGCAAGGCAGCGGCGTGGGCCGTCAGGGGCTTGGAACGCCCTGGTGACGGAGGCGGCGGCCTGCTGCTCAAGCAGGCTGCCGGGCGCAGGCGCCCGCTCGCTGCGATCCTCATGCCAGACAAACGCAGGAGGGCGTCGAACGCGGTCAGTGAATGGGGAAACCGCAGGCGGCGAGGTCACCGCGCTGGTGCGAGCGCGCGATTTCGGTGCGGTTTCGCACACGATGCCCTCGCGCTACAACGGGCGCAATTGCTCGGCGACGGAGCGCGTCTTGTCGTTGACCATGTCGCCGGTATGCAAGGTGGACTTACGCTCGATCAGTAGCACCTGGCATTCGTCGTCGGCGACCGGGTTATGGCGCACGCCCTTGGGCACCACGAATAGCTCGCCCTGGTTCAACTCGACCGTGCCGAGTTCCATCTCGATGCGCAGATGGCCGGACAGCACGAAGAACAGCTCGTCCTCGTCGGCGTGGGCGTGCCAGCCGAGGCTGCCGTGCAGCTTGGCCACTTTGACGAAGGCGTCATCGACTTCCGCGATCACCCGTGGCGACCACAGTTCAGTGAGCGCGGCGGCGAGGTGTTTGGGTGAGATGGGCTGGGGCATGGGGTTGCACTCCGGGCAGGATCAATATTCCAGATCCAGTGCCGCGCACAGGTAATCGATCAGTGGCGCTACCAGCGTCAGTCGCTCGGCGATGGCGGGGATGAGCTTCGGGCCGGTGACGAGGGCGTCGTCGAGGGCGCAGACGGCGACGAAATCCTTGCGCTTGAGGTCTTCGATCAACGGGTGGTCGGCGGGGAAACCGGCCGGTGGGCGCACCAGCGTGTCGCCGACCATGTTGCAGTGCTCGCGGAATTTCGCGGCGTGGGTGAAGCGTTGCCAGGTGCTCGGATTATCGGCGATGAAGCTGCGCACGCGCCGCGTGGTGGGATTGCCAGGATGCCACAGCCCGCCGCCGACGAAGCTGTCGCCCGGTGCGATGTGGATGTAGAAGCTGGGCGCCTCGGTTTCGCGACTGCGCTGGTGATACAGGCGCGCGCCGGCCCAGGGCTTGTATGGCGTCTTGTCCTTGCTGAAGCGGGTGTCGCGATGGATACGGAACAGCGAGCCGCCCACCGGGCGTGGGTCGGCGACGAAGTGCGCGCTCAATTTCGCCAGCGGCGCCTGCAGATCCGCGATCAGGTGCAGGAAGGGCTGGCGCAGGTGGGCTTCGTAATCGGCCTTGTGAGCGTGAAACCACTCGCGCTCGTTGTGGCGCGCGAGTGCGCGTTGGAAGCGGAAGGTCTGGTCGGAAAAATAGGTGCTCAAGAGGGACTCCTCAATGCGGCATGGTGAGGTGCATCAGTTCCGCTACGCTTGAACCGGCCTACGGAGCGGATCGGAAAAGTCGGTGGTCATAGCGAGGCTTGCAGTTGCACGGCCCAGGCTTGCAGCGCGTCGAGCAGGGTCTGCACGCGGCCGTCGTCGGTGTGTTGCTTGCGCAACAGCGCGATTTCGGCAGCGTGAGTTTCGAACGTGTACTCGGACCAGCCGATGTCGGTTTGCAGGCGCTGGCGTCGGTAGTCATTCCAGCGCGCGTGCTCGTCGGCATCGAGCGTGTCGGGCCAGTTGCGGGCGCGGTAGCGGAACAGCAGCTCGGCCAGGCGCGGGTCGGCGAAGGCGAAATGTTCATGGCCGAGGCGATCGGGTGGGGTGGCGCGCACGCGCTCGCAATGACGGCGGTCGGCATCGGCGATGAAGCCGTCGTACAGCGAGGCATCGACATCGCCGGGCGGAAACGGTGCCTGCCGCGCAAACACCTGACGCAGCGTTTCCGGCAACGCGCTGGCGCGGCGGATCAGTTCGGCGTTGGCGAGGCTGTCCTGGATGTCGATATCGAGCCGTGCGAAATCGGCGTCGCGCAAATACTCCAGCGGCACCAGCGATGGGCAACGGTTGAGGTGGATTTCCTTGAGTGCGATGCGCTGTTCGCCTTCGGGCAGGTCCGCCGCAGGGGTGTACAGGCGTTCGCCGATCTCGTCTGCACTCAGCGTCAACAGTTGCGCCGGATCCTGCGCCAGATCGAACACGATCACGCGGCTGTCGATCTGCGGATGGCGCGCGATCGGCAGCACCAGTGCGGCGTGGCGGCGGCTGGCGGGAAAGCGCCCGGACACGTGCAGCAGCGGCGTTTGCGCGGCGACGTCGATCAGTCCGCCGGCAGTGCGCTTGTTGCGCAGGGTCAGCGCGTAATTCCACAACTTGGGTTGTGCCGTGCGCGCCACTCGGGCCAGCGCGATCAATGCTTGCACGTCGGCGAGCGCATCGTGCGCGTTTTCGTGGGCGATGCCATTGGCGGCGGCGAGGTGTTCGAGCTTGAAGCTGGCGAAGCCGTCATCGCGGCGCGGCCACTGCAGGCCCTCGGGGCGCATTGCGTAGGCCAGGCGCAGGTATTCCAGCAGATCCCAACGTGAATTGCCGCGCGCCCACTCGCGCGCATACGGATCGTGGAAGTTGCGGAACAGGCCGAAACGCACGAACTCGTCATCGAAGCGCAGGCTGTTGTAACCCACCGCACAGGTGCCCGGTTGCGCCAGCAACTCGTGCACGCGGCCGAAGAACTCGGCCTCCGGCATGCCCTCCCGATGCGCCTGCTGCGGCGTGATGCCGGTGATCAGGGTGGCGGTGGGCGAGGGCAGCAGGTCGTCGGCCGGCTGGCACCACAGCACCGTTGGCTCGTCGAGCGGATTCAGCTCGGCGTCGGTACGCACCGCCGCGAATTGCGCGATGCGGGTGCGTCGCGGGTCCTTGCCGAAGGTTTCGAGGTCGTACCAGAGAAAACTTTGCATCGCGGCCGGTCCTTGTTGTCGCGAACCGGCATTGTAGGTGCGCAGCGCCCCGGACCGCACTGTTCGACAATGGACAGTGGCTGCACGTTGGCGAACACTATTCGAACCGACCATCGGCGCACAGTTGGCAGCCGAGCGCGCGACGGGGGCTACCACCGAGCGATTCGGCAGTAGCCCGCGAGCGGTCTCTCACAACAGCAAGCGATGCCTCGGCCGTTTGTGGGAGCGCGCTCGCGCGCGACAACGGCCGCGTGCTGGCGGGGAATCGAGTCGCCCGCAAGCGGCCTCCCACAAAAGCGGTATGAGGCTTTTGTGGGAATGCGCCGGCTGCGGCGCGTGCTTTCAGGCGTCGCCGAGCGCAGACAGCCGCGACCGCACCAGTGCATCGGTCGCCAGCAGGTCGACGTCGGCCAGTTCGCTGCGGTTGCGGGTGGCGGCTTCGAGGATTTCGCGCTGGATGCGGCCGCGTTCGAAGGCGACGGCGTAGGGCACGCGCATGAAGGTGACCATGGTGTAGCGCGGTACGAAGACGCCGGGATGGCGCTCCGCCAGCAGCGATTCCAGTTGCCGCTGCAGCAGAAAGGCGCTGTCGTCGACGCGATCGCGCATTTCGATGTAGTTCTCCAACGCCATGGTCTGGATGGCGAGCGCGTTGGGCTGGCGCTCGGCGGCGAAGGCGGCGAAGGCGCTGGCGAGGTCGGGGTCGCGTTCGAGGTGGTCGCACAGCGCCACGCAGTCTTCGAACGCGCAATTCATGCCTTGGCCGTGGAACGGCACCATGGCGTGCGCGGCGTCGCCGAGCAATACCGCACGATCCTCCAGGTGCCAGCGTTCGAGATACAGCGTGGCCAGCGGGCTGGTCGGGTGCGCGGAAAAGTCGGGCTTGAGCGTCGGCATGTGCGCCAGCAGGTCCGGAAAGTCGCGTGCGAACAGCGCTTCGGCCTGCTCGGCGGTGGCGACGGTGGAGAAGCTGGTCTGGCCCTGTACCGGCAGGAACAGGGTGACGGTGAAGCTGCGCTCGGTGTTGGGCAGGGCGATGCTCATGTAGCCGCCGCGCGGCCAGATGTGCAGGGCATGTGGTTCGATGCGGAAGCCGCCGTCGGCGGCGGGCGGGATTTCCAACTCCTTGTAGGCGTGCTGCAGCGATTCGGTGCGCTTGCCGAGCGGTGCGCGTTCGTTCATGGCGCGGCGCACCGCCGAGCCCGCGCCGTCGGCGCCGACCAGCACGGTGAAATCGAGTTCACGCAGGGTGCGGAGTTGATCGTCGATCACGCCGATCCGGCGCTGGTCGAAATCGACGGTGTCGATCCGGTGATGAAAGTGCACGCGCGCGCCGGCGGCCTCGGCGGCGTCGAGCAGGATGTGGTTGAGACGTCCGCGATGCACGGAATGGATTGCGTGGCTGTCGTCCGTGCCGTAGCGCAGCAGTTGGGTGGAGCCGTCCGGCCGATGCACCATGCGCCCGCGCATCATCACCGAGCGCGCCAGCACCTGCGCTTCCAGGCCGGCGATACGCAGGGCGTGCAGGCCGCGCTCGGCCAGTGCGAGGTTGATCGAACGCCCGGACTCGTAGCCGCGGATGCGCTGGTCCGGGCGTTTCTCGAATACGTCGACCTGCCAACCGCGACGGGCCAGCAGGGTGGCGAGCAGGGCACCGGCTAGTCCGGCGCCGGCAATCAGGATGCGGCGATCAGCGAGTTTCAATGCGGTTTCCGGTGGGGAGGGAGGAGGCGCGTCATCGTTCATCGCGCCACTGCATGATGGCGAGTACGGCGCGCAGCACGTCGATGTAGCGGTTGTAGAGCGGAGTTGGCGAAAGCCGGATCACGTCGGGCTCGCGCCAATCGCCGACGATGCCGTGGGTCAGCAGGTATTCGAACAGGTTGCGGCCGCGCTCGCGCCCGGCGCGTACCCGCAAGCTGAGTTGGCAGCCGCGCTGCTGTGGGTCGGACGGGGTGAGGATGTCGAGCGTATCGGCCAGACGTGCATCGATCAGCGCCTCCAGGTAGCCGGTGAGGCACAGCGATTTTTCGCGCAGCGCCTGCATGCCGGCGCGCTGGAACTGCGCCAGCGAGGCGCGCAATGGCGCCAGCGACAGGATCGGCGGATTGCTGACCTGCCAACCTTCGGCGCCGGGCGTGGCGACGAATTCCGGTGCCATTGCAAAGCGCGTCGCCGGATCGTGGCCCCACCAGCCGGCCAGGCGCGGCAGTGCGCCGTGGGCATGGCGTTCGTGCACGAAGGCGCCGGCGATCGCGCCGGGCCCGGCGTTGAGGTATTTGTAGGTGCACCACACCGCGAAGTCTGCGCCGCTGTCGTGCAGCGCCAGCGGCAGGTTGCCGACTGCGTGGGCAAGGTCGAACCCGACGCGCGCGCCAGCGGCGTGTGCTTGCGCGCTGATCGCCGCCAGATCGAATACCTGCCCGGTGCGGTATTGCACGCCGGGTAGCAGTACCAGCGCCAGTTGTGGGGCGTGCTCGGCGATGGCGTCGGCGATTGCTGCGGCGCTGAACAGGCCATCCGGCCGATCGGGGAGCAGTTCGATCAGATCGGTGGCGGGATCGAGGCCGTGCCAGCGCAGTTGCGATTCCACCGCGTGGCGGTCGGAGGGGAACGCGCCGGATTCCATCAGCAGTTTGCGACGGCCGCCTTCGGGGCGAAAGAAACTGGCCAGCATGAGGTGCAGGTTGACGGTGAGGGTGTTCATCGCCACCACTTCCAGCGGCAGTGCACCCACCAGTTCCGCCAGTCCTTCGCGAATGCCGTCGAGCGTGCGCGTCCATGGGCGGGCGCCGTGGAAATGCCCCTCCACGGCCAACCGCGACCAGGCATCGAGTTCCGCCTGCACCGCGTCGCGGGCAGCGCGTGGCATCAGCCCCAGCGAGTTGCCGCAGAAGTACAGTTGCTCGTCGTCGCCATGGCGCGGAAATTCGAATTCGTCGCGGAAGCCGCGCAGCGGGTCGGCTGCGTCCAGCGCCAGCGCATGGCGTTCGCTCAACAGGTCGGTCATTGCGGCGCTCGGTTCCGGCAGGATCGGTGGGAGCGGGCATTGTAGCGGCGGCGCATGCGCAGCGAGTGCTCAGCCAGCGGGCGGTACGGGGTGCACATTGCCGCATGAAGCACAGGTGCGTGCTGCGAGGCTGCCATGGAAGCGCGCGAACACCGGCGGCAGGTCGCGCTCGATGTCTTGTAGGTGAAAACTCTCGGAGTACAGCAAGTGGTTGCAGTGTGGGCAGTACCAACTCAGGTGGTCCTGCTCGTGCGACAGGCGTTTGCGTTCCACCACCAGGCCGACCGAGCCCGGCGTGCGCTGTGGCGAATGCGGCACCTGCGGTGGCAGGTAGAGCATTTCCCCAGCGGATATCGGAATGTCGCGCACCTGGCCGTGTTCCTGCACGCGCAGCGTCATCGTGCCTTCGATCTGGTAGAACAGTTCGGGACCGTCCTCGCTGTGGAAGTCGCTGCGGGCATTGGGGCCGCCCACCACCATCACGATGAAATCGCCGTCGACGATGCACTTGTTGCCCACCGGCGGCTGCAGCAGATGCCGATGCCGTGCGATCCAATCGTGCAGCGAAAACGGTGCCAGCACGGTCACGGACTCGGCGCCTCGGTCGTCGCCGGGCGCGCCGGTGGGATTGCCTGCAGTTCGTGATACTCGAAGCCGATGTTGGACTCGCCGACGCGCGCCACCCGCGCCGCCACCGGCACGGCCGGGCCGACCTGCTCGTAGAAGTACAGCTTCACGATGTCCGCCTCCTGCAAGGTGCAATCGGGCGGCGGAAAGATGCCGCAGCCGCCGCGCGACAGGTCCTGCAGTTCGCACACCCATGCCTGATCGCCGCGCACCACCAGCAGCATGGCGGCATACGGCACGCGAATCGAGTCGCGCGCGGTGTCGTCCTGGACGTCGGTCATGGCCGTTTCCCTCCTTGCGGGACAATGGTGCGGAGGATGGGGGCAGGGTTCCGCGGTAGCACGCCATCATGGCGACGGTGAAACGGCAGCGGCTTCCAGCATCCATGCCGCCACCTCGTCGGCATCGGCACCGCCTTGCGCGCGCAGGCCGGTAGCCACGCCGATCACGTTGTCCGGCGGGTGATTCTGGTTCAGCTTGAGCTTGAGATCAATGTGTCGTATCGGCAGCCGGAAACCGACGATGCCGCGCAACTGATCGCGGTACTCCGCGCGTTCGGGCTGAAAGCGCCAGACGCTGCCGACCGCGTGCTCGAACTTCGCACTCGATGCCGCGACCAACGCGGCCAGTTCCGCCTCATCGTGCTGCCACTGCGGGACGCCCCGCAGGTGCGCCACGACGTAGTTCCAGGTGGGTACGCGGGCGGCCGCCTCGGTGTCGGCGTACCAGCTTGGCGACACGTAGGCGTGCGGCCCGTGCACGATCACCAACGCCGGGCCCGCGTGCCGCCATTGCGGATTGGCGCGCGCCACGTGTCCGCGCAATTCGACCGCGTCGCCCTCGCGCTGCCATAACACCGGAACGTGGCTGGCGAAGGGGGCGCCGTCCGCGTCGCTGGTCACCAACGTGACGAAGGGATCGCGCGCCAGCAGCCGATCGAGTACGGCGAGGTCGTTACCGCGAAACGGTGCCGGCACGAACACAGCGATCAGGTCTCTGTGCGCAGCGGTTGGATCATGCACGCCTTGAGCTGCTCGTCGCTGGCGGCGTTGGGGGGAGAGACCTCACCGAGCGCGAACCCCATACGTACCGCGTCATCCGCGTCGATGCCGTCGAAGGCGAGGAAATCGGCATCCAGCAGCGCGGCGCGCGCGCTGTCTTCGCTGTCGTAGGTGAGCAGATTGCCATCGCAATCGAGCACCTGCGCGCCACCGCTGTCGCGCACGTCAAGCCGGGCCCACACCAGCAGGCGCCCCAGCGAAGCCAGCCACCACGTCGATTGCATTGCCGCCTCCTTCAGATCAGGGCGATCAGACCAACGCCTTGAGCACCAGCGATACCGCGCACCCTACCAGCCCGGTGATGACGATCGTCGCCATGATCCGCGCCGGCACCGCCAGACCACTGAGATTGGCATCGTGCTGCGCGCGATAGCCGCCGCGCAGCAGCCACACCAGGAACGCAGGCCCGAACGAGCTGCTGCCGACAGTGGTGTGGCGATCCATCAGGTGGCGATAGGTGAGCGGGCCGAAGATCACGTAGCCGGTGAGGCCCAGGATCACCGTTGCCAGCGAGCACAGCAGCAGTAACAGTACGGCCATGGCTCAGAATGTCGCCAGGCCGGGCGCGCGCGGGTAGGGGATGGCGTCGCGGATGTTGCTCAGGCCGCACACGTACACCACGAGCCGCTCGAAGCCGAGCCCGAAACCGGCATGCGGCACCGTGCCGTAGCGGCGGAAGTCGCGATACCACTGGTAATGCGCCGGGTCCAGGCCGAGCGCGGCCATGCGCGCGTCCAGCACGTCGAGGCGTTCCTCGCGCTGCGAGCCGCCGATGATCTCGCCGATCCCGGGTGCCAGCACGTCCATCGCCGCCACGGTCTTGCCATCTTCGTTCAGGCGCATGTAGAACGCCTTGATGTGCTCGGGGTAGTTCATCACCACCACTGGGCGCCCGACGTGAACTTCGGTCAACCAGCGCTCGTGCTCGGTTTGCAAGTCCAGCCCCCATTCCACCGGGAAATCGAAGTGGTGCCCGGACTTTTGCAGCAACGACACCGCCTCGGTGTAATCGATGCGCGCGAACGGGCTGTCGATGAACGCCTCAAGCTTGCTGATCGCGGTCTTGTCGACCCGCTCCGCAAGAAAGGCAAGATCGTCCATGCGCTCGTCGAGCACTGCCTTGAACACGTACTTGAGGAACGCCTCGGCGAGGTTGGCGTCGTCGTTGAGATCGGCGAAGGCGATCTCCGGTTCGATCATCCAGAACTCGGCCAGATGCCGCGAGGTATTGGAGTTCTCGGCGCGGAAAGTCGGGCCGAAGGTGTAGACCTTGCTCAGCGCCAGGCAGTATCCCTCGACGTTGAGCTGCCCCGACACCGTGAGGAACGCTTCCTTGCCGAAGAAGTCGCGGCTGAAATCGACCGCGCCCTTGTCGTTGCGCGGCACGTTCGCCATGTCGAGGGTGGACACCCGGAACATCTGTCCAGCGCCCTCGGCATCGGACGTGGTGATGATCGGAGTGCTGATCCAGTAGAAACCGTTCTCGTGGAAGAACCGGTGCACCGCCTGCGCCAGACAGTGCCGGATGCGGGTCACCGCGCCGAACAGGTTGGTGCGCGGCCGCAGATGTGCCACGTCGCGCAGGAATTCCAGCGAGTGGGCCTTGGGCTGGATCGGATAGGTTTCCGGATCGTCGACCCAGCCGACCACCTCGATCGCGCTCGCCTGTAGTTCCAGGGTCTGGCCCTGGCCCTGCGAGGGCGTCAAAGTGCCGGTGGCGATCAGCGCGCAGCCCGCAGTGAGGTGACGCACCTGCGACTCGTAATTGGGCAGGCTGGCGGGCGCGACCACCTGGATCGCGGCGAAGCACGAGCCGTCGCTGAGATTGATGAAGCTCAGCCCGGCCTTGGAATCGCGCCGCGTGCGCACCCAACCGCGCACCGTGACCTCGGTCCCGGACGCGATCGCCCCTGACAACGCCTTGTCTACCCCTACCACCGCCATGTCCATCGTTCCTTGCGTGCGCCAACGTGTGTCGAAAACGTTAAAGGATAACGGATTGCCGGGCGGCTGCGGGATAAAGGCGGGACTCGGAGCTCGGGGCTCGGGACTCGGGACTCGGGACTCGGGACTCGGGACGACAAGCTTGCGAACTTTCGCTTCGGCCTTTCGCAGCGGCTTTTCGCCTTGGCTTTTCCGAGTCCCCAGTCCCGAGTCCCCAGTCCCGGCTTCACCGAGTCCCGACTTCATCGAACCCCCAGCCCCCACCTCGCGAGTTACAATCAATCCACGCCGCGCCAGCCCGCATCGCGCGGCGCTCGCTGCGTTTCCAAGGAGATCCGCCCATGGCCGTCACCCTGACCCCTGCCGCTTTGGCGCACGCGCGGCGCTTTTTGCACGACACCGGCGCCGTCGGGCTGCGCTTCGGCGTCAAGCGCACCGGATGTTCGGGCTGGGGCTATGTGGTCGATCTGGCGCGCGAGGCGGCTGCGGGTGATACCGCATTCGAAGTGGATGGCCTGCGTGTGCTGGTCGATGCCGAGAGCCTGCCGTTGGTGGACGGTACCGAGATCGACTACGTGCGCAGCGGGCTCAACCAACAGTTCGTGTTCCACAATCCGCGCGCGGTGGCGGAGTGCGGCTGCGGCGAGAGCTTCACCACCGATACGCGCGCGGCGTAACGACAGCGCACGTGACCGCCGGCGAGCGGCCGCGACAATTGCCGCGTGGCCGTCGCCGGCGTCCGAAGGCGCGGCTCCGTCCGAGTCCCGCGTTGGTGCGGGTCACCGCCCGCAGTTCCCCCGCTATACTCGAACGTATGTCCGCCCGACGACTTCGCCTTGAGGCGATCCATGGAATCCGCAGACGATAGCGATCGCGCGCCTGTACGCGCGGAGCGGATGACCATGGCCGATCTGGCACGACTTGCCGGGGTGTCCAAGATCACCGTGTCGCGCGCGCTGGGCGATAGCGCGCTGGTGAATCCGCAGACCCGCGCGCGGGTGCGCGAACTGGCGCAGGCGCACGGCTATTCGCTCAACCTCACCGCGCGCAATTTGCGCTTGCGGCGCAGTCACACGGTGGCGGTGATCGTGGAGATGTCGCCGTCGCGCGAGCGGCCGATGTCGGGGCCGTATCCGCTGGAATTGCTCGGCGGCGTCACCCAGGAACTCACCAGTGCCGGCTACAGCGTGTTGCTGAGCGCGCGCCACGGCTCGATCACGCCCGCCACCCAGGCCGCCGATGGCGTGATCCTTTTGGGACAGGGCGCGCACGACGATGCGGTGCACGCGGTCCAGCACTGGCGACTGCCGATGGTGGTCTGGGGTGCGCAGATCGGGGCGGGGCCGGTGGTGGTAGGTAGCGACAACCGCCAGGCCGGTGCCGAGGTGGCGCGACACTTCGTCGCCCGCGGCCGTCGCGCCGCGTGTTTCCTGGGAGATCTGGACTATGCCGAGAACGCCGAGCGCTACGCCGGCTTTTCGGCGGTGCTGGGAACGCACGCGGTGCCGGTGCGTTGCATCCAGGGCGTGGGTTTCACCGCCGCCGCCGCCGCCGAAGCGGTACGCAAGGCGATTGCCAACGGGCCGCCGGTGGATGCGATCTTCGCCGCCAGCGACCTGTTGGCGATGGGCGCGATCCAGGCGTTGCGCGAGTTGGGGCGGGCGGTGCCCGAGCAGGTGTCGGTGATCGGGTTCGACGACACCCCGGTCGGCGCCAGCCTGGAGCCGGCACTGAGTTCGGTCCACCAGGACCTGCACGGTGCCGGGGTGCTGCTGGCGCGCAAGGTGCTGGATTTGATCGAAGGCAGGCCCGCGCAGTCGGAGATGCTGCCGACCCGTCTGGTGTTGCGCGCCACCTGACTGCGCAGACCGCTTCGCCGCCCGGTCGACTTCTACCTTCCAGACTCCCAGCCCGCGCATTGAGGTTTGCGCAGCGCAACACGGCGGCCTGCCGGCGGGCGCGCCGGACGCCTTCACGCGGGTGCGCATGAACGATCCGTGCGGCGGTGCGGCACGCGACAAGTTCGCGTTATCCATCGGGTTCGATCGTGTAGCGAAATCGTTGTGGCGCGCTGCGCCATTGCCGATCATGGGTGCATTCGCGGCCAATGGTATCGATACCTTGACATCGATACCATTGCCGTCTAGCTTGCCCCCGCACTGCTACTGGCAATGGGGAAGACGTGAGCGAGCCGCAACACAATCCGACCAACGGCCTCGGCCGGCAAACGTTGGCCTCCGAGTGGGCGGATGCGTTCGACGAGTTCGCTACGTCCGACCCCTGGTGCTTCGCGCGGGGCCGCATCGAAGCTGCCACCGCCGAGCGCGACCAGACCCTGTTCTGTCTCGCCAACGGTCGCATCGGGGTGCGCGGCGGCGCCGAGGAAGGCGGCGGTAGCGGTGGCTGTTTCATTGCGCAGGTGCACGAGCGCACGCCGATCCACTATCACGAACGCTTCACCGGCTTCGCGCGTTTCAGCGACACCCGCTTGCCGGTGGCCGATGGCACGCGGATCGACATTCACCTCGGCCAGTTCGCGCTCGATCCGCGCGATCACACCTGCATCGTGCACGAGCGCCGTCTCGATCTGTACAGCGGCCAACTGCGCCGGCACGCAGTATGGCAATGCCCCGGCGGCGGCAGGGTCGAGCTGACGGCGACGCGGGTGGTGCCGTTTGCGCATCAGGGGTTGGTCTGTCTGCGGCTATGCCTGCGCTCTATCGACTACCACGGGCCGGTGCGGCTGGATTCGATGCTGCGCGGCGATCGCGAAGCGCCGGCACAAGGCGACGACCCGCGCTTCGGCGCCGGCGTCGGCCTGGCGATGCGTCTGCTCGACGCCGACCCCGATCCGCATCGCGGCTGGCTGTTGCAGGCCACGCCAAGCGGACGCACGCGCGTGGTGTGCATGCAGCAGCATCGCGCGGATGTCGAGATTGCCGGCGAAACCCGCAGCGACGAGGGCGGGGTATCGCAGACGTTTAGCACATCGCTGGCGCCCGGCCAGAGCGTGACCCTGGACAAGTTCATCGCCTACGCCTGGCAAGCCGATGCCGATGATGCGACCGACGCGCTGTTGCGCGAGCGCGCGAGCGCCTTGCTCGATCGCGCCACCGCGGCTGGGTTCGAGGCCGCACTAGAGGCTCAGCAATCGGTCATGGCGGAGTTCTGGCGCGATGCCGCGATCGACGTCGACGGCGACCCGCAGGATCAGTTGGCGCTGCGGTTCAATCTGTTCCACCTGTTGCAGTCGAGCGGCCGCGATGGCATTCACACCGCCGCCAAGGGCCTGACCGGCGAGGGTTACGAGGGGCACCACTTCTGGGATTCCGAGGTGTACGTGCTGCCGGTGCTGGCGATGACCGCGCCGGCGTTGGCGCGCAGCATGCTCGAATACCGCTATCGCACGCTCGACCACGCCCGCGCCCACGCCCGTGAGATGAATCATGCGCGCGGCGCGCTGTACGCCTGGCGTACCATCGGCGGCGACGAGTGCTCGGCCTACTTCCCGACCGGCTCGGCGCAGTACCACATCAATGCCGCGATCGCCTATGCGATCCGCTTCTACATGGACGCCACCGACGATCTCGAATTCCTCGCCGATGCCGGCGCCGAGATGCTGTTCGAAACCGCGCGGCTGTGGTTGCAGGTGGGGCATTTCAATCCTCGTCGTGGCGGCGCGTTCTGCATCGACGGCGTCACCGGGCCTGACGAGTACAGCGCGCTGGTGGACAACAACCATTACACCAACCGCATGGCGCGCGCGCATCTGCGCGACGCCGCCGCGGTGTGGCAGCGGCTGGCCCGCGAACGTCCGCAGGCGCATGCGCGCCTGCAGGGTGCGCTGGGCCTGACCGACAATGAAGTGCAGCAGTGGCGGCGGGCGGCGGATGCCATGCACCTGCCGTTCGACCCGTCGTTGGGAATCGTCGCCCAGGACGATGGATTTCTCGACAAGCCGCTTTGGGACTTCGCCGGTACCGATCCCGCGCAGTATCCGCTGCTGCTGCACTTTCATCCGCTCACGCTGTATCGCCATCAGGTCTGCAAGCAGGCCGATGCGGTGCTGGCGCTGGTGCTCGACGGCGCGCAAGTGCCGCTGGCGGTGAAGCGCGCCAGCTACGACTACTACGCCAAGGTCACGGTGCACGACTCCACCCTGTCCGCCTCGGCCTTCAGTGTGCTGGCCAGTGAGCTGGACCTGGCCGACGAAGCCTGGCGCCACTTTCAAGCCACGGCGCGGGTCGACCTGGACGATTTGCATGGCAACACCGACCACGGCGCGCACATGGCGGCGATGGCGGGAAGCTGGCATTGCCTGGTGTTCGGGTTCGCCGGATTGCGGGTGATCGACGGCACGCTGCATTTCGCGCCGCGCCTGCCCGGCGCGTGGCGCGGCTATCGCGTTGCGTTGTGCTGGCGTGGCCGTCGGCTGGAGCTGCGGGTGGACGCCGGTGGTGCCCAATGGAGCTTGGCCGATGGAGCGCCGCTGCCGCTGGTGGCGTACGGCGAAGCGCTCACGTTGTCGTCCGCGCAGCCGTTGCAGCGCGACTTGCCGGCGGCGGCGCGCTGGCCGCTGCTGCGCACGACGGTGCCGATCGAGGCGGTGATCTTCGATCTCGACGGCGTGCTTACCGACACCGCGCGGGTGCATTACACCGCATGGCAGCGGTTGGCCGACGAGTTAGGTATCTCCTTCGATCGCGACGTCAATCGTCGTCTCAAGGGAGTGGACCGCCTGGGTTCTCTTGAGATTCTGCTGGAGCGCGCGCCGCACCCCTGCAGCGATGCCGAGAAAGCGGCATGGTGCGAGCGCAAGAACCGTTACTACGTGGCCGCGATCGAGCGTTTCGGCCCCGGCGATCTGCTGGCTGGCGCGGCGTCGGCGCTGCGCGCGGTGCGGGCGGCCGGACTCAAAGTGGGGCTGGCTTCGGCCAGCCGCAACGCGCCCTTGCTGTTGCAGCGCCTGGGCATCGCCGATGCGTTCGACTTTGTTGCCGACGCCAGCGCGGTGACGCGCGGCAAGCCCGATCCGGAAATCTTTCTGGCCGCCGCGCGCGGCCTTGGTGTGGCGCCGCAGGCGTGCCTGGGTGTGGAGGATGCGGCGGCCGGTGTGGCCGCCATCAAGGCGGCGGGGATGTCGGCGCTGGGCATCGGCGATCGTCACGAACTGGCGCAGGCCGATGCGGTGCTGGCACGGATCGCGGAGTTTCGTATCGAGGCGGTGCGTTGCCTCGACGCGGGGGAGAGCGAGGCGCGCGCGCCAGCTCATGTGGACAACACGTAGCGAACTCGAAACAACCTGGGAGGGATGCAATCATGAGTAACCACCACTTCAAGCGGCTGGCGTTGTCCGCCGCGATCGCCGCGGCGCTGATGCCGTCGCTGGTACTGGCGCAGGATGCGCCGACCGCGTCGACCGAGCAGGACGAGAGCCCGCGCGAGGACATGGCGAAGACGCTCGACAGCGTGATCGTCAGCGGCAGCACGCGCTTCAGCGGCCTTCGCAAGGGCGATGCCAGCTTCTCGATCACCACCGCGACGCCCGAACAGATCGATAATGCGGCGCCCAAGAGCACCGCCGATCTGCTCAAGATTGTACCGGGCATCTGGGTGGAAGCGGCCGGCGGTGTATCCGGCGCCAACATCGACGTGCGTGGCTTTCCGGGCGGCTCTGATGCGCCCTTCATCACCATGCAGGTGGACGGTTCGCCGATCTTCCCGCCGCCGACCCTGTCGTTCCTGGAAAATTCCACCCTGTTCCGGCTCGACGAAACCGTCGACCGGGTGGAAGTGCTGCGCGGCGGCCCGAGCCCGGTGCTGTCCAACGGCCAGCCCGGCGCCACCATCAACTTCATCCAGAAGCGCGGCAGCGCCACTCCCGAGGGCGAAGTGCGCACCACCGTGAGCGACGATGGCCTGTATCGCCTCGACGGCTTCTACAGCGGCCCGATCAGCGACGACTGGTTCTTCAGCGTGGGCGGGTTCTATCGCGAAGACGACGGCGTGCGCGACACCCAGTTCCCGAACAACAAGGGCGGCCAGCTCAGCGCCACGATCAGCCACACCTTCGATGCCGGCGAGTTCAGCATTTACGCACGCCACACCGACGACAAGAACGCGTTCTTCACCGCGGTGCCGCTGATCTCGCGCAACGACGGGCGCAGCATCTCGGCCTTCCCCGGTTTCGATCCCACCAGCGACACCCTGTTGGGCAAGGACTTCCAGCGCGTCGCACTGCAAGTGACGCCCGGCGCAACGCCCGGCACCATCAACCGTAATCTTGCCGATGGCCGCGGCGTCGATCTCGATTTGTTCGGTTCCACCCTGGACCTGCATTTCGGCGACTGGACCCTGAGCAACCGCGCCAACTACCTCAACGGCGACGCGCCCACCAACGGCCTGTTCACCGGCGCCAACCCGCAGACCCTGAGCAGCTTCATCGACGCATCGATTGCTTCGGCCAACGGCAATGCCGCCGTGGTCGGCGCCGCCGGCGCTCTTGCGACCAGCGGCGCGGCGAGCTTCGTCAACGGCGGCGGTGCGGTGGACGGCAATCAGCAGGTGCTCACCGCCGGCTTCTGGGTGGTGGACAAGGCGTTGGAGTCGTTCACCGACGAGGCGCGTCTGTCGCGTGAAATCTTCCAGGGCAACACGTTGACCGTGGGCGCCTACTACGCCGATTACTCCTCGCACGACCGCTGGTTCCTCGGCAACAACATGCTGCTGACCGCCGAGCCCAACGCGCGCCGGATCGACGTGGCGCTGGACAACGGCGTACAGGTCACCCGCGACGGCTTCACCGGCGCCTCGTTCTTCTCGGTGAACGCCAGGTACAACGGCGACAACATCGCCGGCTTCATTGCCGACGAATGGCAACTCAACGACGTCTGGAAACTGGACCTCGGCCTGCGCGTGGAACGCCAGACCGTGGATGCGGTGCTGGAGAACATCGACTCGCGCGATCTCGACAACAACCCGCTCACGCTGTCGAACAACTCGGCGTCGGTACTCAACGGCAGCTTCCGCCGCATCGATTTCGCCGATACCGACTACTCCTGGACCGCCGGCCTGAACTACAAGCTGGCCGATGCCACCAGCGTGTTCGCGCGGGTCAACTCGGGCTACTTCTTCCCGCAGTTCGACAATCTGCGCGACGGCCAGGACCAGACCCAGCAGGTGGATCAGTACGAGATCGGCCTGAAGACCGCGTCCTCGCTGTACAGCCTGTTCCTGACCGGGTTCTACAACAAGTTCGCAGGGCTGCCGTTCCAGTTGTTCGACAACGACGGCAACAACATCACCAGCATTGGTGGCTCGCACGCCAAGGGATTGGAGTTCGAAGGGCAGTTGCGGCCGTTCGAGAACTTCGACCTCAACCTCACCGGCAACTGGGTGGACGCCGAGTACCGCAAGTTCGGCAGCAACTCCGGCAACCAGGTACGGCGCCAGCCGCGCTTCCAGTTCCGCCTGACCCCGAGCTACTACATCCCGGGCGATTGGGCCGATCTGAGCCTGTTCGCCACCTGGACCCACGTCGGCGCGCGCTTCTCGGATGTCGAGAACGCGCAGCGGCTGCCGTCGTACGACACCCTCGACGCCGGCATCGTGGCCTACATCGGCGATCAGTGGGAGCTGCGACTGCAGGGCAGCAACATCACCGACGAGCTGGCGCTGACCGAAGGCAATGCCCGCATCGTCGGCGACGCCACTGCCGGCGGCGTGTTCCTCGGCCGACCGCTGGAAGGCACCAGCTATCAGGCATCGGTAACCTATCGCTTCTGAGCCTCCGCGCGACCGGCGTCGGCACTCCCGACGCCGGTTCGCCGGCCCGCATCCGCGATTTGCAGCAGCACATCATCCCGGGAATCCCGTCGTCATGAATCGATTGCGCATCCTCGCCGCGCTGGCGCTCACCTACATGGTGTTTGCGGTGCTGATGAACAGCGTCGGCACGGTGATCCTGCAATCGATCCAGAGCTTCGGCATCGACAAGCCGCAGGCCGCCACCCTGGAAGCATTCAAGGACCTGCCGGTAGCGCTGGTGTCGTTTGCGTTGGCGACGCTGTTGCCACGGCTGGGTTTTCGCCGCGCGATGATGTTGTCACTCGCGGTGGTCGGAGCGGCCTGCCTGTTGATGCCGGTGTTGTCCTCGTTCTGGATGACGCGGTTGTTGTTTGTGGCGATTGGCGCCGGGTTTGGCATTGCCAAGGTGTCGGTGTATTCCGCGATCGGTCTGCTGACCCGCGACGGGCGCGAACACGCGGCGCTGACCAATGCCATCGAAGGCCTGTTCATGGTGGGCGTGCTGGGCGGTTACTGGCTGTTTGGCGCGTTCATCGATCACGCCACTCCGGGCAACCTTGTCTGGCTGGACGTGTATTGGGTGTTGGCGGCCGGCTGCGCGGTGGTGATCGGCCTGCTGGCGCTCAGCGATCTGGACGAATCCGAGGCGCACATTCCGCACGGTCGCGTGCGAGCGGAGTTCGTCGCCATGCTGGCCCTCGCGTTGCGGCCGGTAGTGCTGGTGTTTGTGCTCTCGGCATGGCTGTACGTGCTGATCGAGCAGAGCATCGGCACCTGGCTGCCGACCTTCAACAAGGAAGTGCTGCAACTGCCCAATGCCATGAGTGTGCAGATGGCCAGTGTATTTGCCGCCTCGCTGGCGATCGGCCGGCTGGCGGCAGGCGTGGTGTTGCGCCGGATTCGCTGGTATCACCTGTTGAATGTCTGCGTGCTGGCGATGGCGGTGCTGGTGCTGGTCACCCTGCCGCTGGCCAGCGGCGTGGTGCCGGGTTCGGTCACCGGTTGGCGCAATGCGCCGCTGGCGGCCTGGGTATTTCCGCTGATCGGCTTGTTCATGGCGCCGATCTATCCGGCCATCGTGTCGGTGATGCTCAGTGCGCTGCCCAAGCCACAACATGCAGCCATGACCGGCTTGATCGTGGTGGCGTCGGCGCTGGGCGGCACCACCGGCTCGATGATCACTGGACTGGTATTCGGCCACCTGGGCGGGCAGACCGCGTTCTATCTGTCGCTGCTGCCGATGGC
>JANRIF010000026.1:0-5879 GCA_033765245.1 Lysobacteraceae bacterium
TCGACAAAGCCGCGCAACACCGCCACTTCCTGCGGGGTGCGGTTGAGGCCGTCGCGTTGCTGCGGATCGGCACCGGCACCGAGCAGACGGCGCACCACCTGCCCGAGACCATGCAGCGCGGCCAGATGCAGCGGCGCAAAGCCGCGGCCTTCGCGCGTGCCCAGCGCCACCGGTTCGCGCAGCAGCCGGTCGAGCGCCGCTAGCAACACGCTCTCGTCGCAGGTGGCGCCGGTATCGGCGCGCGCGCCCAGCAACAGCAGCAATGGCGTGTGGCCGCTGTCGCTGGCGCGATCGGGCTCGGCGCCCGACAGCAGCAAGGTGTCGAGTAGTGCCAATGCGCGCTGCCGCTCGCGACACTGAAACACGAACTGCGCGGCGTAGTGCAACGGCGAATGGCCCTGGTCGTCGAGCGCACTCACGTCGGCGCGACGCGCCAGCAGTCGCGCCACCAGATCGGTCAGCCCCAGCGCGCACGCCACCATCAGCGGCGTGACGCCGCCGGGCAGCGGCTGGTCGACCGGTGCACCGCCGGCGAGCAGGCGCTCGACGATCTCGGCCTGGCGCATGCTGACCGCTGCCGATAGCGCCGTGGCGCCGGTGTTGGCGGCCACCGAGGGATCGGCGCCGACGCCGAGCAGGCGTTCGACGATGCTGCGATGGCCGCCGCCGGCCGCACGCAGCAACGCGGTGCAGCCCTGCGCATCGCGGGCATCGAGCGGCAGGCCGAGCGCGAGCAGGCGCTCGACTGCGGCGAGGTCGCCAGCCATCGCCGCCGCGGGTAGATCGCAGTCGCGCAGTGCGCGTCCCGGCAGCGCCCAGTGCGGCCAGTCCAGCCAGCGGGCGAGATCGTGGCGACCGCCGTTGAGGGCGATGCCGAGCGCGGTCTGACCGTCGGCAGCGCGCGCATCGACCGCTGCGCCGTAGCGCACCAGCAACCGCACCAGCGCCTCGCTGCCGACCACGCATGCGGCGTGCAGTGCAGTGAGGCCGCGATCGTCGCGGGCCTGCGGATCGGCGCCGCGTGCCAGCAGCGTCTCGGCCAGCGCCGGCCAGTCCAGCGCCGCCGCCAGATGCAGGGCGCTGGCGCCGTCGCGACCGCGAGCGAACGGATCGGCGCCGCGCGCCAGCAGCTCCAGCGCCAGTTGCTCGGCGGCGTCGGGATCGTCCACGCCGGTGCCGCAGGCATCGAGATAGCGCACCAGTGCGCCCGTGCCGGCGGCCGGACAGCCGGCGTCGAGCAGCCGTCGCAGCGCGCGCACGCCGCCGCCACCGCGGCCCAGCAGGTGGAACAGCACGCTGTCGTGATCGGCGTGCGCGCGATCGCCGCGCGCGCCGTGTGACAGCAGCCAGTTCACCACGGCAGGATCGCCGTCGACGAACTCCAGCAGCAGCGCGTCGCTCGCGAGCGGTGTCGGGGCGGCCAGTTCGAACAGCGATTCGGCCAGATCCAGCGCATCGTCGCGCAGCGCCTGATGCAGCAGTTCGAGCGGAGTGCGCTGTTCCTGCGCTAGCTGCGCCGGATCGGCGGAGAGGCTGGCCGGCAGGGTCTGCTCCGGCTCCAGCGCCGCCACCATCCGCCAGCGGCCATTCGCCATGGCGTGGTCGATCGGGCGCCGGCCAGCGTGGTCGCGCTGACCCGGGTCGACTCCCATTGCCAGCAACTGTTGCACCAGCGCGGGGTCGTTGCTGCTGGAAAGGCAGGCCAGCGCCAGCGCGTTGCGGCCTTCGCGATCGCACACCGACGGGTCCGGCGCGGGGTCGCTCGCCAGAGCGCGCAACACCTCCAGAAAACCGCCGGCGGCGGCCTCCAGCAGCGGCGTGGCACCGTCGGTGTCGCGCCCGTTGCGATCGGCGCCGGCTTCGATCAGCGCGCTGGCGACGTCGCGGTTGCCGGCATGGCAGGCCACCAGCAAGGCAGAGCGTTGGCGCGCATCGCGCGCGTTGACGCGCGCCTTGTGTTTGAGCAGCAACGCGACGCCGGCGGGATCGTCCTCGCCCGCTGCCGCCGCCAGCAACGCCGGCAGGCCATCCTCGGGTTCGCAGCGGGCGCCGCGTTCGAGCAGCAACCGCGCCAACCGCCAGTTGGCGATCTCGCAGGCCGCCGCCAGCGGACTGAGGCCATCGTGATTGAGCGGGTCGAGTTCAGCGCCGGCGTCCAGCAGCGCCGCCGCCACGCCTGGATCGCTGGAGCGGGCGGCGTGGTGCAGCGGCGTATTGCCCTCGGCATCGCGTGCGCGCGGATCGGCGCCGTTGGCGAGCAACATGCTCACCGCGTCGGCGCGGCCGTGCCAACTGTCGCGGGTGGCGGCCAGCAGCGGCGTCAGTCCGGCGTGCGCGCGATTGGGGTCGATACCGTGCGCGATCAGCGCCCGCAGCACCTGTAGATCCGGCAGCACCGCCGCCAGCATCGGCAGCGAACGCTGATCGCGATCATCCGCCGCGGGCAGGGCGTGCACGTCGGTACCCGCGGCGATCAACGCCAATGCCTGCTCGACGTGGCCGGCGTGCACCGCCTGGTACAGCGCCGGGCCGTCGGCAAGCTTGGGCAGGGCAGGCGCGACCGGCGTCGACGCCACTACTGCAGGGATCGCGGGGGTGGGGATTGGCGCGCTGGCGCGCGGTGCCTGACGGCGCTCGGCGCGAGTCTCGCCGAACCGGGCGATTGCGACGTGCAGCAGCGGCGCCAGCAGCGCATGCCCGATCAGCAGCGTGGAGCGCAGCGCGTCGGCCAACCGCAGCGTCGGCCAAGCGAGCAGCAGTCCGGTCAGCACCAGACCCATCACCAGCAGCGCGATCGCGAGGCCGCGCGCCTCGTCGTTCGGCGCTGGCGTGCGCGTGGCATCGCGCAACTCGCGCAGGCTGCCGCCTTCGCGGTTGGCGCGGGCGAAGCCGTGCCAACTGCTCCACAGCGCCAGCAGCATCAGCCCAGCGATCGCACACAACAGCAGCAGCGATTCGATCC
Organism: Lysobacteraceae bacterium; assembly: GCA_033765245.1. Classification (GTDB taxonomy): domain Bacteria; phylum Pseudomonadota; class Gammaproteobacteria; order Xanthomonadales; family Xanthomonadaceae. The sequence goes on from JANRIF010000026.1 coordinate 2,963, forward strand.
GTGGCTGCGCCAGGAAGCGTTGCAGCGGCCACGCGATGGCGGCGGCGATGGCGAGATAGGGGGTCGCGTACCACAGCGCGAGTACCGCGAGATCGCGCAGCACGACGCGCCACGGCAGCGCGCCACGGCGCCGGCCGAGCAGACAGCCCGCCGCGAACGCGAACGGTGCCTGCGCCAGCCACAACCCCGCCAGCGCCAATGGCTGCGCCACCAGCAGCGGCAACAGCGCCAACGCCAGCCCGGTCAGCGCGGCGTAGGCGCAGCGGCTGCGTGGAAGTGCGCCGGTTGGCGTCATGGCCGTCCGCCGAATCGCAGCGTGGTGCCGCCGCGCCGGCATGCCAAGCATGCGTACGGCGGAAACGCACAGTGGGTCGGAGGCCGTGGGGCTCGGTCGCTATCGATGGGCATTGGCGGGGGGCACCGTGACAGCGCCAAGCATACCCGTTGCGGCGCCGCGACAAAATCGGCGCCGCGCGTGCGCGGCGTCGGGCGGGCGTGACCATCGCGCCTCGCATCGGCGCGGGTTCGTCGTTACCCTTGCGCTTTCGTGTCTCGCGATGGAGTTCACCATGCGCCCTGCGTTCCTCGTTCTCGCCTTGCTGGTGGCCGCGCCGGCCGCAGCCGAACCGCTCGCTCTGGATCGGGTGATGGCCGATCCCGACTGGATCGGCAATCCGGTGGAGGCGGCGTGGTGGAGTCTGGACGGTCGTGCCGCGCTGTATCGGCAAAAGCGCGTCGGCTCGCCGGTGCGCGATACGGTGGTGCAAGCGTTGGCGGGGCAGGGCACGCACGTGGCGACGCCGGCCGAGGCCAGCACGCTGGATGCCGCCGATCCAGTGTTCGACCGCTTGCGCCAGCGTGCGGTGTTCGTGCGCGAGGGCGATGTGTTTATGCGCGACCTGCGCGACGGCACGCTGCGCCAGCTCACCGCCACCGCGGAGGCCGAGAGCGAGCCGCGCTTCGCCGCCGACCAGGGTGCCGCTCTGTGGCGGCTGGGTAACGATTGGTACCGCTACGAATTTGCGGCCGGGGTGGCGCGCGCGATCGCATTGCCGCGCGCCGAAAAAGATCCGCAAGCCGAGCCGCCCGCCGACGATCTGCGCGCCAATCAATTGCGCCTGATCGGCATGCTGGCTTCCGATCGCGCCCAGCGCGAGGCGCTGCGCGAACAGGCCGAGCAGTTGCGCAAGGCCGATCCCGGTCGCGCCGCCGCGCCGGTGTATCTGGGCGACAAGATCAAGATCGAGGGCAGCAGCCTGTCGCCGGACGGGCGCTGGCTGCTGGTGGTGACCACACCCAAGGACGGCGACACCGGACAGGTCGGCAAGATGCCCAAGTACGTCACCGAATCGGGCTACGAGGAATTCGAGGACGTGCACACCCGGGTAGGCCGCAATCCGCCGCTGGGGCATGAGCTGAAGCTGGTCGATCTGGCGGACGGCAGCGTGCGCGCGCTTGGCGTCGATAGCCTGCCGGGCATCGCCAAGGACCCGCTCGCCGATCTGCGCAAGGCGGCCGGCAAGGAGGCACTCAAGGGCAATCGCCCGGTCGCCATCCCCGACATCCGCTGGGCCGACGATGGCGCGCGTGCGGCGGTGATGTTGCGCGCGATCGACAACAAGGATCGCTGGATCGCCACCCTCGATCCCGCGCAAGCCGCACTGCAGTCGGTGCATCGCCTCACCGATCCGGGCTGGATCAACTGGACTTTCAACGAATTCGGCTGGTTGCCGGGTTCGCACACGCTGTGGCTGCTGTCCGAGCAGAGCGGCTACTCGCACCTGTACACGATCGCCGAAGGCAAGCCGGCGCGCGCGCTCACCGAGGGGCGCTGGGAAGTGTCGCAGCCGGTGCCGAGCGCCGATGGTTCGCGCTTCACCTTCGTCTGCAACCGCGCCTCGCCCGGGCGCTACGAACTGTGTGCGCTCGACCTCGCCAGTGGCACCGTACGCGAGCTGACCGCGCAGGGCGGCGTCGAGGACTTCGTGCTGTCGCCGGATCAATCGCAGATCCTGCTGCGCTGGTCGAGCAGCTACCTGCCGCCGCAACTGGCGCTGGTGGCGAGCGACGGCAGCGGCGCGCGCCAGCTCACCGACACCCGCAGCGAAGCGTTCACCGCGCAGGACTGGATCGCCCCACAGTTCGTGCAAGTGCCGTCGAAACATGGCGCCGGCCCCATCGCCGCCAAGCTGTATCGCCCGCAGACGCTGGAGCCGGGCAAGCGCTATCCGGTGGTGATGTTCGTGCACGGCGCCGGCTACCTGCAGAACGTCTGGCAACGCTATCCCAACTACTTCCGCGAGCAGATGTTCCACAACCTGCTGGTGCAGCGCGGGTACATCGTATTGGACATGGACTATCGCGGCTCGGCCGGCTACGGCCGCGACTGGCGCACCGCGATCTACCGGCAGATGGGGCACCCGGAACTCGACGACTACCTCGACGGCATCGACTGGCTGGTGCAGACCCAGCAGGCCGATCGCGCCAAGGTCGGGGTGTACGGCGGCAGCTACGGTGGCTTCATGGCGTTCATGGCGCTGCTGCGCGCGCCCGACGCCTTCGTCGCCGGCGCCGCGCTGCGCCCGGTCAGCGACTGGACCATGTACAACCACGAGTACACGTCCAACATCCTCAACACCCCGGACATCGACCCCGAGGCCTACCGCAAGAGTTCGCCGATCGAATACGCCGACCGGCTCAAGGGCCACCTGCTGATCGCCCACGGCATGATCGACGACAACGTGTTCTACCAGGACTCGGTGCGCTTCGCGCAGCGCCTGATCGAACTGAAGAAGCCTAACTGGGAACTCGCCAGCTACCCGCTCGAACGCCACGGCTTCGTGCACCCTGAAAGCTGGTATGACGAATACCGCCGCATTCTGGAGTTGTTCGAGCGGACGTTGAAGTAGCTCCGCCA
>JANRIF010000029.1:0-4967 GCA_033765245.1 Lysobacteraceae bacterium
GAATCAGGAGGCGCCATGTCCATCTTCAAGCGAACTCTGATGATCGTCGCCGCCACGACGCTCATGGCGAGCATGGGAGCGGCAGCCGACAACAACGCCGGCGAGGTTGCGGGATCGACCGCCGACCACGGCAAATTCGCGGCATTGGACAAAGTCTTCACGTCCGGCCCGGAGGTCACCAAGGCCTGCCTGGGCTGCCACACCGAGGCCGCCAAGCAGATCCACAAGACCCAGCACTGGAACTGGGAGTTCATCAACCCCAAATCCGGTCAGCTCCTCGGCAAGCGGCACATCATCAACAATTTCTGCACCTCGGCCGCGTCCAACTACGACGACTGCGCAAGCTGCCACATCGGCTACGGCATGCGCGACGACACGTTCGACTTCACTTCGGAACAGAATGTCGACTGTCTGGTATGCCACGACACCACCGGCAAGTACCGCAAGCCGCTCGGCTTCGCCGGCAACGTGGTGACCGAGAAAACCGAGTACCCACCGCACTCGGGCAAGTTCATCCGTGGCATCGACCTGCGCGAGATCGCCCAGCACGTCGGCAAGTCGCGCCGCGAGAACTGCGGCGCCTGTCACTTCTACGGCGGTGGCGGCGACGGCGTGAAGCACGGCGATCTCGACAGTTCGCTCGATGTCCCGGACCGCGCGCTCGACGTCCACATGGATGCCGCGGGCAACAACTTCTCCTGCGCCACCTGCCATCAGACCGAAGGCCACCAGGTGCCCGGCAGCCGCTACTCGCCAACCGCCATGGACAAGGGCGACGCGCACCTGCGCGGCAAGACCGACGGCAACAACCCCGCTACCTGCCAGTCCTGCCACGGCCAGGCACCGCACAAGAGCGTGGCGAAATTGAATGACCACACCGACACGGTAGCGTGCCAGACCTGCCACATCCCCGCGTTCGCGCGCGGCGATGTGCCGACCAAGATGGCCTGGGACTGGTCGACCGCCGGCAAGCGCGACGCCAAGGGCAAGCCGCTGGTCGTGACCGACGACGACAGCTACGTCACCTACAGCGGCACCAAGGGCGACTTCGTGCTGGCGCAAAACGTCCAGCCGGACTACGTCTGGTTCAACGGTTCGGTGAACTACACCCTGATCGGCGACGAGCTCGATGCGTCGCAGCAGCCGATCTACATCAACCGCTTCGAAGGCAGCGCCAGCGACGGCAAGTCGATGATCTGGCCGATCAAGACGTTCCGCGGCAAACAGCCGTTCGACCCGGTCGCCAAGTCGCTGGTGGTGACGCACCTCTACGGCCACGACGACACCGCCTACTGGACCAACCTCGATTGGCAAAAGGCGGTGGCCGCCGGCATGCGCACGGTCAACCGGGAATTCTCCGGCCAGGTCGAATTCATCGAAACCGTGTCGCAGTGGCCGATCACCCACATGGTCGCGCCCAAGGAAGACGCACTGCGCTGCAGCGAATGCCATGCCAGGAACGGGCGCCTGAGCCAGATCGATGGCATCTACATCCCCGGCCGTGACCGCCATGCGCTGATCGACCGACTCGGCTGGCTGCTGGCAGCGATCACCCTCGCCGTGGTGGTGCTGCACGGCGCCGTCCGCATCGCTCGCCGCAAGCACTAAGGGGAACACGTCATGACACGCATCTACATCTTCGAACGCTTCGAGCGTTTCTGGCATTGGTCGCAAGCGCTGCTGATCATCGGCATGCTGGTCACCGGTTTCGAGATCCATGGAAGTTACCGGCTGCTCGGGTTCGAGCAGGCGCACACCGTGCACACCACCGCCGCGTGGGCGCTGATCGTGCTGTGGGTGTTCGCCATCTTCTGGCATCTCACCACCGGCGAATGGCGGCAATACATCCCGACCATGAACAACGTCGGCCCGATCGTGCGCTACTACGCGCTGGGCATCTTCCGCGGCGAGCCACATCCCTTCCAGATCACCCGCGCGCACAAACACAACCCGATGCAGGCGCAGGCGTATCTCGCCATCAAGGTGTTGATCAATCCGCTGATCTGGGCTTCCGGGCTGGCATACCTCTACTACGCAGAGCTCGCCACCGCCGGCTTCCAACCCGACCTTTCAACGATCGCCCTGCTGCATACCGTGGGCGCCTTCCTGATGCTCGCGTTCCTGATCGCACACATCTACCTCATCACCACCGGCCACACCGTAACCGCCCAACTCAAGGCCATGATCACCGGCTGGGAAGACAGCGGGGAAGACCATACCGCGCCCTGAATCGCGCCGTGCGTGCCGACTTTATGCAAAGTCCGAACCATGGAGAACGTCGATGAACAAGACCTTATCGAAAACACTACTAGCGGCATGCATATCCGGGCTATTGCTGCCCATCCATGCCCGCGCCGACGAAGCGGCCTTGTTGAGCAAGATCGAAGCCCTGGCGAAGGAACTGGCCGAGTTGAAAAGCCAGGTGCAGGCAAACAAGGCCAGCGAGGAAAGCAACGTCAAGGCCACCGCGGCCCTGAAGGAAAAGATCGGCAAGGTGGAGGACAAGTCGGTCGCCAAGTGGCTGGATTTCGGCGGCGACTACCAGTTCCGCGTTGACGACCTGCGCGGCGAGACGCGCGCCTTCACCGACGTCAAGTCCACCTTCGACAACACGCAGCAGGCGCTGCAGGCAGACTTCTTCGCCAATCCGTCCACGCAGCCCGGCTCATCCACGTTTTTCGGCGGCATGGGCATGTCGACGGCCGGCGCCTTGAGCGCGCTGATGCAGTTCTCGCAGAACATGGCTTCGGTGGCGGACTACAACCAGGCCAGCGCGTTCCTAGCCGATCCGATGAACGCCGGCTTGATCCAGGGCATCGGCGGTTTCGCCGCCAGCGTTCCCTCCTTCAAGCCGCGCAACACCACCCTGTACACCAATCGGCTCGGCCTCGACATGCACATCAAGGCGACGCAGAACGTCGTCATCACCACCCGCCTGCTGATGTACAAGACGTTTGGCGCCGGCGACGCCAGGGCAGTCACCAATGGCGGCTCCGCGCCATTCTTCGCCGACCGCGTCGGCGTGTTCGACGGCACGCTCGGCCATATTCCATCGAGCAACTACCTGAACGTCGATCAGGCATACGCGACGTGGAGCAACATCGCCGATCAGGACCTGTGGTTCTCCGTCGGCCGCCGCCCCTCGACCAACGGGGTGCCACGGAACCTGAAGCAGAACATCGCACGCCCCGGCAACGGCGGTACGCCTTCGCTGCTGGTCGATTACGCCTTCGACGGCATGACCATCGGGTTTGCTCCGGACCTCGATGCGCTGCCGGGCGCCTACGCCAAGCTGTGCTACGGCCGTGGCTACGAAAGCGGTTTCCGCTCGAAACTCACCAACTCGCTGGAAGATACCGACATGCTCGGGGTCCAGTTCGTCCCGATCGACACCGATCCGATACGCGTCTGGACGCAGTGGAACCGCGGCTTCAACATCTTCGACGCGCCCACCATGACCGATACCTTTTTCGGCGACACCCTGCCGGAAACCAATCTGGGCGACATCGAGTGGTGGGGCGCGGGCGCCATCGGCCTGTTCAAGAACGTGGGCAAGGGCGACCTCCACTACTTTGCCGAGGTCGGCCACAGCATCACCCATCCGAACAACAACGTCTCGTCCCAGTTCGGTTTCCAGGGTCTCCTGACCGGCGGCTTCTTCAGCCCGGAAGCGCCCACCAGCAAGACCGGCACCGCCGTTTCGCTCGGCCTGCGCTACGACCTCGACTACGACCTGCCGGCCAGGACCAAGCTCGGCTTCGAATACAACCATGGCTCCAAGAACTGGATCACGTTCGCCCCGGCAGCCAGCGACATGTGGACGTCCAAGGCAGGCACCCGCGGCAACGTGTACGACGCCTATCTCATCCTGGAATTGAACAAGAAGCCGATCGCGTCCCGCGACGCCAGGGCGTTCTTCCGGCTGGGCGCCCAGTACTACGACTTCCAGTACACCGGCAGCAACAACTGGGTCGGCGCGCCGATCAAGCTTTCCAGCGTGAACGGCCAACTGCTGACCACCACCCCGCTCGATCACGCCTACGACGTCTATGCCACGTTCGAAGTCATCTTCTGATTGAACCGGATCCCCCAAACTTCAAGGAGCACCCCATGAACAGCTATCTGGCCCGCATGATCCTCGCAACGGCACTGGCAGTTTCCGCGCTTGCCGTCTCCCCCCTGGCGTTTGCCGACGAGGTCAAGATGGTCGGCACCATCACCGAAATCCAGATGGCCCCCGACGGCAAATCCGCGATCGCCATCCTGGAGAACAACAAGACAGGCGAGCCGGTCAACATCGTCATCACCGACGACCTGACCCTGGACAAGTTCAAGGACGAACGCATCGTCGAGGGCGACGAAATCCGCGTCAAATACGACAACGCGGACGGCACCAACAAGAGCCTGTCGTTCAAGAAGACAGCCGGTTGTTGATTCCTCCGCGGCGTATCTCACGCTGCTGCAACGGGGCTCCGCTGGGGCCCCGCTTCTTGTACCAACGGCGCTGAGGCTCGATCGCTGCGCGAACTACGCCGTGCACGGATGTGCAAGCGCCGCGAGTGCACGAGAGCGGCAGTCTCCGCTACGCGCACCGCCCGCCTACTCATCACATCCTGCCATTACGAGGAGCCTGTGTCAGTGTGGCTGGAACTGCGCACGGACCATGAACCGAGGCGGCAGGTGGAGCAGCGCGAATACCCACGCCCCGCACGCAGACCTCGCCACGCCGGGGCACACCGCTTCGCCACATCGTCCAGCGCGCTCCTCCCCTTGCGATGCACAGCATCGCAGGGGGAGGTTGGGAGGGGGTGCTGTGCGCGTGAACTATGTTGTGGTCTGCTTTCCGTGGACACCTCGATAGGTGGATCATCCACCCGAAGAGGATCATCCAATGAGCAAGAAGCGCAGAGTTTTTGACGAGGCTTTCAAGCTGCAAGTGGCGCAGATGGTGCGAGAGCAGGGTCTGG
>JANRIF010000032.1:0-8439 GCA_033765245.1 Lysobacteraceae bacterium
GCAACCGACCGGCGGGGCGCCACGGCGCCTCGCCAGTCGATCAGCCCACGCCGCCCACCAGGTGGCCGATGGCGAATGTGAGGGCACCCGCGCCCCCGCCGATGGCCAGCATGCGCAGGCCGCCGAGCGGGGCGTTGCGGCCGGTGAACAGGCTCATGGCGGCGCCGGTGCCGAACAGTGCGGCCGCAGTGAGTGCCACGCCAAGCAGCGCCGCCATCGGTAGCGTGGAGCCGAGGAAAAACGGCAACAACGGGATCAACGCACCCACGGTGAACGCCGCAAACGAAAATCCTGCGGCGCCGAGCGGCGAGCCCAGGTCGTCCGGATTGAGCCCCAGCTCCTCGCGGCTGAGCACGTCCAGCGCCACCGCCGGATCGCTGACCATGCGCGTCGCCAGCACGCGCGCCTCCTCCATGCCGAGCCCGCGCGTGGCGTAGATCAGCGCCAGTTCCTCCGCTTCGGCTTCCGGGTATTCGGCCAACTCCGCCTTCTCCAGCGCGATCTGGTGCTCGAACAACTCGCGTTGCGAGCGCACCGATACGTATTCGCCCGATGCCATCGAGAGCGCTCCAGCCAGCAGGCCGGCGATGCCGGTGGTAAGCACGATGCCGGTGTCGGCGCTGGCGCCCACCATGCCCATGATCAGGCTGGCGTTGGAAACCAGACCGTCGTTGACGCCGAAGATGGCGGCACGCAGATTGCCGCCGCCGACCGCGCGATGGCCGCGCCCGACCTCGGTATGGTGGGTGGGCATGGTGTGCCCGCTCGGAACCGCGGCGCTGTATGCCGACAACCCGCGTACCTTGAGTGCCGCCAGCAGCGGCTTGAGCCGGCGCGCGCCCAATGTGCGTGCCAGCGTCGCCGCCAGTCGCGCCCGCCACTCGGGGGTGAATGTCGGTGCGGCATGACCGTCGGCTCGCATCAGGGATTCCCAGTACAGCGCCTGCCGCTCGGCGGCGGCAGCGAGTTCGGTGAACAGGCTGGCGACGTGGGCGGCCGGTTCGCAGGCGGCCAGCTCGCGATACAGCCAGGCCGATTGCCGCTCCTCGTGCCAGCTCTCCAGTGCGCTCATGGCGGTGTGGTGGAGTCCGGACGGTACTCAAGCACCTGCGCGCTCACCGATTGCCCCTCGCGCATACCGCCGATCAGGTAATAGCGGCCGTCGCGGCCGGGCATGCCGCGATGGTCCATGGTCGCCTGCGGCAGCGGCGGCAGTTCGTCCCAGCGGCCTTCGGCGGGCGCGAATGCCTGCACCCGGGTCGAGCCGGCGGATGGGTGCTCGTCGTAGCCGATGCCATCGTAGTTGTAGGGGTTTTCGCTGCCGCCGGCAAACAGCACGCGGTGGTGTTGCGGATCCGGCGCGGCGCCCATGCGGTAGCGCGGCGCGCCCGGATGCGAGGCGATGCGCTGCCACGCGATCTGGTGAATGTCGTCGCTGGCGATGTCGCCGCGCCAGCAGGCGTCGCTGGCGGCGAAGTCGCGCTTGCCGTCGGTCACGGTCAGCTTGACGCCGTCGCACATCACCAGGGTGCGATCGATCAGCGCGCCGGCGTGTCCGAACAGCGGCTCGCCGGGAAACGCGGTGGCCTGCGACCAGCGATCGAGCTGGCTGTCGTACACCTGCACGGCATCGACGTTGCGGTCCATGTGCCAGCCGCTGACCAGGTAGATGTAACGGTCGTCCAGCACCACCGCAACGCTGTCGTCGACCGGGGTCGGCATCGGGCTGACTGCGGTCCAGGTTTCATCGCGCGGGTCGAAGCGCAATACCTCCGGGGTGGATACCTCGTGGCCGTTCTCGGCCACCGTGTAACCGCCGAACAGGTAGATGTGGCCGCCAGCGACCGCCGCCACGCTGGCGAGCCGGCCCTGCGTCACGGGTACCGGCGCCAGTTCGCGCCACTGGCCTTGCGTCGGGCTCCACGCATACGCGGCGCGCGAGATGTCCTGCCAGCGCTTGCCCGCGCCAAGCCCGAGGAAGGAGTACAGGCGATCCTCGCCGTCGACGCCGACCAGCGCGACCGCGTTGTTGCATACCGGCGCCGGCAGCGGCGCGACCGGAACCGAGATGAGCGCGACGGCGCCCGCATCGGAGCGCGGCGCGGCACCTGCGTCCGGCAGCGCGGCCATGGATAGGGTCGACAGCAACAGCGTGCGCGTGAGAATGGCGTTCATGGCGTGATTGTCGCCGATGTCCTGCGCATGGCAAGTACGATCGGCGACAATGGTGTTCCGTATTTTCCGTTCTGGACGCATCATGGCCCGAAAGATCGTTGCCCGCCAATCGCCGATCCACGGCAACGGCGTGTTTGCCCTTGAACCGATCGCCAAGGGCGAGCGCGTGGTGCGTTACAAGGGCAAGCTGCGCAGTCACGACGACGTGGATGCGCGTTATGGCGAGTTGCCCGAAAACGGGCACACTTTCCTGTTCACCCTGAACGAGGATTACGTTATCGACGCCAACGTCGACGGCAACGTGGCGCGCTGGATCAACCACAGTTGCGAGCCCAATTGCGAAGCGGTGATGCACGAGCACAAACACGGCAAACGGCACAAGGACAAGATCCTGATCGAGGCCACGCGCGACATCGCCGCCGGCGAAGAACTGACCTACAACTACGGCATCGTCCTGCACGAGCCGCATACCGCTCGCGTGAAGCAACTGTGGGCCTGCCGCTGCGGCGCAGCCACCTGTACCGGCACCATGTTGCAGCCCAAGTCCAAGTCCAAGTCCAAGCGCCAGTAGCTGGACCGGGCGGCGCTACTGCGGCGGCGATGCCGCGTGGGGTGCGCGCAAGGCGCCGGACTTGAACGCCGCCGACGTGCTCTGATACCAGGCGATGGCTTCGTCGCGCAGCACGGGTTCGACCGCGGTGGGAGTCGCCTCGTAGCTTTGCGGATCGATCGTGAATGCCTCGACTTTTCGCCGTGGCGACAGCACCGTGAGCACGTTGTGCTTGAGGTAGCCCAGCTCCTGGTAGTTGGAGATGAAAGCGTGATCGTCCGGGGACGGCGGCGCGCGCAGGATCGAGTGGCCGAAGAACTGCGTGGCGCCGTCGCGGCCGAGAGCGTCGAGCAGCGTGGGCACGACGTCGATCTGGCTCATCAGGCGCGCATCGACGCCGGGGTCCAGCAGCGCGGGGGCGTAGAAGATCAGCGGGATGTGGTACTTCTCCACCGGCAGGCGGGTGCGCCCGGCCACCGAGGAGCAGTGGTCGGCGACGATCACGAACAAGGTGTCGTCGAACCAGGGCTTGGTGCGCGCCTGTTCGATGAACTGCCCGATCGCATAGTCGGTGTACTTCACCGCACCGGCGCGGCCGCCCGGCGACGGAATGTCGATGCGGCCGTCCGGGTACGTGTAGGGGCGGTGATTGCTGGTGGTCATCAGGTGCGCGAAAAACGGCTTGCCTTCGGCATGGTCGCGATCCAGCGTCGGTATCGCGTTGGCGTACAGCGACTCATCCGCCACGCCCCAGATGTTCTCCATCGCGATCGACACCGGTGGGAAATCGGTGCGATCGATCACCCGGTAGTCGTTGCCGCGGAAATAGGCGTTCATGTTGTCGAAGTAGCCGTAGCCGCCGTAGATGAAATAGCTGCGATAGCCCTGACTGGCGAGCACGCCGCCGAGCGTGGCGAGGCGATCGTTGCCGGGGCGGCGCACGATCGCCTGGCCGGGAATCGGAGGGGCGCCCAGCGACAGCGCTTCCAGCCCACGCACGGTGCGGGTGCCGGTGGCGAACACCCGCTCGAACTTCAATCCGTCGCGGGCGATGTGGTCGAGATTGGGAGTCAGTCCATCGCCGCTGCCGTAGCTGCCCAGGAATCGCGCCGAAAGGCTTTCCACCGAAATCAGCACCAGGTTCCTGGGGCTGCGCTTGAACGGGCTCGGGCCGGTGGCCGGCAGCGGCGTGACGCCGACGGGCGACAACGAGCCGCGCGTGGCTCCCAGACGCGCCAGGATGTCATCGGCCTGCGCTTGCGGCAGGGTGACATAGAAACGCGCGTAATCCAGCTCGTTGCGCCGCGCCGCGGCGGCGAAGGTGAACCAGCCGTTGCCGGCAAGCTCGTCGGCGTAGGCGTTGCCGCTGCCCTGCATCTGCTCCACGTCCGCAGCGCGGTAAGCCAGCAGCGGCAGCGACAACGCCAGCAGCACATAGGTCAGACGACGGCGCGCGCTGGGCGCGTTGGTGTCGCTGGCGGCGATCAGGCGCCGCAGCCCGTATATCCCCGCCGCCGCCGTCAGCGCTACCGCGGTGAGCAACCAGCCGATCGGATAGGACTCGCGGATGTTGCCGATCACCTCGTGGGTGTAGATCAGGTAATCGACCGCGATGAAATTGAATCGGGTGGAGAACTCCTCCCAGAACGTGCCTTCGGCGATGCCGCCGAATACCAACAGCGCCAGCGCCAGCCACAGCCACATCAGGCGCAGCACCCGGTGTCCGCGCGCATGGCGCACGCGCGCCGGCAAAGCGGCCTCGTACAGCAGCACGGGCGGCATCAGGAAGCCGGCGGTGACCAGGTCGAACCACAGACCCTTGGCGAAGATTCCCGGCCACAGTGTGATCGGAACCTGCTCGCTGCCGGTCCACAGCAACAGCGCCAGCCGGGTGAGTGTGAACACTGCCAGCACCAGCAGCAGCACCAGGGTCGGCGTCGAAAGGCGGGTAGTGCGGCGGAATGGGGCGGTCATCGGTGAGCGTGCGTTCGGCGCGGCCGCAAACCTTAACGGATGCGGTGTGAGGTGCGCATTAAGTTGAACGCACCCGGTCGCTCTGAGCTGTCGCTACGTCCGGTCGTGGGAGCGCGCTGGCGCGCGACAGGTGCTGCCAGACTGAACGTCCAAGCGGTCGTGGCGCCAGGCGCTTCGCAACATCGCACGCTTGGCGACAGCACTCAATCCTCGTCCACCGCCGGCCGGAATGCGTCCATCAACTGTTTTTGCACGTTGCTGGGGACGGGTTCGTAGTGGCTGAACTCGAGGTCGTAGCGGCCGCGTCCCGAGGTGGCGCCCTTGAGTTCGGCGGCGAAGCCGGTGAGCTCCGACAACGGCACCTGCGCCTTGATCGCAATCTCCGCGTTGCCGTTGACGTCGGTGCCGAGGATGCGGGCGCGCTTGCCGGCGAGCAGGCCGGTGATGTCGCCGGTGTGCGCCTCGGGCACCGCCACTTCCAGGTCGACGATCGGCTCCAGCACCTGCGGCCGCGCCTTCAGCACCGCGTCGAGGAACGCCTTGCGGGCGGCGCTGACGAACGCGACTTCCTTGGAATCGACCGGGTGATGCTTGCCGTCGTAGACCACCACCTTCAGGTCCTGCAGAGCGAAGCCGGCGATCGCGCCCTGCGCCAGCGCCTGCCGCACGCCCTTCTCCACCGCCGGCATGAATTGGCCGGGGATGGTGCCGCCCTTGACCTCATCGGAAAACTCGAAGCCGGCGCCGCGCTCCAGCGGCTGCACGCGCAGGAACACTTCGCCGAACTGCCCGGCGCCGCCGGTCTGCTTCTTGTGCCGATGGTGGCCCTCGGCCGGTGCCGACACGGTCTCGCGATAGGCGATCCGCGGTGGCCGGGTTTCCACTGCCACCCCGTAACGTTGCCGGATGCGTTCGATCATCACCCGTAGGTGCAGTTCGCCGAGGCCGCGCACCACGGTTTCGTTGAGTTCGGCATGGTGCTCGATCTGGAAACAGGGGTCTTCCTCCGCCAGTTTGTGCAGCGCGGTCGCCAGCTTCTGCTCCTGGCCGCGGGTGGCGGCCTGGATCGCCAGTCCGAACATCGGCTTGGGGAAGTCCAGCGGCTTGAGGTGGATGTGGTCCTCGTCGTGCGAGTCGTGCAGGATCGCGTCGAAGTGGATGTCCTCTACCTTCGCCACCGCCGCGATGTCGCCCGGCACCGCTTCGTCGATCTCGATATGGTCCTTGCCCTGCAGCCGGAACAGGTGCCCTACCTTGAACGGCTTGCGGCCGTCGTCGATGAACAGTTGGGTGTCGCGGCGCACCGTGCCCTGGTAGACGCGGAACACGCCGAGCTTGCCGACGAATGGGTCGTTGACGATCTTGAACACGTCGGCGATCACGTGCGCGTTGGCGTCGGGTCGCGACAACAACGGTTGCGCCGCCTTGTCGCTGCCCTTCATGAACGGCGGCGGATTGCCTTCGGCAGGGTTGGGCAGCAGGCGGTCGATCACGTCCAGCAGTTCGCGCACGCCGACTCCGCTGCGCGCGCAGACGAAGCAGATCGGTACCAGGTGGCCCTCACGCAGGCATTGCTCGAAGGCGTCGTGCAATTCCTCGCCCGACAGCGCCGACTCGCCCTGTTCGAGATAATGGCCCATCACCTGTTCGTTGATCTCCACCACCTGATCGATGATCTGCTGGTGCGCGGCGCCGACGTCGGCAATCGCTGAGTGGCCTCCGGGCTGGAAGAAGCAATCCACCACCGAGCTACCGTCGGCGCTGGGCAGGTTGAGCGGCAGGCACTGGTTGCCGAAGGCTTCGCGCAATTGCGCGATCAGCAGCTTGAGGTCGGCGCCGTTGTCGATCCGGTTGACCACCAGCACCCGCGCCAGTCCGCGTTGCGCGCCGTATTCCATCATGCGGCGGGTGCCGTGTTCGATCCCGGCGCTGGCGTTGACCACCACCGCCAGCGTTTCCACCGCCGCCAGCGCCGACAGGGTGGGGCCGCGAAAATCCGGGTACCCCGGGGTGTCGATCAGTTGGATGATGCTGTCGCGATGCGGTAGCGAGGCGATCGCGATGTCGAGCGAATGGCCGCCTTCGCGCTCCATCGGATCGAAGTCCGAGACGGTGGTGCCGCGCTCGACGCTGCCTGGGCTGGCGATGGCGCCGCCGGTGTGCAGCAAGGCCTCGAACAACGTGGTCTTGCCCGCACCCGGATGGCCGGCCAAGGCCAGGTTGCGAATCTGATCGGTGCGGTGCGACATGGCAGGCTCCTGTTCCGACAGTGGTTACAGCGTTGCAGTGCGCCCGGACAAGGTCAAGCGTGGGCGTTGGTCATGAGTATCGTGCGGACGCGGATTTCCGACTTGATCCCGATCATATGGACGTGGGCATCGCCCGGTTCAGCGGGATTTCATCGCCGCCGGCCTAGCGTGAAGCGATGCTCCTGGAGCGCGTGCGGAGAATCGCCATGACCCCGATCCTGCCTGCGGCACTTGCCGCTACCTTGCTGGTACTGGCCGCTCCCGCGACCGCTGCCCATGGCGAGCGTTACCGCAACGAGCCGCGCTACGACATCGCCGAGGTCGAGCGGGTGGAGCCGGTGGTCGAAGTCGTCAGCGAACCGGTCTACAGCCGGTATTGCCGCGAGGAGCCGGTTTACGAGCCGGTCTACGAGGAAGTGTACGAAGAGGGGTACTACGACGGCGGCTATCATGGCGGCCAGGGCGAGCGGGTGCTTGGGACGATCGCCGGCGGCCTGATCGGCAATCAGTTCGGACATGGCAGCGGCCGCGTTGCCACCACCTTCTTCGGCGCCGTGCTCGGCGACGCGCTGGTGGCCGACCACCAGGCCAGGCACGGCGGCTACTACCCGGGCTACCGCACCCGCTATCCGGTGGGCGAGCGGGTCTCCTACCGCGAGCATTGCGACACCCACACCCGCTATGTGCGCGAAGAACGAGTGCGCAGCTACGACGTCACCTATCGTTATCAGGGGCGCCTGTATCACACCCGCACCGCATTCGATCCCGGCGACAGCTTGCGGGTGCGGGTGGACGTAATGCCGGTCGAATGATGCGTCCGGAATCGCGCCGCGCCGGATAACCGTCGCCTCCGCCAGCAGGAATTATCGGCGCGCGTAGCGACTCTGTGCTTCCTGGTCTATGCTCGACCGGGCAAGCGCAAATGGGGAGCGCTTCGGGGGACGTAATGCGGCGTTGGAGTACTACGGGATACGTGGTGGCCGCTGTGTTGGCCGCCCTCGTATTGTGGGAATGGTCGCGGATACCCTCGTCGCTGGATGCGGGCGCCGCGACGGCGGCGCGTTGCGCGGTCGCGAGCGCGGCATCGGTGCTGTTGATGATCTCGGCGCAGGCGCTGCGCGGTAGCCGGCTCGCTCTGGCCGCAACGATCACGGTGTTCGCCGCCATGGCCGTGTTGTCGGTGTGGGTGGGGGGCGCGGCGGACGCAGGTGTATGGTTCAGCCTGATGAGTGCTGCTGGCGCGTCGGTGCGCGAGCCGGTGGCGCTGACCGCGGCCGCGTGGCTCGCCGCCACGCTGGCGTTTGCCTTGTCGCTGCATCCGCAACGGCGCGGGTTCCGGCAGAGCGCCGTCGTGGTGGCGCTGGCGGCCGTCATCGCCGCGACGGCGGTGGTGGCGATACACGCCGTGGCGAGCGACGCGCATGCGCGGCTGCACGTGATGGCGGCGGCGGCACTGGCGAGCTATGCGTTGGCGATCGTGGCGAGCGCGGG
>JANRIF010000050.1:0-18650 GCA_033765245.1 Lysobacteraceae bacterium
GGCTGGATGCTCGGGCTTGCCGTGAAAGCCGTTCTCGTGTTCGGGATCGAAGGCCGCGTACTGCCGCTGCGTCACCGGCGTCTGGCCCAGCCAGAAGCCTTGGGGGATTTCGACCTCCTGCACGGGTTGCTCGTCTGGATAACCATCGCGCGAGCCCATCCGGAACCGTCCGGGTGGTATCCAGCACAGCGTCATTGCGACGCCGGGTGCGAGCGGCACGGTTCGGGTGTCAATGGGTTTGCTCACGCGGTGCCCTCGCCACTGCGGGTGTGTCCGATCGCCGATCGACGGCCAGCGATTGTTCCATGAATCCGGCTTGGAGGTGGTGGGGTGTGGGGATGCGCAAGAGCGGTCGTTCGTCATGACGGCTTGGGGAACTCGCGAAGACTCACCACCCCGTCATCGCGAGGGCCGCAAGGCCCATGGCGATCCATGGCGCGTCCTGGCGAAAGCCAACCACTTCGCCACGACGCAGCGGTCGGCTCATGGATTGCTTCACTTCGTTCGCAATGACGGTTGGGGGGAATCGCGAGCGCTTACCACTTCGTCGGCGCGAGGACTCACCACTTCGTCATCGCGAGGGCCGCAGGCCCGTGGCGATCCATGCTGCGCACTGGCGAACGCCAACCCCCTCGCGACGACGCAGCGGTCGGCTCATGGATTGCTTCACTTCGTTCGCAATGACGGTTGGGGGGGGAATCGCGAAGACTCGTCGCATCGTCATCGCGAGGGCATCCCACACCGTCATCGCGAGGGCCGCAAGGCCCGTAGCGATCTATGCTGCGTACTCGCGAGAACACGTCACTCTGATATGGTCGCCTCCGTCATCCCCCAATAGTCGAGCGATGAAGCAACCTTGCGTATACATCTTGGCCAGCAAGCGCAACGGCACGCTTTATGTCGGTGTGACCTCGAATCTGGCGCAGCGCGTCTGGCAACATCGAGAGCATGTGGTCGATGGCTTCACGGCCAAGTACGGCGCGGACCGCTTGGCCTGGTACGAGTTGCACGAATCGATGGAGTCCGCCATCGCCCGGGAGAAGCGGCTCAAGGCAGGGAATCGCGCCAGCAAGATTGCACTGATCGAGGCCGGCAATCCCGAGTGGAAGGATTTGTTTCCGGACATCGTCTGAGCGCGCGAGCGTTTTTGACCGCGCCGCTGTGCGCAATGACGCCTCGGGGGGATTTGCGAAGACTCACCACCACGCCATCGCGAAGACTCCCCACACCGTCATCGCGAGGGCCGCAGGCCTGTGTCGATCCATGCTGCGTCCTGGCGAAAGCCGATCCCTTCGTCGGCATGCAGTGGCCAGCTCATGGATTGCTTCACTGCGTTCGCAATGACGGCCTGGGAGGAATCGCGAAGACTCACCACCTCGCCCTCGCGATGATGACGCCAGCCTCCGGGTTACACTGCGGGCTTTTTGGAGCTACCTCGATGTCCGCGCTGATGTTTCCGGCTGTGCCGATCCCTACTCTGGCCGTTCGCGGGGATGCGCGACGCTTTGCGGTACACCGCATCTACTGCGTCGGTCGCAACTTTGCGGACCATGCGCGGGAGATGGGTTCGACGATCGATCGCGGCACTCCGGTGTTCTTCAGCAAGCCGGCCGATGCGGTGCTGCCGGGCGGTGGTGAGCAGGCGTTCCCGCGCGGCACTGCCGATCTGCATCACGAGGTGGAACTGGTGGTGGCGCTGGGTGCCGATGCCGCGACCCCGGTGACTGCCGCCAACGCCGAGACACTCGTATTCGGCTACGCCCTCGGCCTCGACCTGACCCGCCGCGACCTGCAGGCCGCCGCCAAGGCCAAGGGCCTGCCGTGGGACACCGCCAAGGGCTTCGACCGCTCCGCGCCGGTCAGCGAGATTGTGCCGGCCACCGCCTGCGGTGCACTGGCGCCGCGTCGGCTGCAGTTGGAAGTGAACGGCGTGGTGCGCCAGCAATCGCCGCTGTCAGACATGGTGTGGTCGGTACCCGAGATCATTGCCGAGCTGTCGCGCCTGTTCGAGTTGCGTGCTGGCGATCTGATCTTCATGGGTACGCCGGCCGGGGTTGCCGCGCTGAAACCCGGCGACCGCTATCGCGCCAGCATCGACGATCTGTTGCTCCTGGAAGGCGGGTTCACCGCCGGCTGAAGCCCATCGCTGGGCGGAGGCCGGGGCAGCGTGTAAAGTCGGCGGGCCGCCGCCCCCGTAGCGGCCTTTTCCCTGTTCGGAGAACCCTGCGATGAGCCTGATGTCGGAGTTCAAGGAATTCGCGATGCGCGGCAGCGTGGTCGATCTGGCGGTCGGCGTGGTGATCGGCGCCGCTTTCGGCAAGATCGTCTCGTCGCTGGTCGACGGCATCATCATGCCGCTGGTCAGCCTGCTGGTGGGCGCGGTCAACTTCAGCGACCTGGCCGTTACCCTGCGCGCCGGCAGTGGGGAGGTGCAACCGGTGCTGCTCAAGTACGGCATGTTCCTGCAGACCCTGGTGGATTTCGTCATCATCGCGTTCGCGATCTTCGTCGCGGTCAAGCTGATGAATCGCCTCCAGCGCAAGCAGGAAGCCGCGCCGGCACCGCCGCCCGCTCCCAGCGCCGAAGTGGTACTGCTGACCGAAATCCGCGATGCGCTGAGCAAGCGCTGAGCCTTCCCGTCCCCACCCGCCCTCGCCACGCACCGACGTGGCGGCGGCCACGCCTTGTCGGAGCCATGATGCGTACACCTCGCCTCGCCCTCAACCTAGCCGTCGCGCTCGCCCTTGGGATCACTGCCGCACCGGCATCAAGTGCCGCGTTGTCGAACGGCGATCTGGAAACGGCCGCGCGATTGCGCGACAACGCCAGCGCGGGATCGAATGCCTGGGACATCGTGGAATCGCTGACCACGGAAGTGGGACCGCGCATGGGCGGCAGCGAGGCCGACCCGCGCGCGGTGGCATGGGCGGTGGCGAAATTCCAGTCGCTGGGTTTCGACCGCGTGTGGACCGAGCCGGTGACGTTTCCGAACTGGCGGCGCGATCGCGAAACGGCGCGCGTGCTGTCGCCCTATCCGCAGCCGCTGCACGTCACTACGCTGGGCGGCAGCGTGGGCACCGATGCGGACGCGATCGAAGCCGAAGTGGTCGAGTTCGCCGATCTGGCCGCGCTCGGCGCCGCTCCAGAGCACAGCCTCGATGGCAAGATCGCCTACGTGAGCTACCGTATGAAGCGCAGCCGCGATGGCAATGGCTACGGCCCGGCGGTGGCGGCGCGCGTCGACGGCGCCAGCCAGGCCGCGCGCAAGGGCGCGTTGGCGTTGCTGATCCGATCGGTCGGCACCGATCACGATCGCCTGCCGCACACCGGGGTGATGCAGTACGCCGAGCCCGATGCCGCGGCCACCGCGCCGCTGCCACAGATTCCTGCCGCCGCCCTGTCCAATCCCGATGCCGACCTGCTGTCGAACATGATTCGCCGTGGGCAACCGGTGCGTCTGAGCCTCGACCTGGCGGTCGGCCCCGGCGCGGAAGTTACCTCGTACAACGTGATCGGCGAGATCACCGGCAGCGAGCACCCGGAACAGGTGGTCGTCATCGGCGGCCATCTGGACTCGTGGGACCTGGGCACCGGCGCCATCGACGACGGTGCCGGCGTCGCCATCACGATGGCTGCGGGTGCAATGATCGGTGCATTGCCGGCGCCACCCAAGCGCAGCATTCGCGTGATCGCCTACGCCAACGAGGAGCGCGGGCTGTTTGGCGGCAAAGCCTACGCCAAGCGCTATGCCGACCAGACCGACAATCACGTGCTGGGCGCCGAGAGCGACTTCGGCGCAGGCCGCATCTATGCGCTGCGCGCCGGCGTGGCCGATTCCGCGAGGCCGCTGATCGCACAGATCGGCGAAGTGCTGGCGCCGCTGGGCATCGTCACCGAAACCACCGGCGGCGGCCCCGGCCCCGACGTCGGCCCGATGGCGGCGCAGGGCATGGCCTGGGCGCAGTTGGCGCAGGACGGCACCGATTACTTCGACTACCACCACACCGCCAACGACACCCTCGACAAGATCGACCCGCACGCGCTCGACCAGCAGGTCGCCGCGTATGCGGTGCTGGCGTATCTGGCGGCGCAGGCGGAGGGCGGCTTTGGGCATCCGGCCAGCACGGCGGCGGGCAAGTAGCTGGGGCTGGACTCGGGACTCGGGACTCGGGACTCGGGACTCGGGACTCGGGACTCGGGACTCGGGAAAAGCGTAATCCGGGGGTTGGGAAGGGCAAGGCTTGGCTGGTGGTATGCGCTTGCGTTCCGCTCACAACGGCAAAGCGCCACTTCAGATCATCGGTCCCATTTGCGTTCTTTGCGCCCTTTGCGCCCTTTGCGGACCCGGTTTGCTCGTCCCGCAACCGCCGCTCAATCCAGCAGCGGCGTGTCCAGGGTCTTGGCCGGGGCGCCGATCACGCGCTCGGAAATTTCGCGCAGATCCGACAACGAGACTTCACGGCGTTTGCGCAATGCGCGCGCCACTTCATCCAGGCTGCGCTCGTCGTGCGTGCGCTGGCGTATCTCGGCGTCCAGCGCCGCGAACAGCACCACCGCGCGTGCGGTCCGGGGGCCGGCGGAGCGGCTGGTGTGCAGGCGCTTCACGGCGCGTCCGTGATTGCGCATCCACGCCAGGCCACGCTCGAGGCGCGCATCGCTGAGCAGGCCGGCACGGTTGAGCAGGGCCATCGAATAGAACTCGGCGATGCCCTCGACGATCCAATCGTCGCCCGGCTCCGCATGCAGGCGGGTGATGACGTGGGTCAGTTCGTGCACCAAGGTGCTGGTACCGTTCTCGCTGATCAGCGGGCGGTCGGGATGCAGGAACAACGAGCGCGGCCCGGACAAACCACCGCGCCACATCGGGTCGCCAGCGCCGACGATCAGTATCTTCTCCGGCAGCGCCCCGAACGCGGCGCGCATTTCCGGTGCGGTGGCGTGGATGATGGCGAGGGTATCGTTGCGGCGCATGATGTCGCCCTTTGGCGCCGCCACCGAGATGCCCATGCAGTCGCCGCCGCACCAGCCGCGGATGCAGCGCGCGCATACTTCGGCATTGGCGCCCACCACGTCGCGGCGCACGCCCAGGTCGCCAGCCATGATCCAGCCGGTGGGGCGGTCGAAGCTGCGGTCGGGATCGTCGACCGCGAACACGCGCTCGTCGGTGATCGCCTGCCAGGCGGTTTCCAGACTGGTCCATCCAGCCGGCAGATCGGCGCGCAAGGTCGCCTGCGAGCGCGCGCCGCGCGAGCTGCGCGCGGTGGCGCGTGGTACCAGGTCATCGCCGCGCACGATCGCGAATTCCGGCGTAATGCGGGCGTCGTAGCCACCGCCCTTGCGGCGATGGTCGATGCGATAGCGGTAGCTCAGATGACCACCGGACTTCGGCAGGGTCCAGGTGACGCTGTCGCCCTTGCGCACCACCTCGCCATCGCCGGCGATCTCGCGATAGCGCTTGGGGTCCATGGTGAAACGCAGCGAATGCAGGCGGCCCTTGCCGGGCTCGACCTCGATCACGACGCTGGCTTCCTTGCGCGCGGGATCAAAGCCGATGCGATAGTCCACCCGATAGGTCGGCGCCGCCTCGCTCGCCCACGACAGCATCGCCAACAGCACAGCCCAGCACACGCGCATCGAAGCCGCCACGGTTCGCTCCGCACAGGGATCAAAAGGAAGCGCAGGTTACACGCCGGCTGCTGAACGCGCACCGCGAGCTGGCGTAGCGATCATCGTAGTGGCGAGAAGCGCCCCCATCCCAGCCTTCCCCCGCGAGCGGGGGAAGGAGACAAGCGGTGCTGGTGGTGCGTTGGCAGGTTACGGCAAGTGAGCCACACGACGGGCATCGCCCCCTCACCGATGCTGACGCCACCACTCGGCCATGAACACGGCGGTGGCGGCCGATACGTTCAGGCTCTCCACCGCGCCGCTGCCGGGAATGCTGACGCGCAGCCCCGGCCGCGTCAGCCAGCGCGAGCTGACGCCGGTGGCCTCGGCGCCGAGCACCAGCAGCATGCGCGGCGGCAGCGCGGTGGCGAACAGCGACTGGCCGCCGCGCACCAACGACACCACCGGCACCAAGCCCGCCGCGGTGAGTGCGGCGACCGCGGCTTCGGGCTCGCCGATCCGCACCGGCGGCACTGCTTCGGCGCCGCCCTCGGCCACGCGCGCGGCGGCGCCGCTGCGGGTGGTCGCGGCGGCATCGGCCAGCAACAGGCCGCTGGCGCCGAACTGCGCGGCGGAGCGCAGGATCGCACCGATGTTGTGCGGATTGGATACGCCATCGAGCCACAACGCCAGTTGCGCCGGCGTCTGCTGCATTCGCAACCAGTCCGCCAACGCGAGCGGTTCGGCGCGCAGCACGTCGAAGCACACGCCTTCGTGATGCTGGCTGGCGGTGAGCTTGGTCAGATCGGCTTCCTCGACCACGCGATAACCGATCCGCTTCGCCACGCACCAGGCCAGCACCGGCTTGAGCGCGACGATGCGCGATTCCAGCAACCAGACCTTGCGCACTGCATCGGGCCGTTGCGCAAACAGCGCCAGACAGGCGTTGAAGCCGTACACACGCTCCTCGCGCGGCGTTCCCTGTTCGCGCCGCGGCGCGCGCGGGTCCGTCGCACGCGCAACGTGTGGGTGTGGCGCGGCAGGCGGGCGACGGCCAGCGCCGGCATCAGACCTTGACATGGTGATCGGCATCCTCGGTGGTGGCGGCCAACGCATCGATGCGCCGCGAGAGTTCATCGGGCGAGCGCGTGTACGGCGCCAGCAGGGCGTAAAAGGCGGGCACCACGTACAACGACAGCAGCGTGGACAATGCCACGCCGAACACCACCACCACGCCGATCGCGCCGCGACTCGCCGAGCCCGGCCCGCCCGCCACCAGCAGCGGGATGGCGCCGACGATGGTCGCCACCGAGGTCATCAGGATCGGACGCAGGCGCGTCTCCGCCGCCTCCAGGATCGCCTCGCGGATCGGCCGTCCGGCATCGCGCCGCTGATTGGCGAATTCGACGATCAGGATGCCATTCTTGGCCGCCAGCCCCACCAGCATGACGATACCAATCTGACTGAACAGGTTGAGCGTGTTGCCAGTCAGCAGCAATCCCAGCAACGCACCCAGCACCGCCAGCGGCACGGTGAGCATGATCACGCCGGGATGGATGAAACTCTCGAACTGCGCCGCCAGCACCAGATACACCACCAGCAAGGCCATGCCGAAGGTGAACAACACCGCGCCGCCCGATTGCTGGTACTCGCGCGACTCGCCCTTGTAGTCGAGCGATGCGGTTTGCGGCAATTCTTCCTTCGCTACCTGGCGCACCCAGTCCAGCGCCTCGCCCAGGGTGTAGCCGGGCGCGATGCCGGCCGACAGGGTGATTGCACGCAGGCGATTGAAGCGATTGAGCGTGCCCGGTTCGGCGACCTCGCTCAGCGTCACCACGCTCGCCAATGGCACCAGTTGCCCGCCGCGCGCGCGCACGTACAGGTTATTGAGATCGGAGGGCGCGGCGCGGTCGGCGTCGCGCGCCTGCAGCACCACGTCGTACTCCTCGCCGTCGCTGATGAAGGTGGTGACCTGGCGCGACCCCATCATGGTTTCGAGCGTGCGACCGATGTCGGACACCGACACCCCGAGGTCGGCGGCGCGCTCGCGATCCACTGTGACACGCAACTGCGGCCGGGTTTCCTTGTAGTCCGAATCGGCGGCGGTGAGGCCGGGATTCTCGTCCATGCGCGCCTGGATGCGGTCGCGCCACTGCGCCAGCTCGGCGTAGTCGGGCCCGCCCAGCACCAACTGGAACGGCTGACCGCTGCTGCGCACCAGTCCCGAGCGCACCGTGGGCAGGGCGCGCACGCCGGGGATGTCGGCCAGTTCGCCACGCACCTGCTCGGCCAGTTGCGCGGTGGAGACCTCGCGCTGGGTCCAGGGCTTGAGCAGCACCACCGCTTGCCCGGTATGCATTTCCTCGCTGGAGCCGAAGCCGCCGGGCACGCGCGTGATCACCCGATCGATCGGGCCGTCGGGGCCGGCGTGCTTGAGCAGGCGTCGTTCGATCTCCTGCACCTGGCTCACTGTGTAGTCGAAGCCTGCCCCTTCCGGGCCTTGCACCAGGGTGAAGAAGGCACCGCGATCTTCGGGCGGTGCCAGCTCGCGCGGTACCAGGGTAAACAGCAGCGCACCGACACCGACGGCCGCCAGCATCAACGCGCCGAACCACCAGGGCCGGCCGATGGTGCCGAGCAGGCTGCGCCGGTACACCGTCGCCAGCGCGCGCAGGCGGGCGTCGATCCAACCATCCAGACCGCTGGCCTTGGTATGCGAGCGGATCAGCCGTGAACACATCATCGGCGTCAGCGTCAGCGCCACGAACGCGGAGATCGCAATCGCGCCAGCCAGCGCCACCGCCAACTCGCGGAACAGCCGGCCGTTGTTGCCCTCCATGAACGCCACCGGCAGGAACACCGCCACCAGTACCGCGGTGGTGGAGATCACCGCGAACGCGACCTGACGGGTGCCGCGCTCGGCCGCCACCTGCGGCGGCTCGCCCAGGTCGACGCGGCGTTGCACGTTCTCAAGCACCACGATGGCATCGTCCACCACCAGCCCGATCGCCAGCACCAGCGCCAGCAACGTGAGCAGGTTGATCGAGAAGCCGAACGCATACAGCGCGATGAACGCCGCCACCAGACACACCGGCACCGTCACCGCCGGCACCAACGCCGCGCGCACGCTGCCGAGAAACAGCCAGATCACCACCAGCACCAACGCCACCGCCTCGAACAAGGTGGCAAACACGCGCTCGACCGCGACGTCGATGAACACGGTGGAGTCGTACGCCACCACCAGGCGCATGCCGTCGGGCAAGGTCGCGGCGATTCGCTGCGCCTCGGCCGCAACTGCCTTGGCCACTTCCAGACTGTTGGCGGTGGAGGTCTTGATGATGCCAAGCCCTACCTGCGGTTCGCCGTTGCCGCGATACCAGGCACGCCGGTCCTGCGCGTCGATCTCGACCTGGGCGACATCGCCCAGACGCACCACGTAGCCGTCGTCTCCCTTGACCAGCGCCATGCGGCGGAACTGGTCGGCCGTGGCATAGCCGCGCTCGACCCGCAGGGTGAAATCGCGCGTCGCCGATTCCAACCGACCGGCCGGCAACTCGACGTTCTCGCGGCGCAGCGCCGCTTCGACGTCGGCCACCGTCAGCGCCCGCGCGGCCAGCGCCTTGCGGTCGAGCCAGATGCGCATGGCATAACGCTGCTCGCCGCCGAGACGCACCCGCGCCACGCCCTCGATCGCGGACAGCCGATCCAGCACGTAGCGTTCGGCGTAATCGTTCAACGACAGCGTGTCGAGCCGATCGGAATTGAGATTGAGCCAGAGGATCACATCGGCATCGGCAGAGACCTTGGCCACTTCCGGCGGATCCGCCTCCTCAGGCAGACGATCCAGCACCCGGCTGATCGCATCTCGCACATCGTTGGCGGCGCTTTCGATCTCGCGACTGAGCTTGAACTCGATGGTGATGCTGGAACGACCGTTGCGGCTCGACGATTGCAAGGTGTCCACGCCTTCGATGCCGCTCACCGCGTCTTCCAGTATCTGGGTGATGCGGGTCTCCACCACCGCCGCCGACGCGCCGGTGTAGTTGGTCTCCACCGACACCACCGGCGGATCGATGTCGGGCAGCTCGCGCAGCGGCAAGCGGGTGAACGAGAGCGCACCCAGCACCACCAGCAGCAGGCTCATCACGATGGCCAGCACCGGACGACGAATGGCGAGGGCGGACAGACGCATGGCGATCAGCCGCCGGTGGCCGCGTCTGGCGCGACGTGTTCCATCACGCGGGCCCCGGGACGCAGTTTGACGGTGCCTTCCACCACCACGCGATCGCCCGCTGCCAGCCCCTCGACAATTTCTACTTCACCGCGTCGCCGTGCGCCCACCGACACCGGCACCTGCTGCACCGTGGCATCGGCACCTACCCGAAACACGAATGCCTGCCGGCCGACCTGGATCAGCGCCAGTTCCGGCAGCACCAGTGCCTGCCGTGACGCCTGTTCCAGCAACACCGTCATCAGCATGCCTGGGCGCAGCTTGCGCTCGACGTTGGGGATCTCGGCGCGCACCGTCACCGCGCGCGTCACCGGGTCCACCCGCGAATCGATGCTGCGCACGCTGCCCTCGAATTCCTCGTCGGCCCAGGCCGCACTACGCGCTTTCACCAGCAGCCCCACCTTGAGGCTGGCGAGAAACGCTTCGGGCACCGCGAAATCGAGCTTGATGACCGACACGTCGTCGAGTGTGACGATCGGATCGCCGGGCGTGAGCAGCGAGCCCGGACTGACCTGACGCAGCCCCAGCACACCGTCGAAGGGCGCGGTGATCACGCGGTCCGCAAGCCGGGCGCGGATCGCATCCATGCGCGCGCGCGCGGCATCGCGCGAGGCGCCTTGGGTATCGAGTTGACTGGCCGGGATGAGCTGGCGCGCCGCCAGTTGCTGGCTGCGTTCGAGTTGCTGCTGCGCCTCGCGGAACTGTGCGCGCGCCTCCTCCAGCCCGGCCAGTTCGGCGCGCCCAGACAGATCCACCAGCACTGCCCCGGCCTCGACATAATCGCCGCTGTCGAAATTGACCCGCTGCACGGTCTCGTTGACCTTGGCCGCCACCACCACCGATTCGTTGGCGCGGGCGGTACCCAGCGCCTCGATCGTGTCGCGCCAGGGCGCCAGCGCCATCGTGGTGGTGACCACCGCCACCGGCGCACTGCCGCGCCCCTTGTCGCCGCCGTCGCCGCGCGAACACGACGCCAGCAGCGCAACGGCCAGCACGGCGACGACACGGTGCAATCTCGCAAGAAAGAAAATAGGGCTCATCGATGCAATGCGACTCCATTCGAGAACGGATCCGGCCGGCCGACCCAACCCGGCATGGCAAATCTTCTGAT
The DNA here is from genome assembly GCA_033765245.1 of Lysobacteraceae bacterium. Lineage (GTDB taxonomy): Bacteria > Pseudomonadota > Gammaproteobacteria > Xanthomonadales > Xanthomonadaceae. The sequence goes on from JANRIF010000050.1 coordinate 10,947, forward strand.
TACAGCAGTCAGCGACGCAAATCGCGCGGGCCGATGGTCATGCACCGCCTCAGATCAGACGCTGCCGCAGCGCTCAGGTTCCCGCCGTCAGCTTGCGATGCGTGCCGTCGCACAGCGGGGCATCCGCGCTGTGCTTGCAGCCGCAGAACCACAGCCGCTCACTGCGCTCGGCTACATACTTGATCGGCACCAGATCGGTCCGCTTGTGCGAGCCATCGCAGAACGGCTGATCCTTGCTCAGTCCACAGGCGCACCACCAGTAGGTCTTCTCCGCTTCGACATCCACCACGTACGGCGCTGCCTGGGCGACATGAGGCTGGCTCATCGACACGCTCCCGAATGATGCCCGCCACACACGCGAGCAAACACCGACATGGTAGCGCGTTGCATGACGACGACGCGGTTCGCGCGCATCTGCCGTGGAATTCCCGGTGAGGCGCGATGCGTCACGCCATGTGTCGCGCTTGAGGCACCAGTGGCTGGCGGTTCGGGGTGCGGCAGCATGCCGCAGCGGCGCTTTGCCACATTGTCCGGCCGGCCTGCCCGGCGGTAAGGTCGCCGCAATTTTCGGGCGCGGCCCGGCGGCGTGGCGAATGCGCGCCACCGGGATGGGCCTCGCCGCACAGACGCGGTCTTCCGCTGTGCCACGAGATGGCGCGGGTATTGCTGTGCGTGCCGCTGTCGCCCGATGCAAGTCTTTCCATAAGCGGAGTCGTCGATGTTCGCATCCAGAGTACTCACCCCACACCCGTCGCGATATCTGATCGCGCTGTCGGCCTTGGCGTTCATCGCTCCGGCCGTGCAAGCCGTGCCGGCAACCCGATTGGCGCCGGTCGAAGTCACCGAGCACGAGGAAAGCACAGCGCTGGTCAAACTTGCGCCGGATCGAACGCCGGTGGCCGGCGCCAGCACCGGCGAACTGCTGCGACGCCTTCCGGGCGGCGCAATCAACAGCAACGGGCCGTTGAGCGGCACGGTGCAGTATCGCGGCATGTACGGCGACCGCGTCGCGGTGCGCGTGAACGGGCTACCCATCTCGTCGGGCGGGCCGGGCGGCATGGATCCGCCGCTGCACTATGCGCCGATGCCGCTGCTCGACCACATCGAACTCCGGCGCGGCATCGCTCCGGTCAGCGATGGCTCCGAAGTGTTCGGCGGACACGTGGATGCCAAACTGATTTCCAGCTCCTTCACCGACAGCCGCGAGTTCCAGTCCCAGGGCCGCCTGAACCTCTCCGGGCAAACCGCCAACGACGGTTACGGCGTGGGCACTGTGCTGGGATTGGCGAACGACCGCCATCGCCTGCACGTGCTGGCGGCGCGCGAGGACGCAGACGATGCCGAATCCGCCCTGGGCAACATCCACCCCACCGAATACGAACGCAATGCCTACGGCGTGGGCTACGGATTCCGACACGAGGGCCATGAGTTCGCGCTCGATTATCTGCGCAACGAAACCGACAACGCCGGCACCCCGGCGCTGCCGATGGACATCAAGCTGTTCGATACCGACATCGTGAGCGGCCACTATCGCGGTCAACTCGGCGCGCTCGAACTGCGTGGTCAGGCCTACTTCACCCAGGTGGATCACGTGATGAGCAATTTCCACCTGCGTCAGCCGCCGCCGACCGCCGCCGCTTTCCGCACCGCGCTCGCCGAAAGCCAGGGCGCGGGCTTCGCCTTCGACGGTGGACGCGCGCTGGCGTCGGGTTTCCTGCGGATCGGCGTCGATGGCCACTGGGCCGAGCACGACACCGACATCGTCAATCCGAACGCCGCCGCCTTCTTCGTCCAGAACTACAACGACGTCCGCCGTCAGCGGCAGTCGCTGTTCGGCGAGTGGCGGGCAACGCTGGCACCACAGTGGTCTTACGAGAGCGGCCTGCGCTACACCCGGGTGCAGGCGCAATCCGGACTGGTCGATGCCTCACCCGCCCAGGCCGGTCCCGGCGGCCCCAGAGTGCTGCGCGATCGATTCAACAGCAGCGATCGCGATGTCGTCGATCACAACGTCGATGCGGTAGTGAAGCTGATCCATCAAGCCAGCGACGATCTGCAGGTGGAGCTCGGCCTCGCCAGCAAGACCCGCGCGCCGTCCTACCAGGAGCGGTTTCTGTGGTTGCCGCTCGAGTCCACCGGCGGCCTGGCCGATCGCCACAACTACGTCGGCAACATCAACCTCGATCCCGAGACGTCCTATGAGGTCGAACTGGGCCTGGATTGGCAGGGCAACAAGGTGCGGATCGCACCGCGCGCGTTCTACAAGCGCGTGAACGATTACATCCAGGGCGTGCCCGTGGTCGATCCGGTAGTGATCGCGGTCAGCACCGCCAATGGCGATCCCAATCCGCTGCAATTCGCCAACGTCGATGCCGAGTTCTTCGGCATCGACAGCGATTTCGAGGTCGAACTGGCGCAGCGCTGGCGCCTGGATGGCACGCTTTCGTACGTTCGCGGCAAGCGCCGCGACATCGACGACAACCTCTACCGGATCGCGCCGCTCAACGGGCGTGTCACCCTGAGCTATGAGCGCGAGCACTGGTCGGCGCACGCCGAGACCCAGGCTAGCGTACGGCAGGGCAAGGTGTCCGCGAGCAATCAGGAAACCGCGACCGGCGGCTACGGCGTGTTCAACCTGTACGGCGACTACCGTTTCGCGTCGGGCCTGAGCCTGTCGGCGGGGGTGTCGAACCTGTTCGACCACGCCGCGCGCGACCACCTCAACGGCTACAACCGCGTGCGCGACAGCGACGTGCCGTTCGGCGAGCGGCTCCCCGGCGTGGGCCGCAACGTGTTCGTGCGGGCCAACTATCGCTGGTAGTCGCGGCATCCTCCAACGCCTGCCAGGCAGCGCGGCGCCGGCATCCAACGGCTTAGCGCGAATGCGAAAACACCGGCGCCAGGCCGGTGTTTTCGTTTGCGGCAACCGACGGGAGAACGCGATCAGCCGCCCTTCTTCCACTTGCCGAGCGCGGCCATGCCGTTTTCGCGGGCGCGCTGGGCAACGATCTTCTGCGCGGCGGCGAAGTTGCCGGTCATGTCCTTGGCCCACAACTGCAGCGCGGCCGATTGCATGGCACGTCCGTAGGAGAAGCTCAGCGGCCACGGATGCGGTCCCATGCGATTGATGGCGTTGAGGTGCGCGGTGGCGTCCTCGTCGCTCTGCCCGCCGGACAGGAACACGATGCCGGTCAGCGAAGCCGGCACCGCCGACTTCAGGCAGCGGATGGTGGCGGCAGCCACGTCGTCGACGCCGACCTGCTCCTCGCAATCCTTGCCCGGCAGCACCATCGACGCCTTGAGGATGGTGCCTTCGAGCTGCACGTTGAAGTCGTACAGCGCGCCGAACAGCGAGCGCAGCACCACTTCGGTAACTTCGTAGCAGGTGTCGATGTCGTGGTCGCCGTCCATCAGCACTTCGGGCTCCACCATCGGCACCAGCCCCTGCTCCTGGCACAGCGCGGCGTAGCGCGCCAGCGCATGGCAGTTGGCTTCGATGCAGGTGCCGGTAGGGATGTCCTCGCCGATGGTGATCACCGCGCGCCACTTGGCGAAGCGCGCACCCAGCGCGTAGTACTCCTTGAGCCGGTCGCGCAGGCCGTCGAGGCCCTCGGTGATCACTTCGCCGGGGTTGCCAGCCAGATTGTGGGTGCCCTTGTCGACCTTGATACCGGGGATGATGCCGGCGTCGCGCATGACCTTGGTGAAGGGCACGCCGGCCTTGGTCTTCTGGCGGATGGTCTCGTCGTAGAGGATGGCGCCGGAGATGTGCTCGGACAGGCCGGGCGCGGTGAGCAGCATCTCGCGGTAGGCGCGGCGGTGCTCCTCGCTGTCGGCGATGCCGACCGCATCGAAGCGCTTCTTGATGGTGGTGTTGGATTCGTCGATCGCGATGATGCCCTTGCCGGGCGCCACCATCGCCAGGGCGATGTCTTCAAGTTGTTCGATGCTCATGGCCGGTCCTCTGCGCTGGACGCGGCGCCGCAGCGGCGCCGCGCAAAAATCGGGCGATCCGCGGATCGCGACTGCGCATTATAGCCCTGCGACCACGCCACACCGCATCACAGATTGCCCAGTCCCTCGGCGCTGCCATCGGCACCCACGCCAAGCAGGCGCAGGGTGTTGGTGGCGCCGCGCGCCTCCATGCTGTCGCCGCTGGTGAAGATCACGCGATCGCCCGGCTTGAGCAGGCCGGCACCGAACAGTTCGCGGATGGATTCGCGCGCGGCCACGTTGGCGGCCTGGCCGCGGCTGTCGAAATGGACCGGGTGCACCTCGCGCATCAGCGCCATCTGCCGGCGCGCGCCGGCATGGCGCGACAGGCCGTAGATCGGCACCGAGGAGCGGAAGCGCGACAGGTAGCGCGCCGAGCCGCCGGATTCGGTCAGCGCGATGATCGCCTGCACGCCGATGTGCTCGGTGAGGAACATGGTAGCCATGGCGATCGCCTGATCCACCCGCTGCAGATTGCGCGGCGCCGCCTCGAAATCGGCGTCGTGATCGAACTGACGCTCGGCGCCAAGGCAGATCCGCACCATCGCCTCCACCGCCTTCACCGGATACTGGCCGGACGCGCTTTCGGCCGACAGCATCACCGCGTCGGTGCCGTCGATCACGGCATTGGCCACGTCCAGCACTTCGGCACGGGTGGGGATCGGATTGTCGACCATCGACTGCAGCATCTGCGTGGCGGTGATCACCACCCGGTTGTGGAACAACGCCTCGCGGATGATCTTTTTCTGCAGGCCGGGCAGTTCGGCATCACCGATCTCCACGCCGAGATCGCCGCGCGCCACCATCACTGCGTCGCTGGCGCAGATGATCTCCTCCAGATTGGTGATGGCCTCGGCACGCTCGATCTTGGCGACCAGATGCGGCGTCCAGCCGGCGGCCTTGGCGAGCGCGCGGGTCTCGTCCATGTCGGCGGCGCTGCGGCAGAACGACACCGCCAGAAAATCCGCGCCCAGCGCGGCGGCGTGTCCGATGTCCGCACGGTCCTTGTCGGTCAGCGCGCCCAGCGACAGCCCGCCGCCAAGCCGGTTGAGTCCCTTGCGATTGGACAGCACGCCGTCGGTGAGCACCTGGGTGTGAATGGTGTCGCCACGCACCGACTCCACCTGCAGCGCCATCAGGCCGTCGTCGAGCAGCAGCGTGTCGCCAGCGCCGACGTCGTTCACCAGCCCCAGGTAACTCACGCCGACCTGATGCTCGTCGCCCGCAGGGGCATCGGCGCGACAGATCAGCGCAAACGGCGCGCCCGTGCGCAAACTTACCTTGCCGGCGGCGAAGGTTTCGATGCGGATCTTCGGGCCCTGCAGGTCGGCCAGCACGCCCACCTCGGTACCCAGGCGCTCGGCGGCGGCGCGCACCGCTGCCACGCGCTGCGCGTGATCCTCGGGACGGCCGTGCGAGAAATTCAGGCGTACCACGTTGACGCCGGCGGCGATCAACTCCTCGATGCGGCCGGGGGCGTCGCTAGCCGGGCCGAGGGTGGCGAGGATCTTGGTGCGTCTGCGTTGAGTGCTCATGGCGTCGCCCGTGTGCGGAATCGCCATAAGCTAGCAGAGCCGCCGCGCCCGAACACCCGCGAGCGCGCGGGAATGCATCACCGGATGGCGTCCGCCGGGCCGCGCGCGCGATGAATACGATTGCAGCACGCCGCGCCCGGCATATTTGCTGCTCGCTAAGCGCGGCGATCCTGCGACGCCATGAACGTGTGCGGCAGGCAGTAGCCGACTTCGTTGTCGCTGTCGCGAACCCACAACAGCGTCTCGTTCTGACGCATGGTGCCTACCAGACGGGTCACCGTGCTGCGCGTTGCGCACACCGCTGCCGCCAGTTGCGCGTGGGTGATGCGCGCGGCGATGAAGGTACCGCGCGCATGCGGCTTGCCTACCAATCGCGCCAGCACCCGCAGCGTGTGCAGGATGCGTCCTTCGAGATACGGATCGGCCTGTGCCCGCGCCCATGCCTCCATCGAGGCGATGCGGGCGCTCTGTGCGTCGTGGAACTGGGTATCCTGAATCGCGTGATCCCAGTGCATCGACAACGCCACCACGGTGGTGTGGGCGACATAGGCGATGGTGTCAGCCACCTCGTCGCCGGGGATGAGGGCCTCGCCGGCCCCGGCAAAACCGAGCAGGATCGGCGTACCCTCCTGGTCGGCGCCATGCAGCGCAACTACACCGCTGCGGATTACGCACACGTGACCGGGCGGCAGCATCAGCGTTTCGCCAATGCGGAAAACCCGCTCCATCCGGGTGCCGGCGCTGTTGCCGCAGACGCGCGTAGGCGCGCGTTCGATCAGCCGCCGGGCCAGATCCGCCAACACCGGAGCCGCCGCATCGATCGGCACCATCGCCGCCGCACCGGCGCGGTAGCCATCGCTGTTGATCACCGAATCCAGGCGCACTGCAAGCCCGGCCCAGACGATGCCGCGTCCACGCAATATGCCGGCGGCGACACTCAACTGCTGCGCATCCAGAATGCGCGCCAGCACCAGCGATGGCGCCACCACGTGCTCGACGCGGGTCAACAGCGTTTCCAGGCTTGCCAGATCCCGTACCAGCGTCACGCAGATCCCATCCTCCGCGAGCAGCGCCCTGATCGTCGCCGTCTGCTCGGTCAATCCCACCGCAATGACTTGCTTCACCTTGGTCGCCCCCTGCCTGCATCCCCACCGCGGATCGCGGTCTGCACACCCAGCCTCTCCCGCGGCAGCGCCGAGGTCCAGTGGCTGCGAGTGGCGCTGGCTCGCATTTCTCACATCGGCCGTCGCGGGGAAGCACCCGCGACCGACGTGAGAATGACGGACCAACACAACCCCAAGGTACCGGGCCGATGCCCACACGATCAAGCCGTCGTCGTGCGCGCGGCTGCGCCCGGCATGCGGCAAATCACCGCGGGTGGTGCGAAATCGCACATCGAAAACGCACAGGCCCCGGTTTCCCGGGGCCTGCTTGTTGCAAAACGACTCTATCGGGTCCGACTTAGAACGTGACGCTCCAGGTGTCGATGAAGCCGACGTCGCCACCGGCGTTGTCGTTCACCCGTAGGTTCCAGGTGCCGTTCAGCACTTCGCTCGACAGGTTCAGATTGACCGTCTTGACGATGTTGTCGGTGCTGGTGCCGGTGCGGTTGTGGATGTTGTACAGGGTGCCATCCGGCGCCACCAGATCGACCTTCAGATCGCCGATGTAGGTGTGCACGATGTTCACCGATACCGGCACGCTGGTTCCGGCGTTACCGGTACGGCCGGAGACCGTGATCGGGCTGTTCACCGTGGTGTTGTCGGAAATCGTGACGTTGGTGCCGTTGGTGTAGGTCTGGGTGCTGCCACCACCGCTTGCCGTGTAGTTGCCCACCAGCGATACGCCCGAGAAGGTCGAGAACGCCTTGACCCGCACGTAGTAGGTGCCGGTCTGCGGCGCCGCGAACGTACAGGCTTCGGTGTTGCCGTTCAGGAACGGACGGCAGTCGTACACGGTGTCGGTCGGTGCGCTGCCGAACTTCACGTACATGTCGGCATCACCGGTGCCACCCGACAGATTGAAGGTCAGGTTGGTCGAACCGGCCGGCACCGCCATCGTGTAGTTCAGCGAGTTGCCGGTCGAAGCTGCCAGACCGGTCACCGCCACGCCCTTGGTCAACGTGCCGCCAGTCGGCGGCGGCGGTGTGGTGCCGAGCGCGGCATTGACCGCGGCC
>JANRIF010000054.1:0-13831 GCA_033765245.1 Lysobacteraceae bacterium
AGTCCCGAGTCCCGAGTCCCGAGTCCCGAGTCCCGAGTCCCGAGTCCCGAGTCCCGAGTCCCGAGTCCCGAGTCCCGACCGAGCGAACCGCGCAGCGGTGAAGCGAAGGCGTAGCCGGCGCAGCCGGCGATGTCGCGTAGCGACCGAATCCCGAGTCCCGACCGAGCGAGCCGCGCAGCGGTGAAGCGACGGCGTAGCCGGCGCAGCCGGCGATGTCGCGTAGCGACCGAATCCCGAGTCCCGGCGTCATCGAACCCCCTACCCCTCCAACACAAACTCCGCCGCCGCCCGCGCATGCAGCGAGGTGGTGTCGAACAGCGGCAGCGGGCTGTCTTCGGGGCCGATCAGCAAACCGATCTCGGTACACCCCAGCACCACCGCCTCGGCGCCTTGGTCGGCCAGGCGCGCGATCACCTCTCGGAACGCCTGACGCGATGACGCTTCGATCCGGCCCTTGCACAATTCCTCGAAGATCACCCGATGCACCAGATCGCGGTCGGCTTCGCCCGGCACCCGCACGCCAATCCCGTGTTGCTGCAAACGCTCGCGATAAAACGCCTGCTCCATGGTGAAGCGCGTGCCCAGCAACCCCACCTCGCGCAAGCCGCTGGCGCGGAGCGCCTGCGCGACGACATCGGCGATGTGCAGGAACGGCACGTCGACCGCCGCTTCGATAGCCGGCGCCACCTTGTGCATGGTGTTGGTGCACAGGATCAACCCTTGCGCGCCAGCGCCGCACAACGCGCGCGCGCAGGCCGCCAGCAACTGCCCGGCATCATCCCAGCGATCCTGCGACTGCAACTGCGCCACCTCGGCAAAATCGACGCTGTAGATCAGCAACCGCGCCGAATGCAGTCCGCCCAGGCGCGCCGCCACATGCGCGTTGATCTGGCGGTAATACGGCACCGTCGACTCCGCGCTCATGCCGCCGATCATTCCGAGTAATCTCATGGATGCTCCGCCTCCAGGTGGGTGTGCTCGCGCCGCAGCAAGTACAGGCCGCTGCCGACGATGATGCCGGCACCGACCAGGGTGATGGCATCGGGATAGGCGTGCCAGAGCGCAATGTCGATGCCCAGCCCCCACACCAGCGCGGTGTATTCCAACGGCGCGATCACCGATGCCTCGCCCAGCCGGAACGCCTCGGTGATCGCGTACTGTCCCAGCGCGCCCACCACGCCGACACCGGCGATCACCCACCCATCGCCCGCCTGCAGCGGCTGCCACCCCGGCAGCGCCAGCGCACTGGCGCCAAGGCTGAGCATGGTCACCATCCAGAACACCATGGTCTGGGTGGAATCGGTCTTGCCAATCAGGCGCACCGTGATGGCCGATATCGCATACGCCGCCGCCGAGCCGATCACCGCCAGCCCCCCCCAACCGAGCAGACCATCCGCACTGGGGCGCAGCACCACCAACACGCCGATTCCTCCACCCGCCACCGCCATCCATCGGCCGGCGCCGACACGCTCGCCAAGCACCGGACCGGACAGCGCGGTGATGAACAACGGAGCCACGAAGAACAGCGCGTAGGCGGTGGTCAGCGGCAGGCTGCGCAGCGCGTAAGTGAAGGTCACCATCATCAGCACCGCCAGCACCCCGCGCAGCAAATGCAGGCTCCAGCGCACCTGCAGCAACGCACGCGCGCCGACGCTCGCCAGCGCCCACGCCGCCACCAGCGGCAGCGACGCCAGCCCGCGCAGAGCCGCCACCTGGGCCGCCGGGTAATGCGCGCTCAACAGCTTCAGGCCGGTGTCCATCGCCGCAAAAAAGCCGATCGCGCACAGCATCGACAGCACGCCGCGTTGCGTGGGCGTCAAACGCGCCGCGCTCATGGCACGCCCATCCACGCCGGTGCTGCCGCCACGATGCGGGCATGCACCGGGCAATCGGCGCGGTGTGCGCCCGGCAGATAGCCGATGCTCATCAGGAACTCGCCCACGATCTCGCCGCCGGTGAAACGAAAGGTCTTGCCGAACAGCCTCACCCACGCCGCCTTGTCGCGAGGATGATGGGCGTCGAGCCAGCCGGCGAAGCCGCCATGGCTTTCGCTCAAGCGCAAAATCACGCCGGCGTTGTGGATCGCCGCGGCCACCTTGAGCCGGTTGCGGACGATACCGGGATCGGCCAGCAGGCGGGCAACGTCGGCCTCACCGTAAGCCGCCACCTTCGCCACCGCGAAGTCGTCGTAGGCGCGCGCGAAACCATGGCGCTTCTTGAGGATGGTTTCCCAACTCAAGCCCGCCTGGTTGATTTCCAGCAGCAGGCGTTCGAACAACGCATCGTCGCCGCGCAGCGGAAAGCCGTATTCGTGCTCGTGATAGGGACCGTGTACCGGATGCCCGGGCGCCAGATCGCAATAGCCGCTCATGCCGAAATTCCATTTCCTCGTTGGCTCACTGTGCGTGATCGCACACCCGCGCGCAATCTGGCGCACGCCGGCGACGCCCATCGCGGCTATTTACTTCGATCCGCGCGCTGGTAAGCTCAGTCTCAACCTGCGGGGGCAGGTGCACGTCGGTGATTCGCCTCGAAGGCATGTCCATAAGCCTTCGCGAGTCGGTTCAAGACGCCGCCGAACTGGGTGCCGCCCGCATTACGAAGTGCCATCAGGGCCGGGTGGCGATTTGCCGTACACGCGCGGCAAAGGGTCGACAGGGGTGGGCTACACATACGAGATCATCCGCAGGCGGCTGCTTGCGATCATGTTCACGATCATCGCGATCTGCGCGCTGGCGGTCGTCGGCATGGCGCAGATGGCCAAGGTCGCGCATTTCCATGAGCTCAACGCGCTGCACCTGCAGGCGAGCGATGCGCTGCGTACGCTGATGCAAGATTCCGCCCCCGGGCTGCCCTCCCGCGATGGGCTGCGCCAGGCGGTCGCGCAGGTGCGCACGCAATCCTTCGCCTGCCTGCGCGAGATCGGCTGGCTGGAGCGCCAGGAGATCCGCTGGCTCGGCGCCATGCCGTTGCTGTCGCTGTGCGAAGAAGACGTCGCACAGGCGGACCGCATCCTGGCCTTGATCGACGCGCACGCCGCTGGCTCGATCGGCGCTTCCGCATTTGCCACGGAGATCAGTGGCGCCACACGCGCGTTCTTCGATCGTTCCAACACTTTCATCGCGCCCGTTGCGGTGGTGGGAAGCGCGGTACGCCGATGGGTCATGGTGGGCATGATCGGTATCGGCCTGATCGCGATCGCATTCGTGGTCGGCATCGTGCGCCGGATCAACGGTGCGGTGACCCAGTTGCACCATGCCAACGAATCGCTGGCCGCCAGCGAGCTGCGCAACCGCCAGTTGGCGTTGTACGACCGCCTGACCGGCTTGCCCAACCGCAACCTGTTCATCGACCGGCTGGACCAGGCCATCGCCAACGCGCAGCGCGCCCACGGCGTGCTGGCGGTGATGTTCGTCGACCTCGACCGCTTCAAGAACGTCAATGACTCGCTGGGGCACGATGCCGGCGACGAGTTGTTGGCCGTGATCGGTGGCCGCCTGCTCAACGTGGTGCGCGATACCGACACCGTGGCGCGCCTGGGCGGCGACGAATTCGCGATCATCCTGAACCAGATCGCGCACGCCAACGATCCGTCGCGGATCGCGCAGCGCATGCTGGACGTGGTGAGCACGGCACTGGAGATCGACGGCGTCGAAACCCAGGTCAGCGCCAGCATCGGCATCACCCTGTACCCGCAGGACGCCAGCGATGGCGCCACCCTGCTCAAGAACGCCGACCTGGCGATGTACGAGGCCAAGTCGCACGGCCGCAACGGCTACCGCTTCTATTCGCACGGCAGCGACGAAAACACGCGCCTGCGTGTGCGTACCGAGCAGCTCCTGCGACGTGCTGTGGCGGCGGGGCAACTGCGCCTGCACTATCAGCCGATAGTCGATCTGGGCAGCGGCGCCACCATCGGCGCGGAAGCGCTGCTGCGTTGGCAGCACCCGGAAGACGGCCTGGTGTTCCCCGACAGCTTCATCGCGCTGGCGGAGGAAACCGGCCTGATCGCCGAGATCGGCATCTGGGTGCTGGACGCGGCGCTTGCGCAATGCACGCTGTGGCGTACCGGCAATCCGGATTTCGCCATGGCGGTCAACGTTTCGGTGCGGCAACTGCGCGATCCGACCTTGATCGACCAACTGACCGCCTTGCTCGCGCGACATGCCATTCCCCCCGGCAACCTGCACGTCGAGGTGACCGAAAGCCTGTTCCTCTCAGGCGACGACGTCGCCCTGAGCACGCTGCACATCCTCGGCGAAATGGGCGTGGTGCTGAGCATCGACGACTTCGGCACAGGGTATTCGTCATTCGGCTACCTGCGGCAATTGCCCTTCCGCATCCTGAAGATCGACCGCAGCTTCATCCGCAACGTGCCCGAGAGCCGCGACGCGGTGGCGGTGGCATCGGCCATCTTGAGCATGGCGCAGGCGCTGAACCTCAAGGTGGTGGCCGAAGGCATCGAGACCGAGCGCCATCGCGGTTTTCTGCGCACGATGCACTGCCCGCTCGGGCAGGGCTACCTGTTCAGCAAGCCGCGGCCCGCCGAGGAGTTCGACCCCGAGCATCGCTTCGCGATCGACCTCGCGCCGGCGGTCGCTCATTGAAGAGTCTGCGCATTGGCGCAACTTCGCGGCGGCGCGCACTACAATGGCGGCGGTCACCACACAGGGTTCCGCCATGCCGTCGTTCGATATCGTCTCGGAAGTGGCCAAACACGAACTGGTCAACGCCGTCGATCAGGCCAATCGCGAATTGCGCACACGCTTCGACTTCCGCAACGTCGAGGCCAGCTTCAGCCTCGACGACGCCGTCGTCGCACTGACTGCGCCCAGCGAATTCCAGTTGCAGCAGATGATCGACATCCTGCGCGCCCGTCTGATTGCGCGAGGCATCGACCTGCGTTGCCTGGACGTCGGCGAGCCCGAGGTGAATCTTGCGCAGGCGCGGCAGAAGGCGACCGTGAAACAGGGCATCGAGCAGAAGCTGGCCAAGCAGATCGTGTCCACGCTCAAGGACGCGAAGATCAAGGTGGACGCGCAGATCAACGGCGACAAACTGCGCGTCAACGGCAAGAAGCGCGACGACCTGCAAGCCGCGATCGCACTGCTCAAGACCGCCGAGTTGGACCAGCCGCTGCAGTTCGAGAATTTTCGCGAATAGCGATGCTTCGTCGCGCGCCAGCGCGCTCCCACAACAGCCGCGCTCTCATTACGAGCATGACGCGCGGCGTCGCCTCCGCTCTTGTGGGAGGCCGCTTGCGGGCGACCGCGGTGTCGCACGCGGCCGGAAATCGCATCGCGCCTCGCCGCATCGGCTTCGCGCAGGCGCGCTCACACAGACCCAGCGCAGCGGCGCGCGGCGAAGCTAATTTGCTGCGAACAGCCGCGCCAGATCGTGCTCGTCCAACAAACGCCATTCGCCCGGCGCCAGATCGCCCAGGGTGATGCCACCGATCGATATCCGCCGTAACGCAAGCACGTGGTTGCCGGTCGCGGCGAACATGCGACGGACCTGGTGATAGCGGCCTTCGATCAAGGTCAGGCGCGCCAGACGCGGGCCCAGCACCTGCAACTGCGCAGGCGCCAACGGGGTGTCGTCCGATTCCAGTTGCAGCTTGCCGCTGGCGAACAACGCGCCTTCGCCGCCGCGCAGGTCTTCGGCGAGAGTCGCCTCATACACCTTTTCCAGGCGCGCCTTGGGCGCCACGATCCGGTGCAGCAAGGCGCCATCGTCGGTCATCAACAACAGTCCGGAGGTGTCGCGATCCAGCCGCCCCACGCTGGACAACACCGGATTGCGCAGGCGAAAGCGCGGCGGCATCAGGTCGTGGATCACCCGTCCCGCGTCCTTGGTGGAACAGGTGTAGCCGATCGGCTTGTGCAGCATCAACGCCATGCCGGGCGCGGGATCGAGCGGCTCGTCCTCGACCCGGATATCGTGGTATTCGGCGCTGTCGTTCGGTCCCAGCGGGCTGCCGTCGGCGCGGCTCACCCAGCCGTTACGCAGCATCAGCGTCACTTCCTTGCGGCTGCCGTAGCCGAGGTTGGCCAATAACTTCACCAGCTTCATGCAATCCTCATCGATGCGCTCATGCGCGACTGCCCTTGACCGCGCAAATCACTTTGTAACCCTGCTCCTGCGCCAGCGTGCGGACCGTGTCGAAACGGCCGCCAAGCACGGCTTCGTAAGGCAGTTGCCGGTTCGCTACCAGCCACAGTCGACCGCCCGGCCGCAGCGCCGCCGCGGCACTGGCGATGAACGCCCGCCCGAGATCGACCTGGGGACTGGCGCCGATATGAAACGGCGGATTGCTGACGATGAAATCGTAGTGCGCGAGCAATCCGGCGCTGACGTCGTGCCAATGAAAATTCAGCGCCACGCGGGTCGCGCAGGGTGCGAGATTAATACGCGCCAGATCCAGCGCGCGTGCTTCCGCTTCGTACAGATCGAATGCCTGCACGCCGGGGCAAGTCGCCAGCACCTGCGCGGCGAGATAGCCGAAGCCGGCGCCGAGGTCGGCACCGTGGCCGCTCAGATCGGTGGGCAGATGCGCCGCCAGCAGTGCGGAAGCGGCATCGATGCGATCCCAGGCAAACAGGCCCGGGCGACTGACGAAGCGGCCGTCGAGGATGGGGCGCGGGGCGTCCAGTGCGGTCCATTGCGCCAGCAACCCGGGGTCGATGCGAGCATCGTCGAGGGCGATCCAGAACACGCGACACTTGTGCTTGCTCAGGCTGCGCACCGGACCGGCAAGCCGCGCCAGATCCGCCTCGCCGGAGCGCGCGCCTTCGGCATTGGCCATGCACGCCAGCAGCGTGCCGCCGGGGGCGACCCGCGCCAATGCGCGGGCGAGGGTGGCGCGCGCTTCGTCGCGCTGGCGGGGCGGCAACACCAGCACCAGCGGATAGCGCGCGTCATCGGAATCATCGGCCAGCGCGATGCCATCGCGCAGCAGCGCGTCGGCAAGCGGCTTGAAGCTTTGCGTGGCGCGCCAGCGGATTCCCGGTAACTGGCGCAGCGGCCAACCGCTGCGCGCGCGCAGGAACAGCGCGTCCGTCGGTTGCGACAACGCGATGCTGCCATCGAGCAAGGGCAGCATCAGCGTCTCCAGCGCGGCATCGCCGCGTTCGCTCACTCCTTGCGCCCCAGCAACGCGCGCAGGTTGCCGAAGGGACTGGTGGTGGCGGCAGCGGTGCGTTCCTCGGCCTGGGCGGCGCTGACGCCGGTGTGATCGACGTAGCGCGAGTGTTCGTTGTCGTGGCAATACACGCACAGCAGCTCCCAGTTGCTGCCGTCGGGCGGATTGTCGTCGTGGTTGTGGTTGCGGTGATGCACGGTGAGTTCCTGCACGTTGGCGCGGGTGAACTCGCGCGCGCAACGGCCGCAGATCCACGGGTACATCTTCAGGGCGCGCTCGCGATAGCCCTTGTCGCGCTGCTCGGCGTCGCGCCGCGCCTGTGCCACGATGCGGTCGAGCTTGGCTTCGTCGATGGGAGACTTGGGTGACGACATGACGCGATGCCTCGGCAATGATTGCGGACTGCGGGACGTTGCGGCCATGGTAGCCGCGACGCCTGCATGCCGCCACGCCTGCGCCATACGGTGCCCGCATTTCGCCATCTGCGACACGCAACATCGGCGCTCCCGATTTTCGCTGGAGCGCTCAACCATGCCGCGTATCGTGCTCGCCTTGCTGACCCTGTTGCTCACCCCGTTCGCCCACGCCCAGGGCGACGACGAGGCCGCCATCGCCTGCGGCAACTGCGCGCGATGGAACGCGCCGCAATCGCCGTTTCGCCTGTTCGGCAACAGTTACTACGTCGGCACCCGCGGCCTGTCCTCGGTGCTGATCGATACCGGCGCCGGCCTGATCGTACTCGACGGCGGGCTGCCGCAGTCGGCGGCGCGCATCGCCGACAACGTCCGCGCGCTGGGCTATCGGGTCGAGGACATCCGCTGGATCGTCAATTCGCATGCCCACTTCGATCACGCCGGCGGCATCGCCGCGCTGGCGCGCCGGAGCGGCGCGCAGGTGGCGGCCAGCGCGCGCGGTGCCGAAGCGCTGCGGCGCGGCGCGGTGAGCGCCGACGATCCGCAGGCGGGATTCGCGCCGGAAAACGGCTTTCCCGCCGTCGCCCAGGTCACCGAGATCGTCGATGGCGGCACGCTCGCGCTCGGCAACGTGCGCCTGCGCGCCCATTACACGCCCGGCCACACCCCTGGCAGCACCACCTGGAGCTGGCAAAGCTGCGAGGACACGCGCTGCGTGGCGATGGTCTACGCCGACAGCCTGAATGCGGTGGCGGCACCGGGATTCCGTTTCGGCGCGGACCCGGCGCGGTTGCCCGAGTTTCGCGCCAGCGTCGAGCGCGTTGCGCACTTGCGCTGCGAGCTGATGGTGCCGGTGCATCCCGAATTCGGCGAGCTGTTCGCGCACCTCGAACCGCGCGACAACGCGCTGCGGTTCGTCGACCCGAACGCCTGCCGTCGCTACGCCCAGGCGGCGCGCCAACGCTTGCAGAGCACTGTTTCAAATGAAATCGTTTCGATGCGCTCGCGCGGTGCCAAATAGACTATCGATTGTCATGATTTGCGGCTAATGTGGGAGGCTTCGCGCGGGCCGCCTCGGGGAAGGGCGCAGCGACGCGCCACGGTTTCGCCGCTTGCCGGCATTTTCGAGAGCACCTCGCATGAAACACCTGTCGCGACGCCCGCACTACGTCGCTGCCGGACTTGCCCTGCTAGGCATGTCCGGCGCGCACGCCGATGTCTTCATCAACGAATTCCACTACGACAACGACGGCACCGACACCAACGAAAAGGTGGAAGTGATCGCGCCCGCCGGCACCAGCCTGACCGGCTGGAAGGTAGTGTTGTACAACGGCTCCGGCGGCGCGCAGTACGCCACCCTCAATCTCTCCGGCACCACCGCCGACCAGTGCGGCGGACATGGCACCGTGGTCGCCACCGTCGGCACCACCGGCATGCAGAATGGCGCACCCGACGGCCTGGCGCTCGTGGATGCCAGCGGCGCGGTGGTGCAGTTCCTGAGCTACGAAGGTACCTTCACCGCCACCGATGGCCCGGCGTCCGGCCGCGCCAGCACCGCGGTGCCGACCTCGGAAACCAGCACCACTCCGGTCGGGCAATCGCTGCAACTCAGCGGTACCGGCTCCAAGGCGAGCGACTTCACCTGGCAGGCGCCGCGCACCAGCTCCTTCGGCGCGTGCAACACCGGCCAGACCCTGGTCGGTGCGCCGACCGGCCCGATCACGCTGAGCAACGGCATCACCCTGACCAACCAGTCGGCCAGCACCGGCACCGCGCTGAACTACACCCTCGCCGTACCGAGCGGCGCCACCAACCTGAGCTTCGCGATCAGCGGTGGCACCGGCGACGCCGACATGTACGTGCGCTTCGGCAGCGCGCCCACCACCACCACCTACGACTGCCGCCCGTTCCTCACCGGCAACGCCGAGACTTGCAGCTTCGCCACGCCACAGGCCGGCACCTGGTACGTGATGGTGAACGCCTTCACCAGCTTCAGCGGCCTGAGCATCACCGGTAGCTACACGCCCGCCAGTGGCGGCGGCGGCGGTGGTGGCGGTGGCGGTGGTGGCACTTACTACAACGGTATCGTCGCCAGCAGCGCCAGCGCCCTGCGCACCGCCCTGCACAACCTGATCGACGACCACACCAAGATCCCCTACACCGCCAGCACCACCGACACCTGGGATGCGCTGAACATTGCCGACCAGGACCCGCTCAACACCAGTCGCATCCTCGACATCTACAAGAATGCCTCGTACGCCAAGGTGGCCGGCGGCAACACCTTCTACAACCGCGAGCACACCTGGCCCAACTCGTACGGCTTCTCGGTGGACGGCACCACCAACTACGCCTACACCGACATGCACATGCTGATGCTGTCGGACATCACCTACAACTCCAACCGCGGCAACAAGCCCTACGGCGACTGCACCGCCAGTTGCACCGAGTACCCCACTGGCGCCTATGCCGGCCAGGGCGGCGGCAGCGGCGTATTCCCCGGCAACTCCAACTGGAGCGACGGCGTGATCTGGCAGACGTGGAGCAAGCTCAAGGGCAACGTCGCCCGCGCCATCCTGTATATGGACGTGCGCTACGAAGGCGGCACCAACGGCGTCAGCGGCGTGGCCGAACCCGACCTGCGCCTCACCGACACCATGTCGCAGATCGTCAACACCAACGGCAACGCCTCGGTGGCCTACATGGGCAAGCTCACCACCCTGCTCAACTGGCACCAGCAGGACCCGGTGGACGCCGCCGAAGTCCTGCGCAACGACGTGATCCAGACCTTCCAGGGCAACCGCAACCCGTTCGTGGATCATCCCGAGTGGGTGGCGTGCATCTACCAGAACGTCTGCAACTGAAGCGCCGCGCGTGAGCGAAAAGGGCGGGCCGCGAGGCTCGCCCTTTTTTGTGGGCGAATGCCGATTCAAGGAAACCGCTCTGCCAGAACGCGCTTTATCCCCCCAGCAACCGCCGCGCCAACAGCGACTGCATGTCGCGGCGGCCGTCGACAATCATGTAGATGATCGTCCGGGCTCCAAACACGCGATAGATCACGCGATACGGCTTGACGATGAGTTGCCGATACTCGCGGATGCCGAGCGCCGACAACTCCCTCGGATAGACGCCCCGTTCGGGCTGTAGCGCAAGGCGTTCGCAGGCTTCCAGCAGGCGTGTCAGCAGCACGTCAGCGTGGGCGGGCGAGTCAAATTCGGCAACGTAGTCGTGGATCGACTCAAGATCCTGCTCGGCACCAAGCGTCAGCAGAACGTCGGAACGGCCATTCGGCATTACGCGGCGGCGCGCCGCTTGGCGCGCAGACGCTGCACGACTTCGGCAACTCCCTTGACCTTGCCGTCCTCAACCTCCTGGCTCCCCAGTGCCAGCAACTTCAGCAGCGCCAACGTTTCCTGAGTCCGCTCCCACGACAGCACATCCTGAATCACCGCCTTGGCGTCGCCGTTCTGGGTGATGACCATGGGCTCGCGCTGTTCAGCCAACTGCTGCAACACTTCCGCGGCGTTGGCCTTGAGGTAGCTGATGGATTTGACTTGCGACGAGTAGCGCATGGCGATGGCTGTTTCGAACGAATGACGTCTGAATTTAGTCCGAATTCAGTCTCACAGCAAGCCAATCCACCACTACGATGGCGTTTTTAGCCCCAAAGGTGTCTAATCCGCCACTGTCTGCACCCCACTTGGCGGATCAGGCTATGCACATCCCGGGCAAAGGCCCGTTGTGCAAGGAGACACCCCATGAGCCGCATCCCTACCAATTTGCTGACGCGCCTGACTGGCGCGCTGCTAGCGCTGGGTTTTGCCGGTACCGCGTTCGGCTACGCCGCCGAGCCGGCCACGCTGCGCGCAGCGCTGGATTACGGCGCGCGTTTTTCGCCCAGTCACAACTCCTGGCAGGTGTTCCGCAGCGATGGCCGCAGCCTGCGGGTGCTGGCCGACGCCGACTGTGCCAACGACCTGACGCCCCCGGAAGGCCTGTGGCTGCTGACGCGCAACGACGTGGGCGAACCCGAGTTGCTGGCACCCTCGGCATTGCCGCTGCCGGCCACGCATCCGGGCCACGTGGCGTTGCTGGCCTGCGACGCGCCGGCACCGGTTCCCACCGACAGCGAGGTATTGCGGGTGCCGGCGGGACTGCTGCAGTGGCTGGCCGACAACACCGGTACCGTCTATGTCGGCCGTTGATATTTCCACCCGCGCCGAGCGCGGTTTCACCCTGGGCATCCTGGCGCTCGACGGCTGCGTGTTGTCGGGCGTCACCACGCCGATGGACGCGCTGCGGGTGGCGCAGAAGATTGCCCACTTCCGCGATCCGGGCACGCGGCTGGCGCTGCACAGCCGCCTGATCGGGGTGCGCGGACAGGACGCGGTGATCGGCGCCAGCGGCCTGAGCCTGACCGGCGTGCAGGCACCGGGCGAGGATCCGGACCTGCTGCTGGTGCCCGGCTTCATGCACGACAGCCCGGCGGACGTCGCGCAGCGGTTGTCGGGATATCGGCCAGAGATCGACTACCTGCGGGCGTTGCATTTGCGCGGCGTGCCGATCGCCAGCTCGTGCACCGGCGCCTTTTTGCTGGCCGAAGCGGGACTGCTCGATGGCCGCCGCGCCACGGTGAGCTGGTGGCTGGAGGGTAGCTTCCGCCACCAGTACCCCAAGGTCGAACTGGACGTCAGCCAGATGGTGGTGGAGGACAACGGCATCACCACCACCGGCGGCAGTTCGGCGGTGATGAACTTCATCGTGCGGGTGATCGCCAACGCCAGCGACGAGGGCTTGGCGCAACACACCGCGCGCATGCTGCTGCTGGACACCGACCGCCAGAGCCAGGCGCCCTACATTGCGATGGCGCTGGCGGAAAAGCCGCGGCATTCGTTGTCGGAAAAGGCCGAGCGTTTCTTGCGCGACGAACTGCATCGCGACGTGACGATGGCGGAGCTGGCGGAATACTGCGGCACCAGCGAGCGCAGTCTGCTGCGCCACTTCCACAACCACTATCACAGCACCCCGGTGGCGCGCCTGCAGCACCTGCGGGTGGAGCGCGCCAAGGCGTTGCTGGAATCGACCCACTTGAGCTTCGACGAGATCGTCGAGCGCTGCGGCTACAGCGATGCGTCGAGTTTCCGCAAGCTGTTCAAGCGCGCCACCACGTTGACCCCGGCCGGGTATCGCGATCGTTTCCGGTTGCGGGCGCAGTGAGGGCGCTTGCCGCGCGACCGGTCGCGCGTAGGCGCACTCCCACAAGTGCGGAGAACACGGGCGCGGCGGTTTTTGTGGGAGGCCGCTTGCGGGCGACCGCGAGGATGCGCGCGTAGGCGCGCACCCACAGGCAACGCTACGGCGCTTCCGGCTTCGCGGTGAGCAACACGCGCAACCGCCGCAATTTGAGTTGCACCGTGTGCGCGTTGTCCGCGCCCATGCGCAACATCAGCTTCTGCCCGACCGAGCGCGCTTCCAGTTCGGGATCGGCAAATTCCCAGGCTTGCCCGTTGAAGCGCACCGCGATCGGCGCCGTCGCCGCAGGGGTTTGCAGCAGGTGGTCGATCACCTCGACCAGACGATCATTGAAGTGTCCCTTGGGATAGCCCAATTGCCGGTAGGCGCGTTGGAACAACGGATACCAGCGATGGTAGGCATTCACGGCCTGGGTGCTGTCTAGCGCGTCGAACGCATGCACGTAAGGGGTATAGCGCTCGGCATTGGCGCTGGCGATGCTCTCGCCGGTCGGCGCGCGATCCACCACCAAGGTGCCGGCAACACGCTTCACCGGCAGCACCAGCGGCGCCACCTTGGCGCGCGGCAGCGCATCCACGGTGGCAACGATGCGCTCGATCAGGTGCTGCGCATAGAACCAATCGACGATCTGCCCCGAGCCGACCAAGGCCGACAACGCGGCGAGCGCGTCAGCGTCGCTGTTGGCGAGATCCGGCAGCGTGGGCGCCGCTGGACCGGCCGCCGGTGCGGCGGGCGCGGCTTCCGGCACCGGGTACTTGGGGGCATCCTCGGCGGAAGTAGTTGCCGGCGCCGCGACGGTCGGCACGCTGGCGACCGGCGTCTCGGTCTGGCGGCGCAGATAGACCCACGCGGCGATCGCCGCAATCGCCACCACCACCACCAACACCGGCCAGGGAAACTTGCGCTCCGGCGGTTTCGACTTGGGCGGGCGGATGTTGTCTACGGTCATGGTGCGTGCCTCTCGGAACGGCGAAGTGCAGGACCGGCCGGGCGCTGTTGCGAATCATGCCGGGCGCGGATGACGGTG
>JANRIF010000060.1:0-16051 GCA_033765245.1 Lysobacteraceae bacterium
TAGCGAGCCGAGGGCGAGAGCGAGGCCGGATTCGGCCGATTTTGAGGCGCATAGCGGGACTATGTAACGAAAAATCGGCCGAATCCGGGCCGCTATCGCACCGGCGCAGTAGATTCATCTCAAGTCCGACAGGCTGCTAGGACCTCAGGGGGTCATCCGCAACATGGGGAGGACTGCATCATGGCGACTCGCAATCGGGTCATGGCGGCGTTGGTGCTGCTGGCTTTCAGCGGCATGCTTTCCCCCGTATGGGCGACGCGGCCGCCGCATCCGCCGCATCCCGCGCCCCCCACACATCCCACGCCACCGCATCCGTCGGACCCGACGCCCCCATCGCATCCGGAGTCGCTGCCCGGCCTCCATACCGCCGCCAAGCTGGTGCGCGACGTCGATGGCATCGCCCACGTGCAGGCGCGCAACGAGCACGACCTGTTCTTCCTGCAGGGCTATACCCACGCCAAGGACCGCCTGTTTCAGATGGACGTCAGTCGGCGCACCGCCGATGGCACGCTGGCGGAACTGCTCGGGCCGGGCGCGCTGCCCAACGATGTGCAACTGCGCACCATCGGCCTGGAGCGTTCCGGCGAGCGCACCTACCAGGCGCTGCTGAGCGATGCCGCCGCCGGCGACCGGACCTCGGTGCACGTGCTGGCCGCCATGCGTGCCTACGCCGATGGCGTCAACGCCTTCCTCGATCGCGCCAGCGCGCTGCCGCCGGAATACACCGCGCTGGAACTGACCCAGGTACGGCCGTGGCAGGTCACCGACAGCATCAACGTCGGCAAGCTGATCGCATTCGGGCTCTCGTTCGATCTGGAAGACATCAGCAACAGCCAGCGGCTCGGCGCGTTCCAGAGCGTGCTTGGCGCGCAGGCCGGCGCGGCGCTGTTCTTCGAGGATCTGTTCCGCTCGCAGCCGTTCAATCCGGCGTCCACCGTGCCCGATTCCGGTGGCAACGGAACGCCGCCGCACGGCAAAGGAGAGAAGTCGCTTTCGACCCTCGGCGCCGGCGCTGCTCCGCGCGTGGATGACGCCGTGCGCGAACTGTCGCGTCGTTATCTGCAGCAACTCGAACACGCACCGACGATGAAGACCATCGTCGAGAACGACCGCAGCGCGCGCGGCTCCAACCACTGGGGCGTGGCCGGCTCGCGCACCGTCAGCGGCCGACCGATCATCGCCAACGATCCGCACCTGACATTGGATCACCCGACCACGTTCTATCCGATCCACTTGAGCGGGCCGGACTACGACGTCATCGGCAGCGGTTTCGCCGGAGTGCCGTTCGTGATCGTCGGCCATAACCCATTCGTCGCCTGGGGCCCCACCACCAACCCGCTCGATGTCACCGATGTCTACCTCGAACAACTGGTGCCCGATGCCACCTCGCCCAGCGGCCTGAGCACGCTGTTCCAGGGGCAGCGCGAGCACGTCTTGCCGATTGCGCAGCAGTGGTTCGCGAATGTCGTGGGTGATGGCATTCCCGACAACCGGGTGCTGGCCAATCAGGACGTCACCCTGATCGTGCCGCGTCGCAACAACGGCCCGATCGTGCAGTCGCTGGCGGGCGGGCAGGCGCTCAGCGTGCAGTTCACCGGCTTCAGTCCCACCCGCGAGTTGGAGAGCTTCTATCTCTGGAACAAGGCGCGCGACCTGCGCGATTTCCGTAGCGGTCTGCGACGTTTCGACTTCGGTTCGCAGAACTGGGCCTACGCCGACAAGGCCGGGAATCTGGCCTACTTCACCAGCGCCGAAATGCCGGTGCGCGCCGATCTCGCTGCGGGCAATGCGTCGTCGCCGCCGTTCTTCATTCGCGATGGCCAGTCCGGCGCGTTCGAATGGCTGCCGGTGCAACACACGCAGCCCGGGCAGGTGCTGCCGTACGAGATCTACCCGGAATCGGCGATGCCCTCGGTGATCAACCCGCGCAACGGCTGGTTCGTCAACGCCAACAACGACCCCGCCGGCACCAGCCTGGACAACAACCCGCTCAACGACTCCCATCCCGACGTGCCCGGCATCTACTACCTCAACGAAGGCTACGCCTCGGGCTTTCGCGCCGGCCGCATCACCGCGCGCCTGCAGCGCCTGTTCAGCAGCGGCAACGGCAAGGTGACGGCGCGCGACATGGCCGACGTGCAGGCCGACGTGGGTCTGCTCGATGCCGAGTTCTTCGTGCCGCGCTTGCAGCAGGCATTCGCCGACGCGCAAGCGCCGGGCGCCGATCCGGCACTCGCCGCGGCCGCTTCCGACCCGCGTCTGGCAGCCGCGCTGCAACACTTCGGCGACTGGGCCGATCTCGACTTCCAGGCCAAGACCGGCATCCCGCAGGGCTTCGATGCCGAAGACGAGGACGGCGATCCCACCGGCAGTTTCACGCCCGATGAAGTCACCGCCAGCATCGCCACCACGATCTACAGCGTCTGGCGTTCCAGCTTCACCCGCAACACCCTGTTGAGCACGCTCAACGGCGCTGGCCTGGGCGCATTCGCGCCGGGCTCGGCATTGCAGATGACGTCGCTGCGCAATCTGGTCGAGCACGATGGCGTCTCCGCCTCGGGCGTCAAGTTCTTTGCCGGGGGCGATGGCCGCGCCAAGGTGCAAACCGTGCTGCTCGCCAGTCTCAGCGACGCGCTCGACCGCCTCGCGAGCCCCGAATTCGCCGCGGCCTTCGGCGGCAGCACCGATCTCGCCGACTACCGCTGGGGCCTGCTGCATCGCATCGTGTTCGACTCGCCGCTGGGCCCGCCCTTCAGCGTGCCGCCTGCCTTCGACGGCTTCCCCGCACCGCTGCCTGGGCTGCCCGGCATCCCCACCGATGGCGGCTTCAGCACCGTCGATGCGTCTTCGCACAGCACCAGCGCCACCGGCGTCAACGGCTTCATGTTCGGCAGCGGCCCTACCAACCGCATGGTGGTGGAACTGCCGCGCTCCGGCCCGCAAGCCAAATCCGTGTGGCCCGGCGGCACCAGCGCCGTGCCCGGCGAACCGTTCTACGTATTGCCGATGCTGCCGCGCTGGTTGACCAACGACGCCAACCCGCTGCGTTTTCGCAGCGGCGAGATCAGGGCGGGTGTGCACAGTGTGGAGGTGTTCACGCCCTGAAATGCCCGCAATGCTTGGCTGGATTGTCGATCTTCGCTTGAATGGGTTGAACGTCCGCGTGCGCGGTCTATGTTTCGGCCGATTCCCGCGGCGCGCCATCCCTCGCGGGTGGGTGAACTGTCGACGGTTGGCGCGCGCGCAATCGGAAATCGTCTCGATTCACCGTGGTTCGACAATTGCGTCGGCGGATCTCAGGCACTTCCGACTCCCCAGCCGCGCACTTGCAAGTGCCCCCGATCCATCGCGTGCGCGGAATGCGCTTCTCGACGCGCGTGCTGCGAACGGAAATGAGCGATGGGTGGTGGATGTAGCGAGCCGCGAGGCGCGCCGAACGAGGTGCGGTTGCAACGGATGAATAATATGGGTAGATTCAAATGACAGCGCTGACAATTCTTGTACGTCACGCGGAGAGTTGAAGGATCAAGGACGCTCTGGTCATGTCTGAGCTTCCGTGAGCCATGGACGGCTTGTTTGCGGATCAAGCGCGCAAGTGTTTGATCCGGCCAAGCCGGGTCCGGGCATGCGCCGGGCGCGGCGAGTCCGGACGAGTTCAGGACGGACTGGTTCAGACCATCCCTAACTACCTTAGGAGGCGAAATGAAAACGTATCGTGATCCTGGTGCCGGGCGCTACTTCCTGCTCGGTGCGTGTGCGTTGGCACTCGCGTTTTTCCCCGCGCAGCGCGGCATGGCGTTCAAACCGACTGCGGAATTTGGCCACGTCGGCGTCGTGCGCGATGCCATTACACCGATAACCCGAACTGCTACCAGCGGCGAGACACTGCGTTTTTCCGAGCGTGCGATCAACGAAATTCGCGACGCGACCGCCGGAGTGGACGAGATTTTTTCCGACCGCGGCGAGCTCAACGTGCCGAATGCCCACTGCGACGATGAATTGTTGCCAGCCTGCAGCCAGCGAATCATCACGATCAAGAACAACGTCATCGCCAACCTCGCCAGCGAGTCGCGCGATGGCGCGGCCGCGCGCGCCGAGGTCGGGCGGGCGCTGCATACCCTGCAGGACTTTTATGCGCACAGCAATTGGGTCAACTCGCCCGGCCCGGGCAATTCTGGCGCCAATTCGGCGCTCGGACGCAGTGTGCTGTCGGCGTTGCCGCTGGCAACGGCGACCTGCGTCGACGACTTCTTCGACAGCGATCTCACCGGGGCGGGGCTGACGTCAATCACGACCGGATACTTCGGCAGCGCGGAACCGCCCGCCGACAAGTGCGCGCACGGTGTGCTGCCGGGCGCGGGCATCCACAAGGATGCGCCAGGCCGTCCGTTTCATGTCGAGGCACGCGCCGCTGCGGTGAGCAGCACCGAGGACCTGATCAATCAGATTCTCGATGCACCGGGCGTGGCCGGCAACGACGAGGCCATCCGTGCGTTCATGGACATCCGCGGCACGCTGGGCTTTGTCGTCGACGACACCGGTTCGATGGGCACGGACATCGCAGGGGTCAGGAGCTCGGTGCAGCAGATCGTCGGCGCCGTCGCCGGATCGGACAACGCGCCCGACAACTATCTGCTGGTGCGCTTCGGCGACCCGGACGTCGGCGCGCCGTTCAAGACGCCCGACGCATCGGCGTTGTTGTCCGCCGTCAACGCGCTGTTTGCCAGTGGCGGCGGCGACTGCCCCGAGCTTTCGCAGGCCGGGTTGCTGTCGGCCATCTCCGGCGCCAGTAGTGGAGCCAAGCTGTACTTCTACAGCGATGCATCCGCCAAGGACTCGTCGTTGGGCGGCAATGTCACCGCCGCCGCCAACGCCAAGAAGATCACCATCAACTACGTGCTGACCGGCAGTTGTTCGCCGGTCGATCCCGCCTACATTCGCGGCGCGCAAGAGACCGGCGGCCAGGTGTTCTTCATCCGTCGTTCCGAAGTCGGTTCGATCTTCCATCTCATCGAGCCGTCCC
The DNA here is from genome assembly GCA_033765245.1 of Lysobacteraceae bacterium. Classification (GTDB taxonomy): domain Bacteria; phylum Pseudomonadota; class Gammaproteobacteria; order Xanthomonadales; family Xanthomonadaceae. Next base: position 5,024 of record JANRIF010000060.1, read on the forward strand.
TTACCGGCGACTTGCGCCCGATGCTGGTCCTCAATGATCGTTTCACGGGTAGTGCCAAGAGCTTTGATGTACCGGTGGACCCGAGCGTCACCCGCGTGACGTTTTCGGTGAGCGCCGATACCTTGTCGTTGGTGCGGCTGGTGCGGCCGTCGGGCGTCGAGGTGCTGCCGACCGATCCCGACGTCGTGTTCACCCAGTTGTCCACCGCACGCATCTATACCGTCAACGGTCCCGAGAAGGGCAACTGGAACATGTCGGTCAACGGTTCCGGCGACCTGTCGCTGTCGGTGCTGGGCAACAGCCCGATCGACTTCGCCGACTTCGCTTTCGTCGAATTGCGTGGACGCGAGGAGCATCAGGGACTGTTCCCGCTCAACGGGCAGCCGATTCGCGACGTCGAGGAGACCGTGCGGGCTCGAGTGCACGGCCCATATGCCAGTGTGCAGTTCGAGCGCGTGGCCCTCGACGGCACGCTGCTCGGGCCGCTCGCGCTTGCCCAGGGCGGTAACGTCGATATCGCGGCGGACGAGTTCGGCGGCAGCCTCGCGCCGCCGTCCACGCCGTTCCGGGTCTACGCGCGCGGCGTCGACGCCAGCGGCAACCCGTTCCAGCGCGCGTTCGCGCCGACCTTCCGCGGACAGACCGTGAAGGTGGAAGCCACGGACGGCGGGGCGACGTTGCAGCCCGGAACCAACACGTTTGTCGAGTTTCTGGTGACCAACCTCGGCGCGGCGGGTTCGTTCCGCATCACCGCGAGCGACGATGCCCGTTACGTCACCGGTGTCGAACCTTCGGTGGTCAGCGTGGCAAGCGGGGCGTCGGCGGTGGTCAAGGTGAGAATGTTCGCGCCTGCCGGCACCACTCGCGAGTTCGATACGCTGACCGTGTTCGCACGCTCGACCAGCAATCCCGATATCGGCAACAGCGCGCTCATCGGGCTTTCAGTCGGCGTTCGCGACAGCGATGGCGACGGCCATCCCGACGATACCGATGCGTGTCCCAGTTCGAATCTCGAGCCGACCATCGTGATCGACGGCTGCGATTCCGGCGTGGGCAACCTGCTGCGGGCGGACGGTTGTACGTTGTCGGATGGCATCGGCCAGCTAGTGGTCGGGGCTCGCAACCATGGCGAGTTCGTCAGCGGCGTGTCGCAGTTCACCGAGGCGCTAAAGCGCGACGGTACGATCAGCGGCCAGGACAAGGGAGCGATCCAGGCATGCGCGGCTCGCGCGTCCATTCCCTGAAATCCAGCCGGGTTGATCCGGCGGGGCGCGCGCACATGGCGCCCCGCCGTCTCGCCCGCGGACGCTCCGCCTGATGGCGATCTCCAAGCCAGCAGCTGCGGGCGGCGTGCTGCGCGTGATAACGGCGCTGGCAAGCATCATCGCGTGCCTGCTGGCTGCGGTGTCGCTTCACGCACTGGTCGGATCGTGGGGACGCGACCCGCGCCCGGCCGGCGTCTTCATGGCGATTGCGCTCGCCGCAACGGCGTTCTATCTCGCCGGCCGACGCACCCATCGCGCGAGTGAACTGTTCATCGCACTGATCGCCGCAGAACTGCTTTTTGTCGCCGCCATCGGCTGGTTTGCCGATGGCGGCCTGCCGCGCTTCGGCGGATTCTTCTTCTCGTGGTTCATCCCGGGCAGTCTGCTGCTTGCGTTGCCCTGGCTGATCGGCATGGCACTGGGCGCGTACGTGCGCCGCCGCAGGTCCGCTTCGCGCGCATGACGCGCGGATACGGTTTCCCCTTCGACAATGCCCAAGCCGCCGCATGGCGGTGGAGTGGCTGTGCCCTTGCCCGGTGCCGTGAACCGCTGAGCCACAGGCCGCCAACCGTAAGTCGGGTCAAGCGCCAACGGCGCAGACGCGACGGGGACGATGCACTGAACTGGCAATCGCCCCAACGCCCCGGATGACGTGCGCGAAACGGGACGGATGGCCGCTCGGGCACGGACTGCACGTTGGCATCACCACGGCATCGAGCCGGCTCTACCCGGTGGTTCTGACCTGGCTCGGGCTCACGAGAGGGCATAGACCATGAAACACACAAACATCAACCGCGCATCCAAGGTATGGCTCGTGATTGCGCTCGTCGTCCTCGGCTTCGGCCTGACCGGATGCCAGAACTCATCGGAACGACGCATCGACCAACAACCGGTGAAACTTACCGCCTTGCGCTCGGCCACGGACGCGATCAAGGCGGTTGATGCCGGCCTCGCCGCGCAACTGCTCGAAATGACCGTCGGCATCGAGAACAGCCTGGATCGAGGCGACAAGACGGCCGCGACCCAGACCCTGCAATCCCTGGCCCATAAAGTCTTCACCACCTCCCAGGACACGGTGCCCGTGGAACTGCTCATCCCTGCCATGGATGCCGTGGTGCAAACCCAGGATCGCTTCGACCTGCCCGCCGGCACCAAAGCGCACCCGGGGCATTACTGCCGTAGAACCGGCATGAACACGGGTGTCTGCACCGAGCGAAACCCGAACGACAAATGCTTCACCATCGACTCCATACCGGATGGGTGTCTCGGGACGCCGTAGACGGCGAAACCCGCCCCATGAGCCGAGCACTGCATCATCGAGAAGTGGTCGGTATTCGCCAGGGCGCGGCATGGATCGCCGCGGGCATTACGGCCCTCGCGACGCGGACTGTGGCGCCCCCCTTCGCGGGCGAAGGGGGGTTGGGGGGATGCGAGCGCAGCGAGTGCTCCGACGTGGCGAGCATTGCCTGCGAGGCACGGGTATTCGCGCTTCTCCATCCGCTACGTCGGTTCAAGGTCCATGTGCAGTTCCAGCCACACCGGAACCGGCTTCCCGCAATGACCGCATCTTCGGACCTTCCTTCAGAGCAGTAGTAACGAAAGGAGACAGCGGCCATGACCTTCTACAACGTGATCAGCGGCATCCTGTTCCTGGGCGCCTGCCGGGCATTCCTCGGCGCCCTCGGAGAGCCTGTTATGTGGCCCGCCGCCGTCCTGGTCGTCACGATACTGAACGAATCCGTCATCACCTCCGAGCTGATCGAGCGACAGATCCCGCCCGTGACCTACACACTGCCCATGAAACTGCTCGACTTCCTGGCGTTCACGCTGCTGTCGTGGTCGCTGCTGACGCTCAGCCCGGTGGACAACACCTTCGACACCGACGTGTCGCGCTCGCTATGGGGCGCCGGCAGCCCGCGCTGGTTCTGGGGTCTGCTGACGGCGTACTGGCTGGTGACGCTCGCTTGGAATGCAGTAGCCGGCCAACGCGACCGCACGAAATGGAAGCCATGGCTCGTCCGCTGCATGCACCTCATGTGGCTGCCGACGATCATTGCCGCCGCAGCAACCTGGAGCAGCCGCGATTTTGCTTCCGCCGCGTTGTGGCCGGCGTGGCTGGCGCTGGCCTGCGTTTCCGCCTACCTGCTCAGCAAGCTCTTCGCGAGGGCGGCGAAGGCGGACGCAACAGGCGCGGGTTGAGGCCGCCCTGGGGTGGGTCAATAGCTACGGATGCGGGAGGTAACCGCGCTGGTCGGCGACCGGAAGCGAGTTCCGTGCCAAAGCGGGACCTGCTGCCGAGCATTCGGTGGAGGGGCGAGGTGGTATGTTGGACCGCCGAGCAGCCTCAGCGGGGTTCCCTCCGCGCAGCGCCTTCGCGTGGCGAATCAAGCGCCCCTGAACATTGGTATTGGCGCGATGCGTGACATGGCAACGACTGCATGGGTTTCGACAATGGCCAGATCGGGTTCTGGAGCGGATGACTTGCGGCGTCGACTCTTGCTGGCACTGGCGGCTGCGCCGTTGGCCGGCTACAGCCCGCGCAGCGACGGGAGGCCACGGAAGCCGGAGACGGGTCGGTGCTGGAAGATGGGTTTTTCGCCCATTCCACCGCGTCCCACGGTGGAAGCCGTTTTGCATGGCATCGACCTATGGAGCCAGCGCGCGGAGCTGGCGATCATCCACGAAGAACTGCCGTGGACCGATCTGCTGGCCGGCATGACGCCGGGCGCCATTCTCGAGCGCGACAAGGTGCAGCTTGTGGACTATCTGCGCAGCAAGGGGCTACAGCTCATCTTCATGGGCGATCTCAATGATGGGCTGTCGCGGGGCCAGGAGGCTCCGCAATTGCGTGCTGCCGGGCGTAGCATCGCCGAACCTGAGGTGCAGCAGCTTTACCGTGACTACATGCTTGCCGTGGACCGCGTGCTCAAGCCGCAGGTGCTGGGTCTGATTGCGGAAAGCAACCTGATCCGCATCCTGGCGCCCGAGATGTATCCGGCGGCGGTGCAAACGGCCAACGACACCGCCGCCGCGCTGCGCGATGCCGGCAGCACGACCACGCTGCTTGCCAGCGTGCAGGTCGAAGCGGCCTGGGGGCGACTCGGCGATATCGGGTCGCCTGGCCCCTATGTCGGCGTCGAGGAGGATTTCGCCGACTTCCCCTTTATCCAGCAATTGGGGTTGTCGTCATATCCCTACCTCGGCTGGGCGGAGCCCGAGCACCTGCCGTCGAACTACTACAAGCGCCTGCTGGGTGGTCGCCGCCTGCCGGTGATGGTGACCGAGGGCGGCTGGGCCAGCAGCAATGCCGGAGCGCTCAGCTCGCATCCACGCATGCAAGCGCGCTACATCAAGCGTCAGGCCGACTTGCTGGATGGCGTCAAGGCGACCGCCTGGCTGCAACTCCTGTTTGCCGATATCGACCTGAACAGCGCCCCGCCACCGATACCGGAAAGCCTGCCGTTGTTCACCAGCATCGGTCTGGTCGATGGCGACTTCGAACCCAAGCCGGCGCTGGCCATCTGGGACAGGCTGTTTGCACGGCCATGGTGTAAGCCTTCCGCCCCGGTAGACACCCGATGAGAGGCGCGCGATAAGCCAGTCGCGGCGGATGCCGCGTGTGACCATGCCGATCGGCGAGCGCAAGCAAGTTCCGTTGTTCGCGGCAGATCCGCTTCCCAAAACTGTGGCCGGTTTTTCCAAGCGCCCGCGTTGGGGCAGGAGGGGAAAGCCCGACCCACGCAGAAGGCCCACTCCGCGGACCGGCATACCGGTCCACGGCCTCGCACGTGCGGGTTTCGCCAACAGCTCCCGTCGCGCCGAGTGATGCCAGTTGCTCCAAAGGAGTGCAGGCATGAAACGCTTTGCGATGGGATGGCTTCCGGACCGCGCCGACTTTCGTGACCACACGCCAGCCGACAGCGGCGTCGCCCGCAAACTGAAATCAGCCGCCTTCCCCAAGGGCGCCAAAGCCGCGCCCAGGAGCGTCGATCTGCGCCCCTGGTGTTCGCCGGTCGAGGACCAGGGCGAGTTGGGCTCGTGCACCGCCCAAGCCGGCGCCGGCCTGCTCGAATACTACTGGCTGCGCGCCAATGGCGAACTGCTCGACATCTCGCGCCTGTTCCTATACCGCACCACTCGTCGGCTGATGGGCTGGAACGGCGACACCGGCGCCTTTCTGCGCGACACCATGAAAGCGATGGTGGTCTTCGGCGTACCACCGGAGCAGTACTGGCCCTATGCCATCGCACGCTTCGATGACGAACCCGAAGCGTTCTGCTACGCCTTTGCCCAGAACTACAAATCGCTGGAGTACTACCGGCTCGACCCACCCGGCTCGAACGGCGCCGACACGCTGACACGCGTGAAGTCCCATCTTGCCGCCGGCCTGCCGTCGATGTTCGGCTTTTCGGTCTATTCCAGTTTGTGGAATGCCACGCCCGACGGCTCCATTCCCTTCCCCGAGCCCGGCGATCGCATGAATGGCGGGCATGCCGTGGTGGCAGTGGGCTACGACGACGCGCGGATCGTCCGCCACCCACGCACTGGCGCAAAGACAACCGGCGCCTTGCTGATCCGCAACTCCTGGGGCATCAACTGGGGCGAAGCCGGCTACGGCTGGCTGCCCTACGAATACGTCCAGCGCGGCTTGGCGGAAGACTGGTGGGCGTTGCTGCATGCGGAATGGACGGATCTGGGGGTGTTTGCGGCGTAGTTGTTGCTGTCGCTCACATGCCTCAGCTAACGAAAAATTAAATTCAACCTGACTCCTTCCCGGCACATACGCCAATTGGGGCTAACCGTGAGAACTACGCACTTCTCTCTCCATTGCGTCTGCTTCCTCGCAGCGACGATAGCCCTACTCGCAGGATGCACGGCGAACCAGAAGGCCATATTCCGGCACGCGGCGCTTACTGATCAGGATTCCATCACCACCGTGGACGCGAAGCAGCGCGCCATCCTCCGCAATGCTGCACTGAGCGAGGATGGCAAGAAAAAGGGCGTGACAAGGGTCTGTTCGGAACCAAGCCCCGATGTGTTCAGCGTCGTAGCCCAAGCGCTTGGCGCCTCGGGTAGCTTTGGCAAGTCGGTCGACCCGGCGAGGATGGAGGCCGCGCTGTCGGCTGCATTCAGCAGTGCCGAGCAAGGTTCCACCATACCGCGCACGCAGACCATCAACATGCTGCGAGAACTCATGTTCCGAACGTGCGAGCGATATCTGAACGGCGCCTACAACGAGCTAGAGATATCCATCCAGGCCATCCGCGACCAGCGTCTGATCGTCTCCATCCTGGCCATCGAACAGATCACAGGCGTTGTCACACCCGCGCCTGTCATCATCGGAGCCGCCGGGACGTCCTCGGGAGGCGGAGGCAACGCAGCCATCGTCCGGCTGGACGATGCGCTCAAGGCCAAGGAGGCAGCCGAGATCGCCTACCGTAACGCCGAAACCCACTTCAACGAACTCAACGGCGAACAGAAGGTCTGCGACTCCATAGCCGATGCGGTGAAGAAGGGCGAAGACCTGAGCGAGCCACAAAATGCGAATCAAGCCAAATGCGACCAAGCCCGAACATCCATGGCATCGGCTAGGGAATTCCTGACCACCAATACGGACCACCACGCCAACCTCCGGCGGCTGTCGGCAACGGGCGACGTGACTGCCTCGACCCAGGTGACAAGCTCGGTCTTAGACGCCGCCGATGGTGGGCGCACCGATGCCATCGAAAAGGTCGCCGACATCGTCAACGCGATCGTTTTGCGCTCCTTCAGCGACGATACCGAAGTGATGCTCTTCTGCCTGAAGAGCATGACTGATCGCGATCTGTCCACCCGCATGACCGACGCCAGGTATCAGTCGCTGCTGACCTCTTGCCTCGACTACTTGAACGAGCGCGTCCGCGTGGAGGAACAGAAGCTGAAGGAAGAGGCCCAGCAATCCGTTGCGCGAATGCGGCTTACCGACGCAACCCTCTTCGATCAATTTTGGCCGGGACTGGAACAGCGAATCAACACGCAGGAAAAGAAGCAAGCCTTTATCGCTAAGTTGGGATCGAAGCTCTTGACTCCCGAATCGAGCAAGGCCGAATGTTTCCGGAACGCCGATACGAAGGATGAATATAGGAAATGCTTCCTTGAACTTCCCGCTGATCTCAAGCGAAACCTTCCGGGAGTCGAATAGATGACAAACCGTATCTATCGCGTGGCGGTCGCCAAGACCCAGGGCGGCCTGCAGAATTCCGCGACGCAGGGCTGGACCATTCTGCCGGACACCGAAAAAGAGTTCGCAGAGATGGATTCGAATGATGATCAGAGCTTGGGCAACATTGGCAGACTCCTTGTCAAACAGCGCGGCTGGGTGGCGCTCGCCGTCCGCGATTTGGATGAATAGGAGGTCGACGAAGTGCGAGGTTCAATGCGGGGGAAAAGGGAATGCGAAGCGCGCAAAGCGCCGGTTCACCCTTCGCTCCCATGCACCATTCGCTCCAATGCGCCATTCAGAGAGGTCCCAACATGATGCCGGGCGAGGAAATCGTTAAAATTAACAAAAACGGAAAATCTCGTACACTCGCAGCCAAGATCAGCTTCAAGATCGAGGAGATTCGAACTCCTTTAACACTGGCGGGGGTTGTGTTGACAGCTTTTATCGCGGTTGCCGCGAAGATCGCGACCCCAGATAATCCGGAAGTCATCATCCTAACTAGCATTGGTGCAATGCCGTTACTTGCACTCGCGCTGATCTTGCATGTGAATGTTCTCAAGACTTTTCAGGAATCTACTCGAGTCAAACTCATTCTTGGCTTGGTTTCAATATTCATGACATTCTTGCTTTTGTCGGTAAGTCTGGCCATAATTAGGGGCGCGCAGCGAGTGAAGGCTGTATCCGAAACAAACGTTACCATTAACAATATGGTCAACTCGCTGGAGTCTAGCGTTATAGCGGGTAATGAAATAACTTCCGAATATTGGGATGCATTAATTGATGCTTATCGGTCATCTCAGGTGAAAGATGCCAAGATAGATTTGGCAGCGCAGTTGATGGTTTTGGCTGCGCACTACGTTACCCAAGGCCAGAAAGAGGCTGCTGATTGGAAGCAAGCGATTAACGATTTCGTATGCGAAGATCTGTCCGATATATCGTCAACTGTGAGCAAGAATCCATTATGCAATAAATTACTCAAAAGTCCGTCGCCGCCAAAAGATATCCATGGGAAAACTCCAGCGAGATCATTCACTTCTGTCTCTCATACAGGATTTATCGAGAGCATCAATGACCTAGAATTTTACTGGGCAGGCGCAACTTCCTACAGCGTTGATGTTCCACGCAACGAGGTCACACTCGTTTCTCTGCCAGCTCCCACGACGAATATGTACAGCAATCAAAGTTACCAGCCAGGAATTGACAGTATCTTGGTAACACATGGATCTATTGGATTCTATCAAGACTCTAAGAAACTTACAGCTACACATACGGAAGTCGAAAGATTGGTTGGTACATACTTGACTGGTAGTGTTGAGGATGATATTAACCGCGTTGAGATCCCAGTAGTGCTGGCGTCTGAGCGGGCCGTTGTTTGGCTTCAATGGTGTTTCCCTGGGGTTGGCGAAAAGTGTTCCTCACCAAGGTTGATACGATTAGAGGTAACTTCAAGGTGACGTAACATTTGTTTCGACACTGCGCGATGCGGCGACATGAGGCTTCAGATCTAGCTTTGTAGCATGCGACTCCTCCATGAGCCACCATCCGAGTCACATGATTTCTCGCGCCTCTCCTCGGAGTCCGGTGAATGTCGTTGCGATGGCGCATCACGGCGGCCCACGCGCAACGGATGCTCAAGGTTGTCACGAATGAAGGCGTCCAAATCCGCCAAGCGCGCCGGCAACGGCGGGCAATCGAAACCGCGATAGCTGAAGAAGCGAAAGCCAGCGTCGTAGAGCGCCTTGACCTTGGCCCACTGCTCGAGGTCGCGGGCGGCAGGGGCCTTGAACGAGCGACCCATCGTGTGGAGTGGGGCGCTGCAATTTGGGCACTTGGCCGGGCGCGTCCGAGGCGCGACCTTGAAGCTCCTTCGACAGCCGAAGCATGCGTGGGCGATGAGGTAGCGCGTGCCGGTTGCGGGCGCGTTCGGTGCGGGCGGCTTGCGGTTGCCGGAATCGCGACGAAGTGCCGTGCGGTGTGCTTTCTCTTCGGGTCTCATGTGCATCCGGTCGCCTGCGCGCGCTCAGGCGTTGTAGGCTTTCTCAAGCGTCGCGATGTCCAGCTTCACCATCTTCAGCAGTGCATCGCTGACGCGCTTTGCGCGGGCTTGATCCGGGTCGCGCATCATCGCATCCAACGCGGCGGGTACGATCTGCCATCGAAGCCCGAAGCCATCGATCAGCCATCCGCAGGCCTGGGTCTTGCCGCCTCCTGCGAGCAGCGCGTTCCAGTAGCGGTCGATCTCGGCCTGATCGTCACACAGGACGACCATCGAAATCGAATCGTTGAAGTCGTGGTGAGGTCCGGCACTGATCGCCTGAAAGCGCTGGCCAAGCAGGGTGAAATCGACCACTTTGACCGATCCCGGTGGGCCGCTTGGCGACTCGCTCATCAGTGAGGTGACGTGGTTCACCCGTGAGTCGGGGAAGATGGATGCGTAGAACTTCGCGGCATCTTCGGCTTGTTCCGAGTACCACAGGTTCGGGAAGATCTTCGCGCGTGTGTTCGACGTCATGAGGGTGTCTCCTGCGGGTTGTGCTGCGGACGAGTGTGTGGGAGCACGATGTGCGCCGGCGGCTGCTTTTCGGCCCGGAAAAGCACTCGCGACAGTTTCCGGTGACGGGCATTCGCGCTCGACGTGGCGAGTCACATGTTCCGGTGTGGCTGGAACTGCACACGGACCATGAACCGAGGCGTCGGATGGTGATGCGCGAATGTCCTCGCCCCGCACGCTTTGCTCGCCGCGCCGAAGCACTCGCTGCGCTCGCATCCCCCCGGCCCCCTTCGCAGGCGAAGGGGGGTTCAAGCGGCTTACGCCAAGTCCGAGTCCGGTGCGGCGGGAACCGGAGACAGTTCATGGCGAGCGGCGACTCAATCCTCGGCGAACATCACCGCATGGATCGGCGGCAGCCGCGCTTCGACGGCGCGCCAGCGTTCGCCCTGATCCTCGCTGATCCACATCCCGCCGGTGGTGGAGCCGAAGGCCAGGCGTTCGCCGCTCGCGTCGATCGCGAGGCCGTGCCGGTAGACCAGATCATAGGCGGGTTCCTGCGGCAGCCCGTCGCGCAGCAGGTCGAACGAGCGGCCGCCGTCGCGGGTGCGGGCGATCACGAGGCGGGCGTCGACCGGCACCCTGCATTCGTCCTTGACTGCGGGCACGAACCAGGCGGTGTCGGGATCGCGCGGATGCACGGCAACTGCGAAGCCGAACACCGACGGCTTGACGTCCGGCACCTCCTGCCAGGAGCGGGCGCCATCCACTGACGCGAACACGCCATTGTGATGCTGCGCCCACAGCCGATCCGGCGCGCCTTGGCATTGCACCATGCGATGCACGTCCTGAATGTTCGGATCGTCGCGGCGCTCGGGCGGCATGAAGGTGGCGAACATCCCGTGCGCGGTCTGCGCCCAGGATTCGCCGGCATCGTCGCTTTGCCACACGCCGCCACTGGAGATGGCCAGGCGCAGCACCCTCGGGTTTCGCGGATCGACGCATATCGAGTGGATGCCGGGCGTGTCGTAGCCGCCGCCGAACCACTGCGCGCGCTCGGGACGATCCCACAG
>JANRIF010000063.1:0-36612 GCA_033765245.1 Lysobacteraceae bacterium
TTGCCCTTGGGGATGAACACGAACTCCTGCCCAGCCTCCCAGTGCTGCGCTTCGCGTACGGCCTTCGGAATGGAAATCTGGAACTTGCTGGACAGGGTGGCGGTGGCGGCCATGGTCATACCCTCTAATCATCGATCATCATTTGGTAAGAATAGGTCGTTTGGCGCTCCGAGGCCAGACCCATCTGGGCCCCGCTCATCGCTTGACAAGTCGAAATCGAATGAATACATTCGCATTCAAACGTCATCAAGGTGTGTCGCATGAGCGGTAAGAGTACGCCTCTGAGCTTCCGGGTCACCGACGAAGATGCCGAGTTCCTGGCAGGGCTGGAACTGCCCGGCGCGGTGACGCCCAGCGAGAAATTGCGAGGTCTGATTACGCGCGCACGCATGGAGCACGCGCAGTCGCGCAGCTATGAGAGCAGTCTGTTGCGGGTTCGTGAGTTGCTCGAAGCCACGCATCAGGCGCTGCGCAGCCATGAGTTGACCACGCGCCAACGCTCGGAACTGATCGCCGACACGCTGTATTGGCTGCCGGACATCGTGGCCTATCTGATGACCGGGCCGGGCGAGGGGCCGCATAGCGAGGATGCCATGCAGGCCTTCGAGGCGGGTCTGGCGGATCGCATCTTCCGCTTCATGGAAGCCATCCTGCGCCTGGGCGTGACTGCCAGGGCGCCTTGCTACAACCCCGAGTTGATCGGTCAGAGCCTGCCCGGCACCTTGGAACTGTGTCAGCTCATCGTTGCCAACCGTCCTGTTCACAAAGGGAGTGCATCATGAAAGAGTCCATCGGTTCGCGTGTCGGCCGCCTGATTGCCGGCTCGGTCAATGCCGTGATCAGCGCCGTCGAGAACGCCGCGCCCGAGGTGGTGATGGAACAGGCGTTGCGTGAGATTGACGGCGCCACCGACGAGGTTCGTACCGAACTTGGCCGCGTCATCGCCGCCAAGCATCTGGCCAACAAGCGTCTGATCGAGGAAAGCCGCAAACACGAGTCGCTGGCCGAGCAGATCGAATTGGCGGTGAAGCAAGGGCGAGAGGATCTGGCCGAAGCGGCGATCGCCCGGCAGTTCGACATCGAGGCGCAGATTCCGGTGCTGGAAGCGAGCATCGCCGATGGCGCCGGCAAGCAGAAGGAACTGGAGGGCTATGTGGCCGCGCTGAGCGCGCGCCGTCGCGAGATGGAGACCGAACTCAATCAGTATCGCGAAGCGCAAAAGGCCGCCGCCCAGGCTGGGCAAGCCTCGGGCGAGGCGTCGGGCGTCGGCGCGGCGGCACGCAAGGTGGGCGAGGCCGAACGCGCCTTCGGCCGGGTGATGGCGCAAAGCGGCGTACCCGGATCGGGCGCGATGAACGGCGATAGCGCCAAGCTGGCGGAACTCGAAGACTTGGCACGCAAGAACCGCATCCGCGAACGCCTGGCGCAGGTGAAGGCGCAGAGCGGTCAGTAGCGCTTCGCCATGCGGCGACACTAGGGCCGTTATGAACAACCGTCATTCGCCGTCATTGCGCAGCGAAGCAATCCAGCGTTTATTCCGGACATTCCTGGATTGCCACGCCGCTTCGCGGCTCGCAATGACAGCTTGTTTGGACCTTCCTTGCAGTGTCCGCAACGTGGCAATGAACGCCAATCCCCATCGACGAGGTGCTCAATGCTTGAGTTCATGACCGCCAGCGCCAATCTGCCGTTCACCATCGCCCTGGCGATGATGGCGCTGCTGACGGTGCTGGAATTGCTGGGTTTTGCGTTCGGCGCCAGCGTCTCCGGCCTGCTCGACGGCTGGTTCGATCTGGACGTGAACGTCGGCGACGTCGATGGTTCGGAGCTGGCGGCGCATTCACTGGCCGACCGCTTCATGGGCTGGATTCACTTCGGCAAGGTGCCGGTGCTGATTCTGCTGGCAACGTTTCTGGTCTGTTACGGGGTTGCTGGATGGATCGCGCAGGGCATGCTGCTGAGCCTGACCGGTTTCATGCTGCCGGCCTGGATCGCCGGGCCGGCCATACTGCCGGTGGCGCTGAGCGGCGTGCGGATATTCGGCGGTGCGCTGGCGCGCGTGCTGCCCAAGGATGAAACCCAGGTGGTATCGCAGCAGGCAATGATCGGCCGCGTTGCCACTCTCGTGCTCGGCAGCGCGCGCCAAGGCGCTGCGGCGCAAGCGCGCGTGCGCGACCTGCACGGGCAGACCCATTACGTGATGCTGGAACCGGACGAGGCGGGCGAGGAATTCAAACCCGGCGAACAGGTGTTGCTCGTCGCCCAGCACGGCGCGACATATCGTGCCATCCGCAACAACAATCCTGCTTTGTCGTAGTAACAGTGAACTCACAAGGAGTCGAAATGGACTTTTCGCAAGGTATCGATCTGATGGGCATCGTCGTGGCCGGCGCGCTGGCGCTCGGCTTTCTGCTGTTCGTGTTGTTGGTCATCGCGCGCCTGTACCGGCGTGCGACCAAGGAAATCTCCTTCGTACGTACCGGCTTCGGCGGGCAAAAGGTGATCGTCAACGGCGGCGCGCTGGTGTTCCCGGTGCTGCACGAGATCATCCGAGTCAACATGAACACCCTCAAGCTGGACGTGCAGCGCGCCCGCGAGCAGGCGCTGATCACCCGCGACCGCATGCGTGTGGACGTGCAGGCCGAGTTCTACGTGCGCGTACAGCCCACCGAAGAGTCCATCGCCAACGCTGCCCAGACCCTGGGCATCAAGACCATGGAACCGGAGTCGCTCAAGGAGTTGGTCGAAGGCAAGTTCGTCGATGCGTTGCGCTCGGTGGCGGCGGAGATGGGCATGGAAGAACTGCATGAGCAGCGCTCGCTGTTCGTGCAGAAAGTGCAGCAGGTGGTGTCCGAAGACATCCTCAAGAACGGCCTGGAACTCGAATCGGTGTCACTGACCGGGCTAGACCAGACCAGCAAGGAGTACTTCAACCCGGATAACGCTTTCGATGCCGAGGGCCTGACCAAGCTGACCGAGGCCATCGAGCTGCGCCGCAAGAAGCGCAACGAGATCGAGCAGGACACCGCCGTGCTGATCCAGCGCAAGAATCTCGAAGCCGAGCTGCAGCGGCTGACGCTGTCGCGCGACGAGGAATACGCCAAGCTGGAGCAGCAGCGCGAAGTCGAAATCCGCCGCGCCGCGCAGATGGCGGAGATCGCGGGTGAGCAGGCGCAAAAGCGCCAGGAAGCCGAGAGCGCGCAGATCAGCGCGCAGCAACAGGTCGATCAGGCCAAGATCCAGGCCCAGCGCGCGGTGGAAGAACAGCGCATCGCCATGGACCAGCAGCTCAAGGAACGCGACATCGAGAAACAGAAGAATGTCGAGACCGCCAATGTGCTGCAGAAGAAGGTGGTTGAACTGGCCGAGCAGGACCGCGCCATTGCCGTTGCCGAGAAATCCAAGGCGCAGTCCGAGGCACTGGCGGCTGCCGACGCGGCTCGCGCGCAGGCGGTGAAGGCGGCCGAACAGGTCGATACCGTGCGTGAGGTCGAGCGTGCCGAGCGCCAGAAGCGCATCGAACTGGTCGAAGCCAGCAAGGAAGCCGAGCGCGAGCAGATTGCCATCACCATTGCCGCCAAGGCGGACAAAGAGGCGGCCGAGCAAAAGGCAGACGCGATACGCACCCTCGCCAACGCCAACGCCGATCAGCGCCGTATCGAAGCCGAAGCCCAAGCGACCGCCGAGAAGCTGCGCGCCGACGCCGACGCCACCGCCGAGAAACTGCGTGCGCAGGCCGCCGAAGCGCGCTATGCCGCCGATTCCGAAGGCCAACGCAAGCTCAACGAAGCCGCCAACCTGCTCTCGACCGAACAGATCGCCATGCAGTTGCGCATGGCGCTGATCAAGCACCTGCCAGACATCATCCGCGAGAGCGTCAAGCCGATGGAAGCCATCGACGGCATCAAGATCATCCAGGTCGATGGCCTCAACGCCGGAGCCGCCGCAGCGCGCGGTGGCGATGGCGATAGTGGCGCGGCAGGCAACGGCAACCTGGCCGAACAGGTGGTGTCCAGCGCGCTGCGCTATCGCGCCCAGGCGCCCTTGCTCGATTCGCTGATGCGCGACGTCGGCCTCAGCGGTGGCGATCTCAACGGCCTGGTCGCCGGCATCGATGACAGCGACTGGCGCCAGCGCAAGCTCGACGAACTCAAAGCCCAACGCAACGGCAAGAACCCGCAAGACAAGGACAACGCATGACCCGTAACCGCCATCCCCATCTCGACATCCTGCTCGCCTCGATCCCGGTATTCAGCAACGACGGCAAGCTCGACCTCGCCGAACTCGAACACCTGCTCGCCCTGGCCTTGCGCGACCAGACCATCGACGACGAAGAAAAGCGCGTGCTGGCGCGCATCTTCGGCGAAGCCGAGAAAGGCACTCTGGCGCCGGATGTGGCGCAG
Organism: Lysobacteraceae bacterium; assembly: GCA_033765245.1. Classification (GTDB taxonomy): domain Bacteria; phylum Pseudomonadota; class Gammaproteobacteria; order Xanthomonadales; family Xanthomonadaceae. The sequence goes on from JANRIF010000063.1 coordinate 4,404, forward strand.
CGGATTGCTCAGGCGCGGCGGCAGCATGGGATTTCGGGGTGATTGCGAGCCTTGTGCGCTAAACCCAATTCGTAGTGGGTACTCTTGTCCTCCAAGCCGCATTACGCTCAGAGCTGCCACATGACGACGCATCGATCGCCCTCCGATTGTCACAATTCGGAACACTATGTCTGGGGCGGGGTGTGCGATGGTTGGCACTTGCTCAAGCATCCGGAGTTGAGCGTCATTCAGGAGCGCGTGCCGGCGGGCGCGGGCGAGGTGCGGCATTTTCACTCGCGGGCGCGGCAGTTCTTCTTCGTCTTGCACGGCGAGGCGGTGTTGGAACTGCCCGAGGGGTCAGTGACGTTTGCCGCAGGGCAGGGCGTGCACGTGGCGCCGGGTGTCACGCATCGCTTCGTCAATCACTCCGACGAGGATGTGATCTTTCTGGTGGTGTCCTCGCCAGCCACTGTCGGTGACCGCACCAATGTGACCGCAGCGTCCTGAGCATTGTGCGATCAACCGACCGTCATCCGCTACGATCCGAAGTGCCGTTCATGACTAGCACCCCCACCGATTCGGCAAGCGACCCCGACACCCGCTGGATGCGCCACGCGCTGGCGCTGGCGGGGCGGGCGGAGCGCGAGGACGATGAGGTGCCGGTGGGGGCGCTGATCGTGGATGCGGCAGGCAATCTGCTGGCGGAGGGGTGGAACCGCAACATCGTCGAGCACGATCCGACCGCGCACGCGGAGATCGTGGCGATGCGTCAGGCGGGGATGCGACTCGGCAATCACCGGCTGCTGGGTTGCACGCTGTACGTGACGCTGGAGCCGTGCGCCATGTGCGCAATGGCGATGGTGCATGCGCGGGTGGCGCGGGTGGTGTTCGGTGCCAGCGATCCCAAGACCGGCGCGGCCGGCAGTGTGTTCGACCTGTTGGCCGATCCGCGTCACAACCATCGCGTGCAGGTGAGCGGTGGGGTGCTGGCGGAAGAAGCGAGTGCGCGCTTGACCGCGTACTTTCGGGCGCGGCGCGGTGGGCGTAAGCGGGACTGATGCACGTGGAGCGCTGTGTCGCCATGCTGGGGTTCGCAAGCTCACCCCAGCCTACGTGGCCGCGATGTAGGCTGGGGTGAGCTTGCGACCGAGCGCAGCGAAGGCGGCCGCTCTTGCGCATCCTGCGCTCGCGGCACTCGCACATCCATGTGCGCCGTAGCTCGCGTAGCGAGCGCTGTCGCGAAGCGACCGAACCCCAGCCCCACATGGACTCAGCCGGGGCGTTTGCCCAGTTCGTGGTCGAGTTCTTCGTCGAAGCTGCGCACTGCGAGGCGGACTTCCAGGCTGAGGTAGGCGCTGGCGACCAGCAGGCACAGCACGCCGAGCACACCGAGCACGGTCGGCAGGCCGGCCAGGCGATAACCGCTGAGGGCGTCGATGGCGAGCGCGAGGCTGGTACCGACAAAGGCGCCGAGGCCGGCATACAGCATCATGCAGGCTCGCAGCACGTAGTTGCTGCGGCGGCGGTGGCGCAGGATCTGGCGTTCGAGCGCGGCGCCGTCGCGCGCATCGGCGCGATGGCGTAGCGCCAGCAGCAGGCGCAGGCGGTCCACCACGCGCGCCAGCCGGTTGTTGGCCGAGATCAGCAGCGAGCCGGTGGCGGCCATCAGCAAGGCGGGCGCCAGCATGGCGGTGAGTACGCTGTAGTGGTTCAGGGCTTCGGCGGGCGGCATGCGATCCTCAGCGGCGCGGCTTCTCTGCTTCCCCATGCCAATCGGCCAGGGTATGGGCGGCACGGCTGACGTATGATGCCGCAATTGCCAGCGACAGGCCGATGGATCGATATGACCGACGCGCAATTCAGCGATAACAATCTGATCTGGATCGATCTGGAAATGACCGGGCTGGACCCGGATACGGATTCGATCATCGAGATCGCGACACTGGTCACGGACGGCGAATTGAACGTGCTGGCGCGCGGGCCGGAGCTGGCGATCGCGCATCCGCTGGCGCGGCTGGACGCGATGGACGAGTGGAATCGCAACACCCATCGTAAGTCCGGGCTGTGGCAGCGCGTGCTCGACAGCGGCCATTCGCACGCGCAGGCCGAGCAGGCCACGCTGACGTTCCTGGCGCAATGGCTACCGCCTGGCAAGTCTCCGATCTGCGGCAACTCGATCTGCCAGGACCGGCGCTTTCTGGTGCGGCAGATGCCGCAGCTCGAACGCTACTTCCACTATCGCAATCTCGACGTCAGCACGCTCAAGGAACTGGCGCGGCGCTGGGCGCCGCAGGTATTGCAGGGCGTGAACAAGACCGGCGCGCACACCGCGTTGTCCGACATCGAGGAATCGCTGGCGGAACTGCGTCACTACCGCCAGCACATGGGCGTGCTGGGCGGCAATGCGGCGCTGGGGTGATCCGATGATGAGCGTGAGGTCAGCGTGCCGTCGTCTGGCGATTGCACTGTGTCTGGCCGGCATGGCGCTGAGCGGCGCCGCGCTTGGCGCCGACGAGAAAGCCCTCGTTACCTATTCGCGCGAGACCTGGACCACCCGCGACGGCCTGCCGCACAACCAGGTCAATGGCATTGCGCAGACGCCGGAAGGCTATCTGTGGTTTGCCACCTGGGAAGGGCTGGTGCGCTACAACGGTCAGGAGTTTCGCACCTTCGGCCGGCGCGAGATTCCGCAGATCGAGGACAACGGGCTGCGCTCGGTGTCGGCGGGCGCGAGCGGTCATCTGGTGATCGCCACGTCGCGCGGCGGCGTCAGCATCCTGCGCAACGAAGTGTGGAGCACCTACGGCAAGAAGGATGGCCTGGCGCAGGACGAGACCATGGCCGCGATCGAGGATCGCGATGGCAACGTCTGGGTGGCGCACGAGAGCGAGGGGATTTCCCGGATCGATCCGCACGGCAAGGTCACCCTGATCGATGACACCAAAGGGCTGTCCTCAGGCATCGTCTACGCCGTCTTCGCCGACAACAGCGGAGCGATCTGGGCGGGTACCGGCGATGGCCTGGCGCGCATCGAAGGCGATCGCGTGCAGGCGTTCGGAAAAGCACAGGGGCTGCCGTTGGGCGCGGTGTTCAGCATCGTGCAGAGCCGCGAGGGCTCGTTGTACGTCGGCACCGAGCACGGCGTGTACCGCGGCATGGGCGGGCGTTTCGTGCCGCTGGCGGCGGATTTCCCGGACGAGGCGGTTGCCAGCCTGCGCGTGGACGCCGCCGATGCGATCTGGATCGGCACCGTCAATCGCGGCCTGATGCGCTACAGCGGGCGCGGTCTGGAGGTGCTCGACACCACCATGGGCCTGCCCAACAACCGGGTGCCATCGCTGTTCATCGATCGCGAGGGCAACGTCTGGGCCGGCACCAATGCCGGATTGGTGCGCTTGGCCGATACGCCGTTCGTCAGCTACGACCGCCAATTGGGTCTGTCCGACGACTACGTGCGGGCGGTGCTGCAGGCGCACGACGGCTCGATGCTGATCGGCACCAGTCAGGGATTGGATCGCTGGCACGAGGAAACCATCACGCCGGTCGGCGCTGCCGCCGGACTCAGCGGCGACGCCATCCTCAGCCTGGCCGAGGACCGCGACGGCAGCATCTGGATCGGGCTGTATTCCAAGGGCCTGATTCACTGGAAAGATGGCGCGGTCGTCAGCCAGCAGACCACCTTCGGCAAGATGTGGGCCAGCCAGATCCGCGCCTTGCTGGTGGCGAAGGACGGCAGCCTGTGGGTGGGCTCGGCACGCGGTCTGGCGCATGTGAAGGGCGATCAGACCACCATCTACTCGCGCGCCGACGGTTTGCCGCGCAACTTCATCGTGAGCTTGTATCAGGCGCGCGACGGACGCATCTGGATCGGCACCGCCAACGGGCTCGCCTATTTCGCCGACGACCGGATCACCGCAGTGGACATCGCGCCACTGGAAGGTGCCCAGGACGTGTTCGGCATGCACGAGGACGCCGATGGCACGATGTGGTTCGCCACCGATCGCGGGCTGGTGCGTTGGCGCGAGGGCGCGCTGAGCATCGTCAGTCAGCGCAACGGATTGCCGGTGGTGACGCTGTTCCAGGTGATCACCGATTCCTACGACAACTTCTGGCTGACTTCCAATTCCGGCGTCATCAACGTGCGTCGCAACGACGTCGAGGCGGTGCTGTCGGGCAGCACGACGCAGTTGCCCACGGTGACGTTTGCCGAGGCCGACGGCATGGGCAGCGCCCAGTGCAACGGGGGTTCCGGGCCGGCGGCGTTGCGGGCGCGCGACGGCAGTCTGTGGGTCGCCACCGCCAAGGGTGTAGCGGTGATCCAGCCGGACCAGCTCAGCAAGTACCAGATGGCGCCGCCGCCGGTGGTGATCGAGGGCGTGCGGGTGGACGGACGGCCGATCCCGCCGCGTTCGCACATCGTAATGCCGCCTGGTACCCGCAAGCTGGAACTCGATTACGTCAGCCTGAGCTATCGCACGCCCGAGCAAATCCAGTATCGCTATCGGCTGGAAGGATTCGACAAGCACTGGGTGGATCGCGAGCAACTGCGCAACGCCCAGTACACCAATCTGCCGCCCGGCGAGTATCGCTTCCAGGTGGCGGCTGGACGCGCGGGCAAATGGAGCCAGGAGATCGCGACCCAGGTGTTCGAGATCGAGCCGCTGCTGTATCAACGTGCCTGGTTCCTGCCGCTGGCGGGGTTGCTGCTGGCCAGCGTGCTGTACAGCCTGTACCGCAGCCGGGTGCGCGCGCTCGAAGCGCGCGAGCGCGAACTGAGCACCATCGTCACTCAGCGCACCCGTGCGCTCAGCGAGAAGAACGACCAGTTGGAACATCTCAACCAGACCATCCGTCGCCAGTCCGAAGCCTTCGAGCGGCAGGCCCGCACCGACGCGCTCACCGGCCTTGCCAATCGCCGCGCGATGGACGAGCGGCTGGCGCGCGCGTTCGACGTGGCGGTCGCCAGCAATCGCCCGTTGTGTTTCGGTCTGGTCGACATCGATCACTTCAAGCGCATCAACGACGGGTTCTCGCACGAGGCGGGCGATCAGGCGTTGCGCACGGTGGCGGACGTGCTGGCGCATGAGGTGGGTTACGACAATGCGGCGCGCTGGGGTGGCGAGGAATTTGCGCTGTTGTTCCCGGATGCCGATTTCGACGATGCCTGCGCCCGCGCCGAACGCCTGCGCGCGGCGATCGCGGCGATCGATTCGACCTTGTTTGCGCCGGGCCTGCAGATCACCGTCAGCATCGGGATCGCGGCGCGCGGCGATCTGGGGCACCGCGAACGCATGATCTCGCGCGCCGACCAGAAGCTGTACGAGGCCAAGCGCGCCGGTCGCAATCGGGTGGTGGGGTGATGCGAATCCGTACGAACGGCGGCATCCAGCGCGGATTGTTGCTGCTGTTGATCGGCTGGGTAGGCATCGCTGCTGCTGGCGAACGCATCACCATCGCTGCTGCCTCCGACCTCAAGTTTGCGCTGGACGAGATCGTGGCCGACTATCGCGTGACGCATCGCGACGATAGCGTTGAGGTGGTATACGGCTCGTCGGGCAAGTTCCAGACGCAGATTCGCCAGGGCGCACCCTACGATCTGTATTTCTCCGCCGACATCGCCTATCCGCAGGCACTGGTCGACGAGGGCTTGGCGCAGGCACCGGTACAAGCGTATGCCGTGGGGCGGCTGGTGCTGTGGAGCGCCGGCCGCGACGCCTCGCAGATGACGCTGACCGACCTGCGCGACCCGGCCATCCACCGCATCGCCATCGCCAACCCGCAACATGCGCCGTACGGCCAGCGCGCCGAGCAGGCGCTGCGAGCGGCAGGGGTATGGGACGCGGTGCAGCCGCGCCTGGTGTTCGGCGACAACATCGTGCAGGCCGCGCAATTCGCGCAGACCGGCAATGCCGAGGTCGGCATCATTGCGCTGTCGCTGGCCCTGAATCCCGAACTGGCGGGGCAGGGAAGTTATGCGTTGGTACCGGAGCGCCTGCATCAACCGTTGCTGCAGGGCATGGCCGTCACCGCACGCGCCCGCGACAACGCACTGGCGCGGCGCTTCGCGGATTTCTTCGCCAGCACACCGGCACGCGCCGTGCTGCAACGGTACGGCTTCCTCGTGCCGCCGCCAGCAGCGGCACCATGAGCGAACGTGGCGAAAACATGAGGTCATGGGGCTGAATCACGCCGACATGCAGGCGTTGGTATTGACCGCGGCACTGGCCAGCGTGGTCACCCTGATCCTGTTGCCGCTCGGCACCCCGATCGCGTGGTGGTTGGCCCGCACTGCGTCGCGCTGGCGGGCGCCGGTGGCGGCGCTGGTGGCGATGCCGCTGGTGTTGCCGCCCTCGGTGCTGGGCTTCTATCTGTTGCTGGCGATGGGGCCACAGGGGCCGTTGGGGCGCCTGACCGCCGCGTTCGATCTGGCGCCGTTGGCATTCAGCTTTCCCGGTCTGGTGCTGGCATCGGTGCTGTATTCGTTGCCGTTCATGGTGCAGCCGTTGCAGAACGCCTTCGCGCAGATCGGCCAGCGACCGCTGGAAGTGGCAGCGACGCTGGGCGCCTCGCCGCTGGATCGCTTCTTCACCGTGGCGTTGCCGCTGGCGCGGCGCGGCTATCTCACCGCCGCCATCCTCACCTTCGCGCACACCGTCGGCGAGTTCGGCGTGGTGCTGATGATCGGCGGCAATCTACCGGGGCGTACCGCCGTGGCATCGGTGCGTATCTACGACTACGTCGAGTCGCTGCAATATGCGGCGGCACATCGGCTCGCTGCGGTGCTGCTGGCATTTTCCTTTTTGGTGTTGCTGGCGGTGTATGCGCTCGGGTCGGAGCGGCGGCGCTGAGCGGCATGGACGACATCCGCGCCCGTTTCTGCCTCGACCGGGGCGATTTTGCTCTGGACGTGGATCTGCGGTTGCCGGGGCGTGGCATCACCGTGGTGTTCGGCCCTTCGGGCTGCGGCAAGACCACACTGTTGCGCTGCATGGCTGGGCTGGAACGCGCCCGCATCGGCGAATTGCGCTTCAAGGACGCGCTCTGGCAGGACGCGCGCACTTGGTTGCCGCCGCATCGCCGACCGCTTGGCTACGTGTTCCAGGAAGCCAGCCTGCTGCCGCATCTGAGCGTCGCCGGCAATCTAAGCTATGGTCTGCGGCGGCGTCCGCAGCCGGCGTCGGTACCCTTGGCGCAGGTGATCGCCTTGTTCGACCTCGATCGCCTGCTCGATCGCAGTCCCGAGCGCCTGTCCGGCGGCGAGCGCCAACGGGTGGCGATCGCGCGCGCATTGGCGGCCAGTCCGCGCTGGGTGCTGATGGACGAGCCGCTGGCGTCGCTGGACGCCACCCGCAAGCGCGAAATCCTGCCCTATCTCGAACGTCTGCATGCCGAGTTGGACATCCCGGTCGTGTACGTCACCCATGCTGCCGACGAAGCAGCGCGGCTGGGCGACCATCTGGTGGCGATGCGCGACGGCGCGGTCGTCGCCAACGGACCGATGGCGCAGACCCTCGCGAACCTGGATGCCCCGACCGCACTCGGAGACGATCTGGGAGTGGTGCTCGATGGGGCCGTGGTCGAGCGCGACGTCGATTGGCACTTGCTGCGTGTCGAGGCGGAGGACGTCAGCCTCTGGCTACCCGATCACGGCGCCGTCATCGGACAGCGTGTGCGGCTGCGCGTGCTGGCGCGCGATGTCAGCCTCGCGGCCGAACGCGCGGCGCATTCGAGCATCCTCAATCTGCTGGCCGGCGAGGTCGACGCCATGGCCGACGACCCACATCCGGGCCTGTTACTGGTGCGCGTGCGCACCGGTTCGACTGCGCTGCTGGCGCGGATCACCCGACGCTCGGCGGCCGCGTTGGCGTTGCGCGTGGGGCAGCGCGTGTGGTTGCAGGTGAAGTCGGCGGCAGTGTTGGACTGATCGCACGCGACAGCCACCGCGCTCCGGCCGAGCATCCGTCCGCTACGGCGGCCTCCCGCAAAGACAATCAATCCCCGTCGCGACGCGCGCTCTGGGAGATCGAAAACCCTTCCGGCAGCCGCACGCGCACCTCGCGCTGCGGGTGGGGAATGGCGATGCCGGCGGCGCCGAGTTCGCGGTGCACGCTTTCAATCAGATCGCTGCGGGTGAGCACGAACTCGGGCGTGTTCACCCAGGCGCGCAGCATCAGGTTCACCGCGTTGTCGCCGAGGCCGGTCACGATCACGTCGGCGGGCGGATCGGCAAGCACCTTTGGATGCGCGTTCGTCGCGGTCAGCAGTACCTGACGCGCGCTTCGCACGTCCGCTTCGTAGCTGATGCCGACCGCCACGTCGATGCGGCGCTGCGCGCGCGCGGTGAAGTTGATGATCGGCACGCTGGTGATCTGGCTGTTGGGCAGCACCACCTCGTGGTTCTCCACGGTGCGCAGCACGGTCTGGAACACCCGCACCTGTTCCACCACGCCATCGATACCGGCGATGTTCACCGAATCCCCGGCGCGGAAAGGACGCAGCGCGATCAGCATCACGCCCGAGGCGATGTTCGACAGCGAGTCCTTGAGCGCGAGGCCGATCGCCAGGCCGGCGGCCCCCACCAGCGCCAGCAGCGAGGTGGTGGGCACGCCCAACTGGTCGAGCGCCGCCACCAGCACCACCACCAGCAGCGCACCGTAGGCAAGGTTGTGCAGGAAGGTGGTCAGGATGGTGTCGAAGCCCATCCGTACAAACGCGCGATCGACCAGCCGCACCAGCCGCCGGGCGATCCACAGCCCGAACACCAGCACCGCCAGCGCGCTGCCGATGCGCAATCCCCAATCGGTGCCGATCTGCAGCCAATCGGCATGCGACAGTTGTTTGCGCAGGGCATCCACGTGCATTTCCTTCGATAAGTGCGCTTGCGCCGCCGATACCCTCAGTTGCCAGCCGCCTTGCTACGCGCCAGACGCAGCCAAGTGTCGACCACGGTATCCGGATTGAGCGACACCGATTCGATGCCCTGCTGCATCAGCCACTCGGCCAGATCCGGGTGGTCGGACGGCCCCTGACCGCAGATACCGACGTACTTGCCTTTGGCGCGGGCAGTGGAGATCGCCATGGCCAGCAGCTTCTTGACCGCCGGGTTCCGTTCATCGAACAGGTGCGCCACGATTCCGGAATCGCGATCCAGCCCGAGCGTGAGTTGGGTCAGGTCGTTGGAGCCGATCGAGAAACCGTCGAACATCTCCAGGAACTCGTCGGCCAGCAGCGCGTTGGACGGCACCTCGCACATCATGATGATCTTGAGCCCGTTGACGCCGCGTTCCAGGCCATTGCGCGCCAGCGTTTCGATCACCTTGCGGCCTTCCTCCAGCGTGCGCACGAACGGGATCATCACCCAGGCGTTGGTCAGGCCCATCTCGTCGCGTACTTTGCGCATGGCTCGGCATTCGAGCGCAAAACAGTCGGCAAAGCTGGGGTCGACGTAGCGCGAGGCGCCGCGGAACCCGATCATCGGGTTCTCCTCGTGCGGTTCGTACTGCTCGCCGCCGAGCAGGTTGGCGTACTCGTTGGACTTGAAATCGGACAGACGCACGATCACCGGATACGGCGCGAACGCGGCAGTAAGTGTGGCGATGCCCTCGACCAGGCGCTCGACGTAGAAGCTCACCGGATCGGCGTAGCCGGCGATCAGCTCGTCGATGCGGGCGCGGATGTCGGGGCTCTGGCGGTCGTACTGCAGCAGCGCCTTGGGGTGGATGCCGATCTGCCGCGCGATCACGAACTCCAGCCGCGCCAGACCGATGCCCTGGTGCGGCAACTGCGCAAAGTCGAACGCGCGCTCGGGATTGCCCACGTTCATCATGATCTTGAGCGGGGCAGGGGGCATTTCCTTCAGATCGGCGCTGGTGTGCTCGAAGCTCAGCATCCCGGCGTAGATGTAGCCGGTATCGCCCTCGGCGCACGACACCGTGACCGCTTCGCCATCCTTGATCGAAGCCAGCGCATTGCCGCAGCCCACCACTGCCGGCACGCCCAGTTCGCGCGCGATGATGGCGGCGTGGCAGGTGCGGCCGCCGCGATTGGTCACGATGGCGGCAGCGCGCTTCATCACCGGCTCCCAGTCGGGATCGGTCATGTCGGCCACCAGCACGTCGCCCGGCTGCACGCGATCCATCTCGGCGATGGTGCGGATCACCCGCGCCGTGCCGGAACCGATCTTCTGGCCGATCGCGCGGCCCTCGCTCAACACTGGCCCGCGCGCATTGAGGTGGTAGCGTTCGATGCGGGTGGCATGCGCGCGCGACTTCACCGTTTCCGGCCGCGCCTGCACGATGAACAGCTTGCCGGTGACGCCGTCCTTGGCCCACTCGATGTCCATCGGACGCCCGTAGTGGTCCTCGATGATCAGCGCCTGACGCGCGAGTTCCTGCGCGTCGTGATCGTCGATGGCGAAGCGCCGACGCAGCTCGGCGGGGGTCTCCTCGTTGCGCACGCGCTCGCCGGGACGGTCCGAATAGACCATGCGGATCGCCTTCGAGCCCAGTTGCCGCCGCAACACCGCCGGCTTGCCGGCGCGCAGGGTGGGCTTGTAGACGTAGAACTCGTCCGGGTTCACCGCGCCCTGCACCACGTTTTCGCCCAGGCCATAGCTGGCGGTGATGAACACCACGTCGCGAAAGCCCGACTCGGTGTCGAGCGTGAACAACACCCCCGACACACCCACGTCCGAACGCACCATCAACTGCACGCCGGCCGACAGGAACACGTCTTCGTGCTTGAAGCCCTGGTGCACGCGATAGGCGATGGCGCGGTCGTTGTACAGGGAAGCGAACACTTCCTTCACCCGATGCACCACCGCATCGGCGCCCACCACGTTGAGAAAGGTCTCTTGTTGCCCGGCGAAAGAGGCGTCCGGAAGGTCCTCTGCCGTGGCCGACGAGCGCACCGCCACCGCAACCTCGCCGCCGTTTTCGGCGCACAGGCGCGCGTATGCGCTGCGAATGTCGGCATCGAGTTCGGGCTGCAGCGGCGCATCCACCACCCACTGGCGAATCTCCGCGCCCGCGCTCGTCAGCGCGCCGACGTCTTCCACGTTCAGCGTCGCCAGACGGTCGAAGATGCGCTGATACAGCCGGTTGTGGGCGATGAACTCGCGGAAGGCGTGTGCGGTGGTGGCGTAACCGCCGGGCACCGAAACCCCGAGCGGTTCGAGGTGGCCAATCATTTCGCCCAGCGAGGCGTTCTTGCCGCCAACCGAGGCCAGGTCGGACAACCGCAGTTCGTGCAACCAGAGGATGTTGGAACTCAACGCGGATCTCCCACAAATCGAGGGTCACGGGCGGATGGCACGAGATCACGCATGCGGCGCGAGGTTCGCGCGAACCGAAGGGGGCGACCGCATCGGGCAACGATGCCCGCAGCGGCGCTTGGCTCCACAGGGCCAACAAACGCCGTATGATGCGGCGCAACGTGAATTGACACAAGCCAAACGCTGCCGCCAAGACTTCACGGTCGGTCGAGAAATCGTCATCAACTTTTTGATATTTATAACATTTTGCCAAGCAATCCGTCTGTGTCCGGATCGGCGGCAACGGGGAACATGCGCATGCGGCAGTCGCGACCGGTCTTCTACATTTCCGATGGCACCGGCATCACCGCCGAGACGGTCGGTCACAGCCTGCTCACCCAGTTCGACGGCGCCGAGTTCGAGACCCGGCGCATCGCTTTCGTGGACACCGAAGACAAGGCCCAGGCCGCGGCCGACCAGATCCGTGTTGCGGGTGCCACTGCCGGGATCCGCGCGATCATCGTCAGTACCGTCATCGGCGCGCGCCTGAACACGATCCTGGCGCAAAGCGGGGCGTTGATGATCGACGTATTCACTCCCTTCATCGGCATGCTGGAGCAGGAGTTCGGGGTGCCGCACCAGCCGCGGGTCGGCCATGCCCACGGGCTGGTCAACTTCGCCGCCTACGAATCGCGCATCAACGCCACCAACTACGCGCTCACCCACGATGATGGCGTCGACACCCGTTATGACGATGCCGACCTGATCCTGGTCGGGGTGTCGCGCTCGGGCAAGACGCCCACCTGCCTATACATGGCACTGCACTACGGCATCCGCGCCGCCAACTACCCGCTCACCGACGATGACCTCGAACGATTGGAATTGCCCAAGAGTCTGCGCGCACACCGACACAAGCTGTTCGCACTGACCATCGACCCGATGCGGCTGCAGCAGATCCGTCAGGTGCGGCGCCCGGATTCGCGTTACGCCAAGCTCGAACAATGCCAGCGCGAAGTAGCCGCCGCCGAAGCGATGTTCCGCCACGAGCGGCTGCCCGCGCTCAGCACCACCCACGCCTCGATCGAAGAGATCGCCAGCAAGATACTGACCACGCTGGGCATCGAGCGCAAACTGTTCTGAGCCATCCCACCGTGCGTGCGGGCCCGGTGTTACGAAGAAGCGAGGGTCCGCAACTGCAGTTCCTTTGCGGGCTAGGCACAATACTGTTCCGTTAGTCGCCGCAGACCTCATTGCCGTCATTCCAGCGACGAGGCGCGTAGCGCCCGAACGCCGAAGGCGGCCCGAAGGGCGAGCGCGCAGCGCGAGTAAAGCTGGAATCCAGGTTGCTGTTGATTTGCTAAGCAAAGTCAAAATGGACCCCAGCGTTACTCGCGCCATCCATGGCGCTCGCCCTCCGGGTCAGCTTCGCTGTTCGCGCGCGCTCCAGGCGCGCGCAGTCGCTGGGGTGACGACCTGATGGTCTGCCGCCTAAATGAACGGCATTGGGGCTGGCGATGGGTCGACGCTGCATCTTGAGACGCTGTCGCGAGGGACGGGCGGGAGACGTACCGGCGCGCCGTGCGTCGGGGAAAAGCGCGGGTGCATCATCACTGGCGGAATGCGGCGTGCGTGCTAGGATCGGAGCATGCTCGTCGCCACGCCATCCGCTCCGATACTGCCGCGCCTCAGCCGCTTCGCGTGGTTGATGGGCCTGTACGCCGAGAACTATCACGCCATCCGCCGCGTCATCGATATCGATGCGAGCGCGGCAGGGCAGTCGGTTTCCAGTGTGGGCGATGGCCTCGACCTGCACATCGAGGTGCTGGCCCGACACCGCTTCATGCTGGAGCTGCGCCTGAGCTACGCATTCGCCGATCCGGTCACCGGCAAGCCCGATCCATCGGCCTATGTGCGGGTGTATACCGACGCGCGCCAGGCCGAGGTCACCCATTGTTATGTCGGCCAGCGCTGGCAGGACGCGCTCGGCCTGGATGCATCTAGCGGCACCGTTTTCGCGCATCGGTTGCGCATGAACACCTTCCTCGCCAAGTGGCTGGAATACCTGCACGGGGTCGGCCATGGCGGCGGCACGCCGAGCGCTGATCCGTTGCACGGACGCCTGCGGACAGCGATCGCCTGAGGCGCTGACCCTGTTCGTTCCCGGAAGCCTTACACTGCTCCGCGCGGTGGTCACAGGCGTGCTTGCCGCCATGTTCCGGGGGGATCTGTGGGGATATCAGCAGGGGCGATGCCCGTCGATGGGTTTGTCGGTGAGTCCGTGCGAAGGTGCGCCCGCATCGGGTTGTTCCATCAACACGCGGGTCGAAACGTGGCCGTAGTCGCAACCGTCTCACCATGAGCAATGCATTCAAGATCAACGACTGGCACGGATTTGCCCCCGGCCTGCACGACCGCACGGCATGGCTTGAATGGGCGCAGGCACCGATACCGCTGCTGGGCGACGACGTGCCCGGACTGCCCGAGCTGCCGGCGATGCAGCGGCGCCGCCTCGAGCGGGTCGGCCGCATGGCCCTGCATGTCGCCTTTCAATGCCAGCCGCAGGCCGCAGTGGATGTTCCTGTGGTGTTTGCTTCGCGCCATGGCGATCTGGTGCGCACGCTGGACATGATGCAGCAACATGCGCGCGGTGAACTGCTGTCACCGACTCAATTCGGCCTGTCCACCCACAACGCGATCGCCGCGCAGTACACCATTGCGCGGCGGTTGACTGCGAACCACATCGCCGTCGCAGCGGGTGCCGCCACCGCAGAAGCCGCCTTCATCGAGGCCATCGGCCTGTTGCACGAGGGCGCGCCGGAAGTGTTGGTGGTGCTCTACGATTGCCGGCTTCCCGAGACTTATGCAGGCCACCGCGATGAGCCGGATGGCGACTATGCATGGGCCTGCCGCGTCGCAGGCGCAAGCGCGGGAGAAGCGCACTACACGGTGGCAGCCGAGCCCGGCGTTGGTTCGGCGTCCACTTCCGGTTTGCCGCACGGCCTGGAGGTGCTGCGCTTTCTGATCGGTGGCGGGCGCACGATGACGTGGCGAACGCAATCGTCCTGTTGGCGCTGGTGCCGCCATGATTGACGCGATCGGTCGCGGCTGGCGCATCGTTGCCACCGCCCTCAGTTTTTCCCTGTTTGGCGTGGGCGGTGTACTGCTGTGGCTGGTGGTGTTTCCGATGTTGACCTTGTGCGTGCGCAATCGCATCGTCCGGGGTCGCTACGCCAGAGCGACCATCCGGTTCTGTTTTGCCCGTTTCATCGGGGTGATGCGCGCGCTTGGGGTGCTGACCTACGAGATTCGCGGCGCCGAACGTCTGCAACGCCGTGGCATGCTGGTTTTGGCCAACCATCCGACGCTGATCGACGTGGTGTTTCTGGTGTCGTTGATTGCCGACGCGGACTGCGTGGTGAAGTCGCGGCTGGCGCGCAATCCGTTCACGCGCGGTGCGGTGCGCGCCAGCGGCTACATCTGCAACGACGTCGGAGCGGACCTGGTCGAGGATTGCATCGCCTCCGTCCGATCCGGCAAGAACCTGATCATCTTCCCGGAAGGCACCCGCACCCCGCCGCAGGGGGCGCTGCCGCTCCAACGGGGAGCCGCCAACATTGCCGTGCGCGGCGGAATCGACGTCACCCCGGTGGTCATTCGTTGCGAGCCGCCGACCCTCGCCAAGGGGCAAAAATGGTACCGTATACCTTCACGGCGTTTTCATATCCTCGTCGAGGTTGGCGAGGACTTTGCGGTGGCTCCGTTTCTCGACGGAACGACCAAGGCGCTGGCAGCAAGAAAACTGACCCATCATTTGACCGAATTTTTTGACCGGGAGCGGGCGAGTGCACGCGCTTGAAACGGAAATCAAGGAACTGATCATCAGCGCGCTGTCGCTGGAAGATATGGTTCCCGACGACATCGATGCCGTCGCGCCGCTGTTCAATGAGGGGCTGGCGCTGGATTCGATCGACGCGCTGGAGCTGGGGTTGGCGCTGCAAAAGCGCTATGGCGTTACCTTGTCGGCGGATTCCGAGCAGGCGCGGCGCCACTTCTTCAGCGTGCAGTCGTTGTGCGCCTTCGTTGCCGCCCAACGCCAGTAACCGGGCCTGCCGCCATGACCAGGGAACAACTGCTGCAGCGGATCGCCGCCATTTTGCAGGACACCTTCGACATCGAGCCGGACCGTGTCCGGCTGGACGCCAGGCTGGGCGAAGACCTCGACATCGACAGCATCGATGCCGTCGACTTGATCGTTCAACTCAAACCGCTGATCGGCAGCTCGCTGAAACCGGAGGCGTTCAAGTCCGTCCGTACCGTGGCGGACGTGGTCGAGGCGGTCTACGCGATGATGCACGCAGGCGACGAAGTCCCCGCGGGGATCTGAGGTGTCGCTGCGAACAGCCATGCTCGGGCTGGCCACCGTGCTGTATCCGTTTGCGATCTACGTCGGTCTGGGCCGGATCGAGCCACGCTGGCTGGCGTTGCTGCTGCTGGCGATGGCGCTTGCCAGGGCGGCCATCCGTCGCGACCGTTTGTGGGGGTTGGCGGCCGTGGGCGCGGCGCTGCTGGTGCTGGTCGGCTTTTTCGCCAATAGCGCATTGCCGCTCAAGCTCTATCCGGTGCTGGTCAATGTCACACTGTTGGCGATATTCGCGACCAGCCTGCGATACCCGCCGTGCGTGGTCGAGCGTCTGGCACGTCTGCGCGAACCGCAACTGCCGCCACAGGGCATCGCCTACGCTCGCCGTGTGACGGGGGTCTGGTGCGGCTTTTTCGTTTTCAACGGCAGCATCGCACTGGCGACGGCGCTGTTCGCCGGCGATGGCGTCTGGGCGCTCTACAACGGACTGATCGCGTACTTGTTGATGGGGTTGTTGTTTGCCGGCGAATGGCTGCTGCGTCAGCGCATTCGGGGCGCGCTTCGATGAGCGCTGCAAGCATCGAGACCGGTGAATTTCTTCCCTCTGCGCCACACTCGGATGCGCGGATCGTCGCGCTGACAGCGGCCGGAGCGGTTACCGCACTCGAGTTTCGGCAGCAGGTGGCGGCCTGGGCGTCCTTGCTGGAATCGCACGAAGGCGAGCGCGTGTTGCTGTTTCATCACGACAGCCTGGTCTTCGCAGCGGCCCTGCTGGGCGCCTGGCACGCGGGGAAGCGGGTGGTGTTGCCCGGCGACGTCCTGCCGGCGACGCTGGCGCGTGCGCTGCCGTACTGCGATATCCGCGTTGGCAGCGTGCCGGGAGCGTTGTCCGCGCCCGCTCCCGCACCGCCGGTGCGGCGTAAATGGAAGGTGCTCGATCCGCAATCCACTCGGTTGACCCTGTTTACCTCGGGGTCGAGCGGGGAGCCCGTCGCCATCGCCAAGACCTTGCGGCAGTTGCAGGCCGAACTGCGCGCGCTGGAAGCGCGCTTCGGCGAGGCAATGGGCGACGCGGCCGTATATGGCACGGTTTCCCACCAGCACATCTACGGCTTGCTGTTTCGCGTGCTGTGGCCGCTGACCAGTGGGCGTCCCTTCCACGCGCAGATCCTGCAAAGTCCCGAACAAATCGCGGCGTTGCCGGGATCGCATGCGCTCGCGTTGATTTCCAGTCCTGCCCACTTGAAGCGCCTGCCGGAAGGATTGAACTGGCTGGGGTTGCGTGACCGCTTGCGCAGGGTGTTCTCGTCCGGCGGGCCGTTGCCGGCGTCGGCGTGCGCTGCGGTAGAGCGCTTGTGGTCGTGCACGCCGACCGAGGTGTTCGGCAGCACCGAAACCGGTGGCATCGCATCACGCGAAGGCCACGCGCAGGCATGGTCGCCGCTGCCCGGCGTGCATTGGCGGATCGCCGATGGCCACCTGGAAATCCGCTCGCCGCACCTGCCGGACGAGGCGTGGCAGCGCACCAGCGATCGGGTCGAGGCGACGGCGGACGGATTCCACCTGCTCGGGCGCGCCGACCGCATCGCCAAGATCGAGGAGCGCCGGGTTTCGCTGGATGCCATCGAGCAGGCGCTGATCGCGTCGGGTCTGCTGGCGGAGGCGAGGGTGACCGTGCTGCACGGCCCGCGCGCCAGCGTGGCGGCAGCGGTAGTGCCAAACCGCGAAGGCGCGATATCTCTGCAGCGCGACGGTAAACGGGCGTTGGCGTCGCGTTTGCGCGCGCATCTGGCCGGATCGGTCGATGCCATCGCGATGCCGCGCCGCTGGCGCTTCGTCGACTCCCTGCCGGGCGACGCCCAGGGCAAGACCAGCGAGGCGCTGCTGGCCGACTTGTTCCGGCCGCGCATTCCCCCCTGCCGCTGGTTGGAACGCAGTGCGGCGGTGGCTACGGCGGAACTCACCGTGACGCTCGATCTGGCGGTATTCGATGGTCATTTCCCCGCGCTGGCGGTGTTGCCGGGAGTGGCAATGGTCGATTGGGCGATACGCCTCGGCGGCGAGGTCTTTGCCTTGCCGGCAAACTTCGCGAAGATGGAGGTGCTCAAGTTCCAGTCGCTGGCGCGCCCCGGTGCCGAGCTGCATCTGCGCCTGGACTGGAACGCGGCGGCGGCGACGCTGGGATTCCGCTATACCTCGTCGACCGGCACCCATGCCAGCGGGCGGCTGCTGTTCGCGGGGGCGACACCGTGACGGCGCCAACCGGGCGCTCGCAAGCCCTGATGTTCGCGCCGATCGTGGTGATTCCGGTGTTCAATCACCCGCACACGATCGGGTCGATGGTGGCCGGCGTGCGCTCGTTGGGTGTGCCGTGCCTGGTCGTCGATGATGGTTCCGGCGCCGAATGTGCCGATGCGCTCGATCGGCTGCTGGCCACAACCCCGGACGGCCTGCGGCTGCTGCGTCTGCCCCGCAACCAGGGTAAGGGTGGGGCGGTCATGGCGGGACTGCGCGAGGCCGCCCGGCTCGGCTACACGCACGTGCTGCAAATCGATGCCGACGGTCAGCATCAGGTGGCCGATGTGGGCGGTTTCCTGGACGCTGCGCGCAGCGAGCCGGATGCGGTCGTGGTGGGGAGCCCGGTATTCGACGCATCGGTGCCCCGATCGCGCCTGTATGGGCGCTACGCCACCCATGTGTGGGTCTGGATCAACACGTTGTCGTTCGACATCCGCGACGCGATGTGTGGATTTCGCGTGTATCCGCTGGCACCTGTACTGGCGATTGTGGATGCCGAGCGGGTAGGTCGTCGCATGGACTTCGACATCGAGATTCTGGTCCGACTGCACTGGCGCGGACTGGCGGTGCGCAACCGCGAAACCCGGGTGATCTATCCGTCCGACGGCATCTCGCATTTCGACGTGTGGCGCGACAACCTGCGCATTTCGCGCATGCATGCGATGCTTTTTTTCGGGATGTTGCGGCGTCTGCCGAGATTGCTGTGGCGCAAGGTGCGTCGGTGAATCCGCACTGGGCCAGCATCGGCGAAAGCACCAGCGTGCTTGGGGTGCGCTTTCTGCATGGCGTGTACCGCTGGCTGGGGCGTGTGCCGTTCCGGATTTGTCTTTATCCGGTGGTCCTCTACTACTGGCTGTCGCGACCGCTGGTGCGGCGTTCGTCGTCGGAATATCTGCGGCGCCTGCAGGTCGCCTATCGGGTGTTTCCGGTCGCGCCCGGGTGGAGCCATGGGTTGACCCATCTGCTGCACTTCGCCGAGACGATCCTGGACAAGCTGCTCGCCACCAGCGGTCAGTACCGCATGGATTCGCTGAGCCATCAAGATCAGGATGCGCTGTTCGCGGGGCGGGGAGCGGTGCTGATCACCGCTCACATGGGATGCCTTGAACTGCTGCGCGTTGCCGCCGAACATCGCAAGGGCTTGCGCATCACCATTCTGGTGCACACCGCGCACGCCGAGGCATTCAATCGGCTGCTCAAGCGGCTGGACCCCTCGTCGGCAGTGCGGCTGATGCAGGTGACCGACTTCTCGCCGGTTACTGCCATGATGCTGGCCGATCGCGTTGCGGCGGGCGAGATGGTGGCTATCGCGGGCGATCGCGTGCCGGTTGCCGGAGGGCGCGTCGTGCACGTGCCATTTCTTGGCGTGCCCGCGCCGCTGCCGATCGGCCCCTATTTGTTGGCGTCGTTGCTCGGCTGCCCAGTGTATTGCATCGCGTGCATGCACCACGGCGCCGGTTATCGCATTGCGATCGACAAGCTGGCGGATCGCATCATCTTGCCGCGAGGCTCGCGGCAACTGGCCTTTGCCGGTTACGCTGGCGAGTTCGCCCGTTGGATGGAACGCCAACTGCGCGATTCGCCTTACGACTGGTTCAATTTTTTCCCCTTCTGGGATCAGACACCGCATGCATCCGAAATCGACTGAGTTGGCGCCTGTCACCATCGGCGCCGGGCGTCTGAGCATCGAGGACATCGCTGGCCTCGCGTGTCGCGCACGCTCGCCCCGGCTCACGCCCGACCCGCTGTTTCGCGCCCGCATCGGCCGGGGCGCAGAGTTGGTCGAGCGCCTCGTCCGTGAGGACGGGGTGGTCTACGGCATCAGCACCGGTTATGGCGATTCGTGCACCGTCACAATCCCGCCGCAACTGGTGGCCGAATTGCCACATCACCTTTACACCTATCATGGCTGCGGCCTGGGGCGGTTTCTGACGCCGGAAGAAACGCGCGCCGTATTGGCGACGCGCCTGGTGTCGCTGGCGCAAGGCATGTCCGGCGTCAGCATGGACTTGCTCGAACAGCTCGAAGCCCTGTTGCGGCATGACATCCTGCCGCGCATTCCGGCCGAGGGCTCGGTGGGTGCCAGCGGCGACCTCACGCCGCTTTCATACGTCGCGGCGGTGTTGTGCGGCGAACGCGAGGTGACCCTGGATGGCGACGTGATGCCAGCGGCGCAGGCGTTGGCACTGCATGGCCGCAAACCGCTGCGGCTGCGACCCAAGGAAGGCCTGGCGATCATGAACGGTACCGCCGTGATGACTGCACTGGCGTGCCTGGCGTGGCGTCGCGCCGATTACTTGACACGATTGAGCACTCGGCTGACCGCCTTCAGCGTGCTCGCCAGCGCCGGCAACGCGCATCACTTCGACGAACCATTGTTTGCGGTCAAACCGCATGCCGGACAGCAACGCATCGCCGCGCGTCTGCGCGCCGACCTCGACTGTGGTCGCCCCACGCGCAACGAACAGCGCCTGCAGGATCGCTATTCGCTTCGCTGCGCGCCGCACGTGATCGGCGTGCTGGAAGACGCCATGCCGTTCTTTCGCGACACCATCGAGAACGAGCTCAACAGCGCCAACGACAATCCGATCATCGATCCCGACCTGGAATTGGTGCTGCACGGCGGACATTTTTACGGCGGTCACATTGCATTCGTGATGGATTCGATGAAGAACCTGATCGCCAATCTGGCCGATCTGATGGACCGGCAGATGGCGTTGCTGGTGGATGCCCGTTACAACCACGGGCTGCCGGCCAATCTGTCGGCCGCGACCGGTCCGCGCGCAGCGATCAATCACGGACTGAAGGCGCTGCAGATCAGCGTCTCGGCATGGACCGCCGAGGCCTTGAAGTTGACCATGCCGGCATCGGTGTTTTCGCGCTCCACCGAGTGCCACAATCAAGACAAGGTCAGCATGGGCACCATCGCCGCACGCGATTGTCTGCGCGTCCTTGAACTCACCGAGCAGGTGGCCGCCGCCATGTTGATCACCGCGCGTCAGGGCGTCGCGCTGCGCCAGCGCCTGCAACCGGACCTGTCGATCGGTCCGGCGCTGTCGGCGATGTACGCCGACCTTGCCGCGCGCTTGCCGTTGATCGAGGAGGATCGTGCCCTGGATCATGAACTGCTGACGCTGCTGGTGGCGATCCGCGACGAGTCCTGGGGCTTGTATGCGGCCTGATCTGAGCCACGAGATCGAGATCATGCCGGCCTTCCACGACCTGGACCCTATGGGTGTGGTCTGGCACGGCCACTATCTCAAGTATTTCGAACTGGCGCGCTGCGCGTTGTTGCAACGATTCGATTACGACTACTGGCAGATGCGCGAATCCGGCTATTTCTGGCCGATCGTGGATCTGCGTTCGAAGTATGTGCGCTCTGCACACGGCAATCAGCGTTTGCAGGTACGTGCGGAGATCGTCGAATGGGAGAACCGCCTGAAGATCGAGTATCGGATCCGCGATGCGCAATCCGGCGAAGTGCTGACCCGCGCACATACCATCCAGGTCGCGGTCGACATTGCCACGGGAGCGATGTGTTACGCATCGCCCGCGATCCTGCTGACGCGCCTCGGGATCACCACACCATGATGCGTCCGGGCACCAGACGCATGATGGCGGCCTGTTTGATCGCAATGGCCTGGGCCGCGCTGGCGGCAACTCCTGGTGCGCGCGTGCGTGACCGTCTCGCCGACACGGTGGTGTTGCGCGGCGCCTTCGTGCAGGAAAAGCAATTGCAGGGCTTCCGCAATCCGCTGCGCTCCACCGGCGAGTTCGTGCTGGCGCGCGGTCACGGCATGGTCTGGGATACGCGCACGCCGTTTGCGTCGCGAGTCGTCATGTCCGCGCGTGGACTGCGCGTGATCGAGTCCGACGGCAGCGTGCGGGTGATCGCTGGCGATGCCGGTGCGTCCGTGGCCAGTACCGCCAATGCGCTGATGATGGCATTGCTCACCGGCGACACCGCTGCACTGTCCGCGCAATTCGCGATAGAAGAAACGCTGCTCGCGGACGGCGGCTGGACACTGGGTCTGGTACCACGACCCGGAGTGATGAGCACGCTGTATCGACGTATCGACGTGCAGGGCGACCGCTTTGTGCGCCGCGTGGCGCTGGAGGACATCAACGGCGATCGCACCGACATCCGCTTCGTCGAACTGCGCGATGCGCCGGCCGAGTTGAGCGCCGAGGAGGCGAAGCGGTTTGATTGACCTGTCCGGAAACGCGACCCGACTGCGGCGTCGGTGGCGCTGGGCCGCCGCCGCGTGGCTGACGCTGGTGCTCGCGCTGGGGGCGCATCAGATCAGCTTCTGGTCGACGCCAAGACTCGATGGCGACATCCTGGCGCTGTTGCCAGGCGAGCCTGGCGATCCGCTGCTGGCGCTCGCCAACCAGCGCATCGCTGACAGCGCGACGCGCCAGGTAGTGGTGGTGCTGCGCGGCGCCAACTGGGACGAGTCACTCGCAGCGGCGCATGCGTTTACCGCATCGCTCGACGCGCAGCAGGCGCGGCTGCGACCCGTCGCTTCCGAGCAGGGCGCGGCGGCGGCACTGGCGTTTTATCGCCCCTTCCGCGATCGCCTGCTGACTCCGGCGCAACGCACGCAATTGCAGAATGCCAACCCGGAGGTGCTGGCCGAGCATGCGCTGGCCGCGCTGTTCGGCCCTTCGATTGCCGGCGCCATCAGCGCCTGGCAAGCCGATCCCTTGACGCTTTGGCCAGCATGGTGGCAGCAGCGATTGGGCCGCAATCTGGGACAACGCGACGGCATGACCATCGCGATGGACTCCGACGGTCCATGGATCGTGCTGCCGTTCGTGGTCGACGCCGCCGCCTTCCGCCTCAGCAGCGAGGCGTATCTGCAAAGCGTGCTGGATCGCGCCAGCGCCAGTGCGCGAACACTGGCGCCGACGCTGAGCGTCCTGCGCGCAGGCGTCCCGTTGCACGCCGAGGCCGCAGCGGTGCGCGCCAATTGGGAGGTCAACACCATCGGCCTGGGTTCGCTGCTGGCGATTGTGCTGCTGATGTGGATGGTTTTTCGCAGCGTGCGGCCGTTAGCGTTGGTGTCGCTGTCGCTGGCGATTGGCTGGGCCGCCGGCGTCAGTGCGACTGCACTGGCCTTCGGCAACGTGCACCTGCTCACCTTGGTATTTGGTGCCAGTCTGCTGGGCGTGGCGGAGGACTACGGCATTCATTACTTCGCCAGCCGACAGGCGCGCGACGCGATGGGGTCGCATGCGCTGATGCGCCATCTGCTGCCCGGATTGTTGTTGGCTTGGTCGACCAGCGCCGTGGCCTACCTGGCGTTGGGCATCGCGCCATTTCCGGGGTTGCGACAGATGGCGGTGTTTTCCGGCGCCGGACTGGCGGCCGCATTCCTGACGGCCGTCTGCTGGTTTCCCTGGCTGGATCGCGGGCTGCCCCCAATGAACCGCTTCGGACGGGCCATTGCCGGATCATTGGCGACATGGCCGCGGCTGCGCTTGCAGCACCGCTCGACGTGGTGGGCGATCGCGGCGCTGAGCGTATTCACGGTGCTTGGCCTGCTGCGGCTGGAGGTGCGCGACGACCTGCGCAGCCTGCAAAGCTCGCCGGCCACGCTGGTGACGCAGCAACGGCAGATCGACGCGCTGTTGGCGCTGCCCAGCCCGGCGCAGTTCTATCTGGTGCGCGGCAACTCGGCGGAGCAGGTGCTGCAACGCGAAGAACGCTTGGCCGCACGGCTCGATGCGCTGGTCGCCGACGCAACCCTGTCCGGCTATCGAGCCACTTCCGGGTGGGTTCCCTCGCGCTCCCGGCAACACGCCGATGCGCAATTGACCGCGCGCCTGGAAATGCTGGCGCTGCGGCGTGCGTCGACCGCCGTCGGGGAGTCGGTTGCGCGCCCTGCGTTCGCTACCACCGATCTTCGCGTCGAGGACTGGCTGCAGCAACCACTGTCGATGCCATTCCGACCCGCTTGGTTGGGCCAGACAGGCGACGTCTGGGCGAGCGTGGTCATGCTCGATGGCATCGACGCGCGCACCGATCTGGCGTTGCTGCAACGTCAGGCCGCCGCCGTGCCCGGCGTGCGATGGGTGGACCGCACCGCCGACATCTCGCAGTTGCTCGGCCACTACCGCAAGATGATGGGCTCGCTGTTGCTGGCTGGTTTTGCACTCGTCGCACTGATGTTGGCGCTGCGCTATCGCTCCCTGGCATGGCGGGCGGTGCTGCCGACCGCAGTGGCGAGCCTGCTCACGCTCGCGGCTTTGGCGTGGCTGGGCGAACCGCTGCAGTTGTTTACCGTGCTGGCGCTGATGCTGCTGCTGGGTATGGGGATCGATTTCGGCATCTTCCTGCTGGAGCATCGAGGCGACGGTGCGAGCTGGTTGGCGGTGTCGCTCGGTGCAGCCTCCACCTTGCTGGCATTTGGCCTGCTGGCGTTGTCCGCCACTCCGGCATTGCATACGTTTGGCCTGACCTTGTTGCTCGGCATCAGCCTGGTATGGCTGCTGTCGCCGCTGCTGCGCCCGTTGCCCGTGGCTGTCGCGGATCGCCCAGCGGGTGCGTCTGTTCCCATCGAATCCATTCACCGAGACTGATGCGTGTGCCACCTTGCCTACACTGACCCGAACAAGCCGGGCGTCCTGACACTTCACCCTTCAAGACTGCAACGCCGATGCCGCATCGCGGTCGTGCATCCGCGGCAGGTACACGCATGAATCGGCCAGCCGACACCTATGTCGAAGAAACCCGTTTCGGATTCTGGTTTCTGCGCAGTCGCATGTGGCGCCACCGGGTTCTGCGCGTGGCCATCACCGATCTCAGGCGCCTGATCGAATCGCCCAAGCCGTCACGGCCGGTGCTGCTGGATGCCGGTTGCGGTCAGGGCAACGCCTTCCAGTTGCTGATCCGGACGTTTCGACCATCGCGGTTGATCGGCCTCGACGCCGACCCGCCGAGCCTGGATATCGCCCGCGCCGAAGCCGCGCGGTTGGGGCGTCCGGTGGAGTTGCTGTGCTGCGATTGCGCGGCGATTCCATTGCCCGATGCCAGCGTCGACGTGGTGTTCTGCCATCAAACCTTCCATCATCTGGTGGAGCAGGAGCGCGCCCTCGACGAGTTCTGGCGGGTGCTCAAGCCCGGCGGGCTGCTGCTGTTTGCCGAATCGACCCGATACTTCATCGACACCTGGGTGATCCGCTGGCTGTTTCGGCACCCAATGGAAGTGCAACGAAGCGCCGGAGAATACTTGAACATGCTGCGCGCGCAGGGGTTCGCCTTTTCTGCACACAACGTGTCGTATCCCTATCTGTGGTGGAGCCGCGCCAAGGATTTCGGGTTGCTCGAATGGCTGCGGATTGCCCAGCCCAAGCCGGTCGGCCAGCGCAACGAGACGCTGGTCAACGTGGTGGCGCGCAAGCCGCTGGAGCACGTGCGCGAATGAAGCGGACGCTGACGCTGGTGCTGTGTCTGTGGTTGGGTGCCTGTGCCACGGGCGGGCATGGCCGACACGCGCCCAGCGAATCGCCGCGATTGAAGCTCGCGCCCGCAGCGCTCGGTCGCGCGCTGGCAGCGCAGCAACAATTGCGCTTCACCCGCAAGGACGGCCGCGATACCGTGGATGCCTTGCTCGAAGTCGATGCACACGAGGTGCGTCTGGCATTGTTGAAAGCAGGGCAGTTGGCGTTGCGGCTGCGCTGGGATGGACAGCGCCTCGATCAATGGCGTGCGCCGTGGTTCCCCGCAACAATGGACGGCGAGCGCATCCTGAGCGATCTGCAGATGACGCTGTGGCCGGTGCCTGCGATCAATGCTGCCTTGCCGTCGGGATGGCGGCTGGTGGAGGTCGCGGGTGGACGGCAATTGCTCGACGGCGACGAGATCGTCACTGACATCCGCTACCCGTCGCCCGAGCGCGTCATCATGGTGCAGCGGCGCGAGGGTTTTTCGTTGTCCGTCACTTCCACCGCGATTGCGGAGCCGCCGCGATGACCGTGCGCGATGTCTATCTCAATGAACTGGGCATCGTCTGCGCACTGGGCATGGGCCGGGCGGCTGTCGCGCGGGCGCTGTTTGCCGACGACCAGCCGCGCGGCGTGGCGATGTCGGATCGCCTCACGCCGGGGCGCCCGGTCGCATTGGGGGCGGTGACCGACGAACTGCCGGACGACCGCGATCTTGCGCCGGCGTTGCGGGGGCGCAACAACGCCCTGTTACGCGCCTGTGCGGCGCAGTTCCGGCCGGCTATCGACCGTGCCATCGACCGTCATGGCGCGCACCGCGTCGCCATCGTGGTTGGAACCAGCACCTCGGGTTTCGTCGAAAGCGAACGCGCACACCGTTACCTGCTGCAGCACGGAAGTTGGCCCGAGGACTTTCGCTATGCACGCCAGGAGATGGGCGCGCCGGCGCAATTTCTCGCTCAGGAACTCGGTATCGGCGGTCCTGCCCACGCGATCGCGACGGCCTGCACCTCCAGCGCCAAGGCGCTTGCCGCCGGCGCCAGGTTGCTTCGTGCCGGCCTCGCCGATGTGGTGATTGCCGGTGGCGCCGATACATTGTGCGGCGTGACGCTCGCCGGATTCAGTGCGCTCGAATCGATCTCACGCGAACGCTGCAACCCATTTTCCCGGCATCGCTGCGGGATCAATATCGGCGAGGGTGCGGCGCTGTTTTTGATGAGTCGCGATGCGGGAGCGGTGCGGCTCGCCGGCTACGGCGAAAATTCCGATGGCTACCACATCTCGGCGCCCGATCCGAGCGGGCGCGGCGCCCACGACGCCATCGCGGAGGCGCTGGCGCGCGCGCGAATCGGCGCGGCCGACATCGATTACGTCAACCTGCACGGCACCGCGACCGCGCATAACGACGCCATGGAGAGCCGGGTGGTTGCCACGTTGTTTGACCAGCACACCGCCTGCAGCTCGACCAAACCCCTGACCGGGCACAGCCTCGGTGCCGCCGGGGCGATCGAGGCGGCGCTATGCTGGCTGACCCTCGCCGACAATCCCCAGCAGCGCATACCGCCGCACTGGTGGGATGGCGCCGCCGATCCCGACTTGCCGCCGATCCGGTTGGTGCGCGCTGGCGAGTCGTTCGCACGGCCGCCCCAGTTCGCGCTCAGCCAGAGTTTCGCGTTCGGCGGCAGCAACGCCGCACTCGTGTTGGGAGCCGGTTGAAATGGAGCTTCGGCACGTTGCCATCGAGGATGTGGTTCCGCACCGCGGCGCCATGCTGTTCCTGCATCGCCTGTGTTACAGCGATGACGATCGCGTGGTGGTGGAGGCCGATATTCGCGCCGACCACGTGTTTTCCAGCGACACCGGCGTTCCGTCGTGGATAGGCATCGAATACATGGCCCAGGCGATAGCCGCCTGGGCAGGTTGCCGCGCGTTGCGCAACGGCCAGCCGGTCCGGCCGGGCTTTCTGTTGGGCACGCGCCGCTACCAGTGCGCGCTGTCGCAGTTCGCATTTGATTCGAAATTGCGCATCGAAGCCTGCCGCGAGTTGTTTGGCGACAATGGCATGGGTATGTTCACCTGCCGGATATTCGCGGGCGAGGAAGAAATCGCCTGCGCCAATGTGTCGGTGTTCGAGCCCAATGACCCCGCATGGATGGTGGAGCAGCAATGAGCGAAACGACCCGCAGCGTGTTGGTGACCGGCGCCAGCCGCGGCATTGGCCGCGCCATTGCCCTGCGTCTGGCGCGCGATGGCTACGATGTGGTGGTGCATTGCCGTAGCCGGGCCGACGAGGCGGCGGCGCTGGCGGCGGAAATCCGTGAGATCGGCCGCAATGCGCGCGTGTTGTGCTTCGACATCGGCGAACGCGATGCCTGTGCACGCCTGCTGAGCGCTGACGTGGAGGCCCACGGCGCCTACTACGGCGTGGTCTGCAATGCCGGCATCGCCCGCGATGCCGCGTTTCCGGCGATGACCGGCGAGGAATGGGATGGGGTGGTCCGCACCAACCTCGACGGCTTCTACAACGTGCTGCATCCGCTGGTGATGCCGATGGTGCGCCGTCGCAAGCCCGGCCGCATCGTCACCATCGCGTCGGTGTCCGGGATGGTCGGCAATCGCGGCCAGACCAATTACAGCGCCGCCAAGGCCGGTATCATCGGGGCCACCAAGGCGCTGGCACTGGAATTGGCGAAACGTGAGATCACTGTCAATTGCATTGCACCGGGGCTGATCGCAACCGACATGCTCAGCGACGAGATCGTCGAGGAAGCGCTGAAGCTGGTGCCGATGCGACGCATTGGGCGCCCTGACGAAGTGGCGGCGTTGTGCAGTTTCCTGATGTCGGACCAGGCCGGCTACATCACCCGCCAGGTGATATCGGTCAACGGGGGAATGGTTTGATGAGGCGCGTGGTGATAACCGGTGTGGGCGCGATCAGCCCGCTCGGCAACGATTGGCCGACGGTGCTGGCGCAGTTGCGGCGGCGGCAGAACTGCGTACGCCGGTTCGACGAGTGGTCGCAGTACGTCGGGCTCAATACCCGTCTCGGCGCGCCTGCCGCCGAATTCGCCTTGCCCGAACACTACAACCGCAAACGCACCCGCAGCATGGGCCGGGTGGCGCTGATGGCGGTGCGTGCCAGCGAGCTGGCGCTGATCGATGCAGGCCTGCTCGACGACCCGATCCTGCGCGGCGGGCGGGTCGGCATTGCCTATGGATCGTCGGCCGGATCGCCAGCGCCGATGAGCGAGGTCGGTCGCATGATGCTGGAAAAAAATACCCAGACCATCAACGCCACCACCTACATCAAAATGATGAGCCATACGGCACCGGTCAATATCGGGGTGTTCTTCGGCATCACCGGCCGTGTCATTCCCACCTCCAGCGCGTGCACCTCGGGCAGCCAGGGCATCGGCAGCGCCTACGAGACGATCAAGGCGGGCTACCAGGACGTGATGCTTGCCGGCGGCGCCGACGAACTCGACGTCACCGGTGCCGCGGTATTCGACACGCTTTTCGCGACCAGCACCCGCAACGATACACCGGCGCTGACGCCACGTCCGTTCGATGCGCGGCGCGACGGGCTGGTGGTGGGCGAGGGCGCCGGCACGCTGATCCTCGAAAGCCACGAGCACGCCTGCGCGCGCGGCGCTCGGATTCACGCCGAGATCGTCGGCTACGGCACCAACTGCGACGGCCAGCATGTGACCCAGCCGAGCGCCGACACCATGGCCGTCGCGATGCAACTGGCCTTGCGCGACGCCGGGCTCGCGCCGGCGGCGATCGACTACGTCAATGCGCATGGCACCGCCACCGATCACGGCGACATAGCCGAGACGCTCGCGACTCAGCGTGTGTTCGGCGAACGCATACCGATCAGTTCGCTCAAGAGCTACACCGGCCACACGCTTGGCGCCTGCGGCGCGCTCGAAGCCTGGATCGCATTCGAGATGATGCGCGAGGGCTGGTTCGCTCCCACCATCAATCTCGACCAGGTCGACCCGCGATGCGCCGCGCTGGATTACCTCACCGACGATGGCCGCCGGATCGACGCCGAATACGTCATGAGCAACAACTTCGCCTTCGGCGGCATCAACACGTCTTTGATCATTCGGCGCTGGACGCAGTGAGCCGCCGAACACCGAACTCACCAAGGAGCACAGATCGCATGCCGCCACTGAATCGGGTTTTTCGTAGCATCGCCCTGCTTGCCTGCGTGTTGTGCGCGCCCGCTGCGCTCGCACGCGATTCCATCGTGTATCTGGACATGAGCGAAGTGGTCGCGGACGCCAGGGCGTCGGGGAAGCTGGATGGCAGCGTGGATTTCTATCTGTCCGGGCAACCGTTGCCGGAGATCGAAACCCGCCTGGGCGAAGGCGTGACCAATCGCAAGACCAATGCCTTCAACAAGAGCGACGCCGAGGCGTGTCGCTGGGTGCTGATGTCGGCATTGATCGTGCTGCAGGAGGGCGCCAAAAAGCGCGGCGCCGACGCGGTGGTCGACGTGGTGAGCTACTACAAGAAGCGCATCTATACCGATCCAGCCAAGGTCGAGTGCCACGCTGGCGCCGTGGTGGCCGGCATCGCCCTCAAGGGTACGTTCGTCAAGCAGCGCGGGCACTGAGTGATGGTGGCCAGCGCTGAGGTGCGGCTGCTGGCGCTGTCGGACTTTTCCGCCGATGCGCAGGCGAACGCCTTGGCGTGGCTCAACGCCGAAGAACGTGCGCGTCTCGCCGCCATCACCGCATCACAGCGGCGGCTGCAGTTCATCGCTGGACATCATCTGGCACGCTGCATGGCTGCCGAGTGGGCCGGCGGAACGCCGGGTGAGTGGCAGTTGCAAGCGCGGCCCGGCGGCGCACCGATGCTGGTGGCGCCAAGCGGCGGCGCAACGGCACCATCGGTATCGCTGAGTCATAGCGGCGATTGGGTGGGTTGCGTCATCGCCGACGTCGCCATCGGGTTGGATCTGGAAAGCCACACCAGCACCCGCGATTTAGGCGCGCTGGCGCATCACGTGCTGTCCGTAACCGAGCTGGCGTGCTGGCGGACTTTGCCCGCGGCCGAACAACCCGCCGCGTTCTATGCTTTGTGGACCTTGAAGGAAGCCCAGGGCAAACATGCAGGCACCGGACTGCGGCTGCATCAGGCGCGTCAACAATCGTTTGTCGCCGGCACCGCCGTGGATGCGCCGGGGAGCACCTGGCAAGCGCCCTCGCTGAGCGTGGGTGTGTTCGGGGAACCGGGGCTTCATGTGCGCATGGGGGCGCCGCTGCAGCAGGTGCAGCGGTACCACTGGCGGCTGCTTCGCACGGAGGAAATCGGGGCGAATTGAGCGGTACCGACACGATGACGCTTGACGGATACGCCGTTGCACTTTATTCTTGCGCGCTCTCAGTTCGTGGGGCCATAGCTCAGCTGGGAGAGCGCTACAATGGCATTGTAGAGGTCGCCGGTTCGATCCCGGCTGGCTCCACCAGAGTTTTGCAGCACGCTTCAACGTCCCCATCGTCTAGAGGCCTAGGACATCACCCTTTCACGGTGGCGACCGGGGTTCGAATCCCCGTGGGGACGCCAGCTTTACCCGGGCATCCGGGTGTCATGCATGCCACTGCCGCCTCGTCAGCGTTGTGGTTTCAAACAAACCCGGCCTCTGGTCGGGTTTTGTCTTTCAGGGCATGGCGGTGTGCGAATCGTCGCCACGCAACGTCAACACCAGCAGCGCGCCGCACGCGGCGATGCCGCCCGCGAGCACGAACAGCGTCGGCGGTCCCAGGCGATCCCAGACCACGCCCGCACCCACGCTCGCCAGCAGCACCGCGACGCCAACCGCCAGATTGAACACCCCGAACCCGGTGCCACGTTGCGACGCCGGAACCGTATCGGCCACGCGCGAGGCCAGCACGCCCTGGGTCAGCCCCAGGTGCACGCCCCACATGCCCACACCGAACAAGACTTGCACGAGCCCCTGTGCCGTCGCCAACATCGCGTTGGCGATGACCAGCACCGCCATCCCCAGCGCCACCATGCGCATGCGCGGCACGCGATCGGAAAGCCATCCGGCGGGGTAGGCGGTAAGCGTATAGGTCAGACTCAGACACACCAACACCAACGGCGCCAACGCCGCAGCGGCGCCCAACTGGGTGGCGCGCAGGATCAGGAACGCCTCGCTGATGCGCGGCAGCGTCAGTACCATCGCCACCGCCACCAAGCGCCAGTAAGGCGCCGGCAAGCTGCGGATGGCGGGAAGCCGCAGCACCTTGGTGACGATGCCGCTGCTGCGCGGCGTGGGTTGGGTGGGAGCGGGCGCCTCGCGCACGTGGCGCACGATCAACCAAACCGCCAACATGGCCGGAGCGATCGCCAGCCACAACACCACGCGGATGCGTCCATCCAACGCCCACATCAAGGCGATTGCGAGTAACGGCCCGAGCACGGCTCCGATGGTGTCCATCGACTGGCGCAGCCCGAACGCCGCACCGCGCAAAGCCATCGGCGTGACGTCGGCCACCAGCGCATCGCGCGGAGCGCCGCGGATTCCCTTGCCGACGCGGTCGAGCCAACGCGCCGTGGCCACGGCGGTCAATGATTGCGCCAGCGGAAACAGTGGCTTGACCAGCGTTGCCAGGCCATAGCCGGCGAGGATCAGCGGCACCCGGCGACCGAGTCGATCGCTCAAGCGCCCGGAAAACACCTTGACCACCAGCGCCAGCGATTCGGCCACGCCCTCGATCAAACCTAGCGCCGTCGCCGACGCGCCAAGCGTGACGGTGATGAAGATCGGCAGCAGGCTGTGCACCAGTTCGGAGCTGGTGTCCATGCACAGGCTGACCCAGCCGAGCACCCAGACCGTGCGCGGAATCGGTTGACCA
>JANRIF010000064.1:0-11054 GCA_033765245.1 Lysobacteraceae bacterium
CAGCAGCCGCCCGAACATGGGCCTGACCACCTGGATGTCGGGCACCGTGCGGAAGGTCGACGTGACCGTCGCCAAGAACTATCTGCACGAGCCGGAGATCGGCGAGCTCAACCGCATCGTGACGATGTGGCTGGACTTCGCTGAGGATCAGGCGCGTCGCCACAAAGAGGTCTTCCTGCAGGACTGGGTCGAGAAGTTGGATGCCTTCCTGAAGTTCAATGAGCGTGATGTATTGGGCGGCGCGGGGCGCGTGTCCAAGAAACAAGCCGACGCCCACGCGGAGAGCCAGTACCAGCAGTTCGCCGCCCAACGGCGAGCACTGTTGGAGGCTGAGGGAGCCGAGTTCAACGTGCGGGCATTGGAGGACGCCGCCAAGGCACTGCCGAAGCCCGGCAGGACGAGGAAGTGAGGGCGCTGGATTGCGATGACCTGTCCGCACTGCGGGCCGAAAATGCGCGCCTCATCGCGCCGTTCGAATCGCACGGCGCGTGTCTGCCGTGTCGTCGCCGAAGCGGCGCTGATCCGGGCTACCGAACCGACACAAATTCAGCCGCGAGCTCCCGCACCCCGCAACACCCCAACAACGCCATCGTCCGATCCGCTTCGTCGCGCAATAACTCGATAACCGCAGAAACCCCGGCCTCGCCAGCGGCAGCAAGGCCATACAGCGGGGCGCGGCCGGCGATCACGGCGTCGGCGCCGAGGGCGCGGGCTTTGAGGATGTCGGCGCCGCGGCGTACGCCGCCGTCGATCAGGATCTCGGCGCGTTGACCAATCGCGCGACGCACCTGCGGCAGCACGTCGAGGGCGCTGACGGCACCGTCGAGCTGGCGGCCGCCGTGGTTGGACAGGATCAGCGCGTCGGCGCCCAGCGCCACGGCGCGTTCGGCGTCTTCGGGGTGCAGTACGCCTTTGAGGATCAGCTTGCGTGGCCAGCGTTCGCGCAGGTGTTGGAAGTCGTCCCAGTTCAATGCGGGATCGGTCTGCGCGGCGATGTAGTGGGCGGCATCGACGTCGGCCGGCAGTTCGCGTGCGACGTTGACGAAGCGTGGTCTGGCACCGGCCATTCCCAGCAGCCAGCGCGGATGCAGCAGTACCTCCAGCAATGCGGCCAACGTCGGCCGCGCGGAACTGCGCAGGCCATTGCGCCAGTCGCGTTCGCGTTTGCCTTGCAGGGGCAGATCACAGGTCAGTACCAATGCCTCGTAACCGCTGTCGCGGGCGCGGCCCATGAGACGCTCGGACAGTGCGCGGTCGCGGAATACGTAGAGTTGAAACCACAAGCGGCCGCCGGCTTCGTCGGGCAGGCGTTCGATGGGAAAGGTCGAGGCGCTGGACAGCGCGAACACGATGCCGGCCTGCGCCGCCGCACGCGCCATCGCCAGATCACCGTACGGCCAGCACCAGCCGGCCAGACCGGTGGGACCGATCACCAGCGGCAACGACACCGGCGCGCCGAGCAACGTGGTGGACAGGTCACGCTGCGCGACGTCGTTGAGCACGCGCGGCAACCAGCGGTATTCATCGAAAGCGGCACGATTGCGCGCGGCGCTGCGGCCGTCTTCGGCGGCGCCTTCGAGGTAGTCCCACAGGAAGCGCGGTAACCGTCGCCGCGCCTGCCGGCGCAGGTCGTCCACATTGACCGGCGCCAGCCCCATGTTCATCCGCTGAACTTGCGAGTGACGATGCGGCCGAGCATGCGTAACTTCACCGGCAGCGCAAGGCGTTTGAAGTTGGTCTTGACCACGCCTTCGGTGAAGGCGGTGCGTTTGCTGTAGTCGATGCGCACGTCCACCACCACCGGCCTGCCCTCGCCCGCCAGCCGCCGCGCCTGTGCGATGCCGTCGGCCAACGCGGCATCGTCGGCGATGGCAACGAACGCGGCACCCGTCGCCTGCGCCACACCGGCGGCATCGAAATCGCCGAGCACCGAGCAGGTCTTGCGCCGCATCGGGATGTCCTGCGCCTGCGCGATCTGCGACAACTCGCCATCGTGGAATACGAAGAAGATCACGCCCAACCCGAGTGCGCTGGCGGTGACGATCTCCATGCAGGTCATCAGGAAGGCGCCGTCGCCGACGATGGCGAACACCTCGCGCTGCGGATTGGCGAGCTTGGCGCCGATCGCGGCCGGCACCGCGTAACCCATGCAGTTGAAGTCGGTCGGCAGGATCACGCTGCCCACGCGATGCGCAGGCCATAGCTCGGCGGTGAGATACGTGTGATTGCCATCGTCCACCACGGTGAGGCAGTCGTCCGGCATCGCGGCGCGCAGGGCATCGAAGAACCGGCACGGATTGACCTTGCCGCCGCTGTCGTGGGCGTACCAGGCATCGCGATAGGCGTGCTTGTCGGCGACGATGCGGGTGGTCAGCGCGCCGTCGGCCGGGCGTGCCGGGCTTAGCCGCCGCAATGCCGCGAGCAGCGCATCGAGCACCGCTCCGGCATCGCCCTCCAACGCCACCGCAGCGGGATAATTGGCGGAGAACACCGCAGGGTCGATGTCGACGTGCACCAACGCCGCAGGCACGTCGATGCCGAAACTGCCGGTAGCCAGCTCGCCGAAGCGCGTACCCACCGCCAACAGCGCATCGCAGTCGGCAAAGGCGTTGCGCGATGCCGGCACCGCGTGCCGGCCGAAGCTGAAACCGGTGTGCAGCGGATGATTCGCCGGAAATGCCGACAGGCCCTGCAAGGTGGTCGCCACTGGCGCTTGCAGGTGCTCGGCGATGGCTTGCAGTTGCGCCGCGCCACCGCGTGCGCCCCAGCCCACGAACAAACACGGCCGCTTGGCCTTCAGCAGCAACGCGGCGGCACGCTCGATGTCGTCACCGCTGGCCTTCATCGGTGGCGCCGACACCGGCGGCGCGGACGGCACCTGACGCTCGGCGCCGGCTTCGAGTTGCAAGTTCACCGGCAATTCCACGAACACCGGGCCGGGAACGCCCGAGGTGGCGATGCGATGCGCCTCGTACAGCATCGGCACTACGTCGGCGTGGGTCTTGGCGTGAAAGGTGGCCTTGGTCAGCGGCCGCATGAAGGCGTGCTGGTCGATCTCGTGCAATTGATAGCGAAACGCCGAGTCGGTGCGGATGCCGCCGCTGATGACCAGCATCGGCACCCCGTCGAGGAACGCTTCGGCGATGCCGCTGGCGGCCTGGGTCAGACCTGCCGCGGGCACGATCGCCAGTGTGCCCACGCTGTCCGAAGTGCGGCTGACGCCATCGGCCATGAAGGCAGCGCCGCCCTCGTGCGTCACCAGGATCGGCGTGATGGTCTTCGAGTCGGCCAGTTCGTCGTACAACTCGGTGTTGTGCACGCCGGGGATGCCGAACGTGTAACGCACGCCGAGATTTTCCAGCGCGCGCACCGCCAACCATGCTGCCGTGTATTTCATTGTCCGGGTCTCCCGTGGAAATCCTGCGCGATGATCACGCGCCGCTGCCGCTGATGGACTGCGCTGCGCGCCGCGCGCTGAGTACGCAGCAGCCCAGGAATCCGCCTTCCAGCGCGCGCAGCCCGTGGCTGCCGCCGCCACCGAAACCGGCCGCCTCGCCCACCGCGTACAGACCGGGAATCGGCTGGTCCAGCGCCGACAACACGCGGCTGTGCAGGTCGGTGCGGATTCCGCCCAGGCTCTTGCGGCTCAGGATACGCGCATGGATCGCGATCAACGGGCCGGCCTTGGGATCGGCGATGGCCTGAAACCGACAGGTGCGCAGACGGTCGCCGCGCCATTGCCGCAGATGCGCGATGCGACGCAACTGATCGTCGTTGTGGAAACGCGGGCCGCGCGCGATCTGCGCATCGTAAGCCGCAATCGCGGCCGCCACCGCGTCCACTTCGACCGCATCCCCGCCCGCGCGTGCATTCATCCGCGCCACCAGTTCCGGCAGCGTATCGGCGACCAGAATGTCGGGGCAGTCGCGGCACAGGGTGTCCACCAGCCAGCGGCTGCCAAACAGCAACTCGCGCAGCACCCGCAACACCTTGCGGTCGCGAAAGCCGGGATTGAATTCGGCCCCGGACACGCCCAGTTCCCTCAGCGCAATCGTGCGATTGAGAACCTGCCAGGAATAGTCGCGGCCGCTGCGGCACACCTGCGTGACCAGCTCGCGGGTGTCGTAGCCGCTGATCATCGGCACCGGCCCGAGGCGCTGTCCGCGCCAATCCAGCCACAACGCCGAGCGTGGCGGTACCAGCGACAGGCCGTGATCGGGATAACGCGGCTGCGGATGCGCGACACCGGCAGCGTAGTTCCACATGCGATCCAGATGCGTCACCACCGCCCCCGCCGCGCGCGCGGCATCGTGCAGGCGGCCGTCGGCAAAACGGTGCGAACCGTTGAGCAGTTGCGTGGGTGCATTGCCCCAGTCGCGATGCCAGTTTTCGCGCACGCGTTGCAGATCGCCGTTGATTCCGCCGGCGGCGATCACCACCACCGGCGCGTGCAGTTCGAACGGCATGCCGTCATGCTCGCGCACCCCTGCGCAACCAGAGATGCGTCCGCCATCGTGCAACAGCCGCTCCACGCGCAGGCCGAAGCGCAGCTCCACCCGCGTCTGCACCCAGCGCCGCAGATGCGCGATCAGATTGTCCGCCAGCGCGCGCCCGGTGCCCCACACCATGTGAAAGCGCGGCAGCGAATTGCCGGGTGTGTACAGGCCACGCTCCACCCAATGCGGCACCGGGAAATAGCGCACGCCGCGCCCGCGCAACCATCGATAGACGTCCTGCGTGCAGTGTTCGACGTACGCCCGCGCCCAGGCGCGCGGCCAGCGATCATCGGCATCGAACTGCGCAAACGCCAACCAGTCGGCATGCGCCAGTTCGATGCTGTCGCGGATGCCGGCGCGACGTTGCTCCGGAGTATCGACAAAGAACATGCCGCCGAAGCTTTCGCGCGCCTGCCCGCCCAATGCGGATTCGTCGTCACGATCGATCACGAGCACGCGCAGTCCGGCTTCCGCCAACTCCAGCGCAGTCACGATGCCGGCGATACCGGCGCCGACCACCAGCACATCGGCTTGGCTCAGCGTGTCGCCCATCGAACGGATCCCGCGGTTGGATGCGCCGACGCTATCACTGCGCCCGGCAACCGCGATTGATCGCGGTCAAGCGCGCCGAATTGGCTCAGCGCGGCGGCTCAGCCGTGCGCCTGCCGCCATTCGCCCACGTCCGCAGCAAGGCCGAAGCGGTCGGGCCTCGCCATCTCCCAGTAACGTTGAAACACCACGTGCTCGGGGATGCGTTCGAGCAGCTCGCCGGGGCGCAGTTGCGGATACAGACGCGCGTAGGAAACCACCTCGGCCTGCGAAATCCGGCGCAGGATGTGGTCGGGCAGCAGTTGCGAGGGGTGATCGAGCCCGGCGGCGGCCACCAGTTCCTTGAGCGCGATCAACGTCGCCTGATGGTAATGAAAGACGCGCTCGGCCTTGTCCGGCACATCCAGGTGCCGCCAGCGGTGCGGGTCCTGCGTGGCAATGCCGGTGGGGCACTGATCGTTGTGGCAACTGCGCGACTGGATGCAACCCAGCGCGAACATGAAAGCACGCGCGGCGTTGCACCAGTCGGCGCCGATGGCGAGCGTGCGTGCGACGTTGAACGCCGAGGTGATCTTGCCGGCAGCGCCGATGCGGATGCGCTCGCGCAGCCCCATGCCTACCAGCGTGGTGTGCACCAGCAGCAACCCTTCGCGTAGCGGCATGCCGACGCGGTTGATGAATTCCACCGGCGCCGCGCCGGTACCGCCTTCCTTGCCGTCGACCACGATGAAGTCCGGCACGATGCCGGTTTCGTGCATCGCCTTGACGATCGCGAACCACTCCCAGGGATGGCCGATGGCGAGCTTGAAGCCGGTCGGTTTGTCGCCGGAGAGTTCGCGCAGGCGGGCGATGAATTGCAGCAGCTCGATCGGTGTCGAAAACACCGAATGCGCGGCGGGCGACTCCACCGTCTGCCAGGCCGGAACGCCACGCGCCTCGGCGATTTCCGGCGTCACCTTGGCGCCCGGCAGCACGCCGCCGTGGCCGGGTTTGGCACCCTGCGACAGCTTGAGTTCGATCATCTTCACCTGCGCATCGCGCGCGTTCTCGGCGAAGCGCGATTCGCTGAAGCTGCCGGCCTCGTTGCGACAACCGAAGTAGCCCGAGCCGATCTCCCACACCAGATCGCCACCGTGTTCGCGGTGATGACGGCTGATCGAGCCTTCGCCGGTGTCGTGATAGAACCCGCCACGCCTCGCGCCGGCATTGAGCGCCAGGATGGCGTGCGCCGACAACGCGCCAAAGCTCATGGCCGAAATATTGAACACGCTGGCTGCATACGGTTGGGTGCGCTCCGCACCCACCGTAACGCGGAAATCGTGCGAGGCGATGTGGCGCGGCGCCATCGAGTGATTGATCCACTCGTAGCCCTCGCCGTAGACATCCAGCATGGTGCCGAAAGGACGCTTGTCGAGCGTCTGTTTGGCGCGTTGATACACCAGATGGCGCTGCTCGCGCGAGAACGGCCGGTCGTCGGTGTCGGCCTCGATGAAGTACTGCCGCATCTCCGGGCCGATCGACTCCAGAAAATAGCGAAAGTGGATCAGTATCGGGTAATTGCGGCTGAGGGTACGCCGCCGCTGGGTGATGTCGTACAAGCCAAGCAGCACCAACGCGCCAAAGATCGCCACGCCCCAGTAGCACAGCGGGCTCCAGCGCGTGCCGAGCAGACTGACCGCCAGTCCGATGATGGCGGCATACAAGGCGCTGCGGCGCTGATTGATCACCAATTGCATCGACTAGGCTCCGTGGCGCCGGGTGGCGGCAATGTCACTGTAGGCTGGTGGTGAACGCAGCGAACCCCAGCATGTTCATTCGCAGCAGTACCGGCGCTGGGGTTCCCCCGGATCAAGCCCGGG
This sequence comes from Lysobacteraceae bacterium, assembly GCA_033765245.1. Classification (GTDB taxonomy): domain Bacteria; phylum Pseudomonadota; class Gammaproteobacteria; order Xanthomonadales; family Xanthomonadaceae. Next base: position 6,905 of record JANRIF010000064.1, read on the forward strand.
GTCACCACCAGCCTACGCACAACGCAACTGTCATCAACAAACGCGCGCGCCGAGCGCTGGCCGGGATACGTTCCAACCAGCGTTAAACAACGCACTAGCGCAGCGGGCACTACCGCACGTAATGCGTCTGTACGTATTGCTCGATCAACGCGATGAACTCCTCGGTGATGCGCTCGCCGCGCAGCGTCACCGACTTCTCGCCATCGATGAATACCGGTGCCGCCGGCGTCTCGCCGGTACCAGGCAGCGAAATGCCGATGTTGGCGTGACGCGATTCGCCGGGCCCGTTGACCACGCAACCCATCACCGCCAGCGTCAGGTTTTCGGCACCGGGGTGATACACCTTCCACTCCGGCATCCGTGCTCGCACGTGCTGCTGCACCCGCTGTGCCAGTTCCTGGAAGAACTCGCTGGTGGTGCGGCCGCAGCCCGGGCAGGCCGTCACCAGCGGCGTGAAGGCGCGCAGGCCCATGGTCTGCAGCAGTTCCTGCGCCACCACCACTTCGGCGGTGCGCGATTGTCCCGGTTCGGGTGTGAGCGAGATGCGGATGGTGTCGCCGATGCCTTCTTGCAGCAACACCGACAAGGCGGCACAGGAAGCGACGATGCCCTTGGAACCCATGCCCGCTTCGGTCAACCCGAGATGCAGCGCGTAATCGCTGCGCGTGGCGAGTTCGCGGTACACCGCGATCAATTCCTGTACGCCGCTGACCTTGGCCGACAGCACGATGGCATCCGCGGCAAGCCCCAGTTCCCGAGCGCGCTGCGCCGAATCCAGCGCCGAGCGGATCAATGCCTCGCGCAGCACGCGCCCGGCGTCCCAAGGCTCGGCTCGGCTGGCATTCTCGTCCATCAGGCGTGCGGCGAGGGTCTGATCGAGCGAGCCCCAGTTGACGCCGATGCGCACCGCCTTGCCGTGCCGCGCTGCCAGTTCGACGATGCTGGAAAACTGGGTATCGCGCCGGCGGCCGAAGCCGACGTTGCCCGGATTGATACGGTACTTCGCCAGCGCTTCCGCGCAGGCGGGTTCGTCGGCCAACAGTTGGTGGCCGTTGTAGTGGAAGTCGCCGATCAACGGCACGCGAACGCCCGCCATCGCCAAGCGCTCGACGATTTTCGGCACCGCCGCCGCTGCTTCGCGGGTGTTGACGGTGATGCGTACCAGTTCCGAACCGGCGCGCCACAAATCCGCCACCTGCTGCGCGGTGGCCTTGACGTCGGCGGTGTCGGTGTTGGTCATCGACTGCACCACCACCGGCGCTCCGCCACCCACCACCACGCCGCCGATTCTCACCGCGCCGGTGCGCCGCCGCGGTTGCGGACCGAATGTCGCGTTCACGCCGTCTGCTCCTTACCCTGCTCTGCTTGCGCTGCCACTGCCAGCAGCCGGTACTCGCCCGTGCTGGAAATGACCTGCAGATTCAACATGTCGCTGGCTGCAACTCCACGGTCCACCGCCAGCTTGCGTTCGTCGTCCACCCGCAATATCTGCTGCCGTGGCCGCTGCGTGGCAGCAACCGTGGAGGCGACGAAGCCATGCACGGGGTGGCCGTTGATGCCGATGAATTCGATCGCGCGCACTGCATCGGCGACCGCCGCTGTGCGAGCCAGCGCCTGCATCGCCACCGCGCGTGCATGCAGCGCGATCAGTTCGACCCCCGCACTGACGCGACCATCGTCTTCGTAGCGTAGCCAGCGGATCAGCCCCAGCAACCATGCTCGCGGTTCGATCACCTCATCGTGCAACGACACCGCCACCAGTTCGCCAACACGGATGCGCGCCTGCGCTTCAGGCTCCCACACCAGACCGTAACCGTTGCGGCTCTGGTCCAGCACCCGCGCCGGCAGCGTCTGCGCCCAGCTTGCATCCGTCGAACCCTGCGCCCAGGCAGCGCGATCCCGGATCACGACCTCCTGCCCGCGCGCCTTCTGCACGAAGGCATCGAACGTCAGCCCACCGGCAAGATGAAAGTGCACCGCACTCAGTCCCATGACGGTATCGAGCGTGTGGCCACCTTCGTAACGCGGTTGCCCACGCGCGACGCCGGCGCTCAACGTCTGCAGCAAACGTGTGGCCAACTCGCGTTCGACCGCCATGGCGGCGCCTCCGTACGACAGCCACACCGTACCGGCGTCGGGGCCGCCCAATGCGGTCTGCAGATCCGCCAGCAACGGCTCGGCATCCAGCCATTGCCGGTGCGCCTCGGCCTCGGCAGCGCGCGGCGCCGACGCATCGACATCAGGCGCCCATGCCGCTGCAGCGCCCGTCGGGCGTTGCGCCTGCACCGGCAAGCGCGGACCGTAGTCGAGCGCCAACTGCCAAAGCGCGTCCTGCTCGGCTTGCGACAAGGCATACGGATTGGCGAGCGCCACCAGCAGACATTGCAGATAGCGTTGGCGAATACTGCTGCTGCGCCCCGCTGCAACGTCCTCGACCGGCTTGCGGTCGAGCTTGATCGCCTCGGCAAAGGCAAAGGTTCGATGCAACGATTGCCACACATCCGGCAACGGCGCCCGATAGACGCGCCACGCCAACGCCAGCGCGCGCGAATAATGCTCCACCGCGCGATGCAGCGCCTCACCTACCTTGCCACCCTTGAGCAACGGCAGACGCCCGGCCGGAGCGCACCACTCCGCAACCGCCTGCCGATAACCCTGCGCCAGAGCCAGATGCAACGCCTCGATCGCGCGCGCCGCCTGTGCCGCCGCCGGCGGCAACGGCAGCGCCGCCTGCTTCAACTGCCCAAGGCGCTGACCGAGCACCTGCTGCACCACCGGTTGCAGCAGCTCCAGCGCCTGCCATCGCTCCGCGCCGCGCCACGGACGCGATGCCATCGCATCCAGCGCCTGCTGCAGCGCCTGCTGGGTAAGCTGTGCATTGGCGCGCGGCAGCGCGTCGATCCATGCCTGCAAGCCACGCGAAGCGTCCGGAAAGCCCGGGGGCACAGGGCTTGCCGAACGCACAGGCAAGGCACGAAAGGCAGCGTAGATCGTATCCATCCGACGATTATCGCCCGAATCGGGGCGTGATCAGCAGACCGGCGCGCATGTGGACCACGTATTGCCGCCGCCGCCAAGTCAACGAGACCACACTTGCCGGCCGATGGTCGTGGCGGGCATGCTGGGCGGCCATCCATTGGAGCCCGAGCGTGTCGCAAGACCCCGCCCACGTTCTCAGCCCATCGCAACTGAACACGCTCGCGCGCGATCTGCTGGAAAGCGCGCTTGGCGCAGTGTGGGTGCGTGGGGAGATCAGCAATCTGGCGCGGCCGGCGTCGGGGCATCTGTACTTCACCCTGAAGGACGATCGCGCGCAGGTGCGCTGCGCGATGTTCAAGCCCAAGAGTCAGTGGCTGCGTTTCAAACCCGCCGACGGAATGCAGGTGCTAGGCAGCGGCCGGGTGACTTTGTACGAGGCACGCGGCGACTACCAACTGGTGATCGATCACCTGGAAGAAGCTGGCGCCGGCGCCCTGCGTCTCGCCTTCGACCAACTCAAGGCTAAGCTGGCGGCGGAGGGGCTGTTCGCGGGCGAGCGCAAGCGGCCGCTGCCGGCGCTGGTGCGACGGTTGGGGGTGATCACCAGCCCCAGTGGCGCCGCCGTGCGGGACGTGTTGAGCGTGCTCGCCCGCCGCTTTCCGCTGATTGCGGTCGAGGTGTTGTCCGTACCGGTGCAGGGCAACGAGGCCGCCGCACAGATCCTGCGCACGCTGCAACGCGCCGACGCCAGCGGTCGCTACGATGCGCTGCTGCTGACCCGCGGCGGCGGTTCGCTGGAAGATCTGTGGTGCTTCAACGACGAGGCGCTGGTGCGGGCGATCGCGCAATTGCGCACGCCGTTGGTATCAGCGGTGGGGCACGAGATCGATTTCACCCTGGCCGATTTTGCCGCCGATCTGCGCGCACCGACACCATCGGCTGCGGCCGAACTGTTGGTACCGGAGCGCACCGCACTGCAGGCCCGCTTGCGGCATGCCCATGATCGCGCGCTGACGGCTCTGCGACGACGCCTGGCCAACGCCACCCAGTCCTGCGATCGTGCCGCGCTGGCGTTGGCGCATGCCGGTCCGAAACAACGCCTGCTGCGCGCCGGCGAGCGACTGGTGGCGTTGCAAGCGCGTTTGTTGCGGCTGCGTCAGCAATTGGGCAA
>JANRIF010000096.1:0-4699 GCA_033765245.1 Lysobacteraceae bacterium
GTGCTCAACCCGATCGCGCGCTGCGCCAGTTCGGCGTAGACCGGATCGGTGGACGGGCGCTTGCCGGTCCAGATCGCGAAACTCTCGGCGGCCTGTTCCACCAGCATGCCCAAGCCATCGATGGCCTGAGCGCAATGGGCGGCGCGCGCCCAGGCCAGGAACGGCACCGCCGCTTCGCCGTAGTTGAGGTCCACCGCCAGTGCGCGCGGGCCGGCCAGGCTGAACGGCAGTTCCAGCGTGCCGCCGGCGCGACCGGCCGAGGTGGCGTTGAGCAGCAGGTCGAATTGGCCGAGCCCACCCAGGTCGGCCCAGTAGCGCGAGTGCGCGCGCGCCGGCTCGCCCAGGGTGTCGGCCAGTGCGTCGGCACGCGCGGGGCTGCGGTTGACGATCACCAGTTCGCCGATCCCGGCGTCGAGCAGCGACGGCGCCACCCCGCGTGCCGCGCCGCCAGCGCCCAGCAGCAGCGCGCGGCGGCCGCGCAGGTCGAGGCGGTGGCGTTCGGTGAGATCGCGCACCAGACCGGCGCCATCAGTGTTGTCGCCGTGCCAGCGGCCGTCGACGCGGGTCAGGGTGTTGACCGAGCCGGCGCGTGCGGCGCGGTCGCTGCGCGCCGCGCACAGGGCGGCGGCGGCTTCCTTGTGCGGCAGCGTGATGTTGGCGCCCAGGCCGCCGTTGGCGGCGAATTGCGTGAGTGCGTCGGCAAGGCGGGCGGGGATCACGTCGATCGCCACGTATTCGATCGCCAAGCCCAACTGCCGCGCGAAGGCGCCATGGATGAACGGCGATTGCGAATGCGCCACCGGATGGCCGAACACGGCGAAGCGGCGAATGGCGGACGGGGTGGTTGAGTTGTCGGACATCGTTGGCTCCTGCTACGAGGCGTGATGCGACCATTCAAAGCGATTGGGTCCGCAAAGAACGCCAACTACGCAAATGAAAAGCGGGATTTGTTTGCGTGCTTCGCGATCTTTGCATCCTTTGCGGACGAACGGCGATTGCTTGTCTGAGGCGCAATCTTGCGGCTGCGAACCCGGTGCCACGGTGCGCTACCCCTGCTCGCGCAACCAGCGCGCCGCGTCGAGCGCAAAATAGGTGAGTACGCCATCGGCACCGGCGCGCTTGAACGCCAGCAGCGCTTCCAGCGCGCAGGCGCGCTCGTCCAGCCAGCCGTGGCCGGCCGCGGCCTTGAGCATGGCGTACTCGCCGCTCACCTGGTAGGCGAAGGTGGGCACGCCGAAGCGTTCCTTCACCCGTCGCAGCACGTCCAGATACGGCATCCCAGGCTTCACCATCACCATGTCGGCGCCTTCGTCGAGATCGAGCGCCACCTCGCGCAGCGCTTCGTCGGAGTTGGCGGGGTCCATCTGATAGCTGTATTTGTTGCCGCCCTTGAGGTTGCCGGCGCTGCCCACGGCATCGCGGAACGGGCCGTAGAAACTCGATGCGTACTTGGCGGCGTAGCTGAGGATGCGGGTGTTGACGAAGCCGTGCTCCTCCAGCGCCTCGCGGATCGCGCCGATGCGGCCGTCCATCATGTCGGAGGGCGCCACCACGTCGGCGCCGGCCTCGGCATGCGACAGCGCCTGGCGTACCAGCGCGGCCACGGTCTCGTCGTTGGTGACGTAGCCGCTGTCGTCGAGCAGGCCGTCCTGGCCGTGGCTGGTGAACGGATCGAGCGCGACGTCGGTGATCACGCCCAGTTCCGGAAAGCGCTGCTTGAGCGCGCGTACCGCGCGTTGTGCCAGGCCGTGCTCGTTCCAGCCTTCGCGGCCGTCGTTGCTCTTGGCGTCGGCGTCGGTGACCGGAAACAGGGTCAGTGCCGGAATGCCCAGCGCGAGCGCCTGTTCCGCGGTGCGCAGCAGTTCATCGATCGATTGCCGCTCGATGCCCGGCATCGAGGCCACCGCGGCGCGGCCTTCGCCACCGTGCACAAAGGCCGGGTAGATCAGATCGTCGGCGCGCAGGTGGTGTTCGCGCATCAGGCGGCGCGAAAAGTCGTCGCGGCGCATGCGCCGGGGGCGGGTGTAGGGATAGCTCATGGTGTGCTCCAGCAAACCGATGCGGACAGTGTACCGGGCTCGCGCCAGCGCGCCTTGATCCGGCGCAAGCCCGCCGCTCAACCCGCGCTCAACATGCCCTGTTCGTGCATCCAGGCGATGGTGTCGTCGAGCAGGGTGTCGATCGGGGTGATGGCGTAGTCCAGTTCGCGCTGGGCCTTGCCGGAATCGACCGCCAGATCGTAGCTCACGATCATCGCCGCGCGCGGGGTGATTTCGGGTTCGCGGTGGGTGAGCCGGGAGATCGCGTCGAGTACGTACGCGTAGGCCATCAGCGCGAAGGCCGGCGTCGCGCGTTTGGGCGTGGTGCGGCCGAGTTGCTGGCCGATCCGTGCCATCAGGTCGAGGAAGCGCGCGTGCTCGCCGCCGAGCAGATAGGTCTCGCCGAATTTGTGCCGCTGCCAGGCGCGCACGTGCGCCCGCGCCACCTCGCGTACGTCCGCGAACGAGCCTGAACCGGGCGGCACCCCCGGCAGCTTGTCCTGGTCGATCAGGCGGATCAATCGCGACCAGTTGTGGGTATCGCCCGGCCCGAAGATATGCGCCGGTTGCAGTACCGTCAGCGGCAGCCCGCGCGCCGCCACCGCACGCACCGCCTGCTCGCCCAGGTGCTTGGTGCGCTCGTAGTTGTTGCTGCTTTCGCTGCCGCGCTGCGGCACGTCTTCGCGCAGGGTGCCGTGCACCAGATGGGAATGGGCCGACACGCTGGAGGTGTGGATGAAGGCGCCGACGCCCGCCGCCAGCGCCGCTTCGGCGAGCGCGCGCGCACCGTCCACATTCACCCGTGTCTGCCGCGCATCCTGTGGCGCCCACTGGCTGGTGTCGGCAGCGGTGTGGAATACTGCATCGAAGGGCTGCGTGAACGCGGCCGCCAATCCTTCGGGCTGCATCAAGTCGCCGCGCAGCGGAACGACGTCCGCCGCGCGCAACGCCGCATCGGCGGTTTCCGAGCGCGACAGCCCGAACACCTGCGCACCCTCGGCCTGCAGTTGCTGCGCCAGATGCCGCCCGAGAAATCCGGAGGCGCCGGTGACCAGCACGGTTGCACCCATCATGGAATTCCTCGTCGCGTTACGGCGGGCGGTTGGCGGGCCACATCATGCCGCAAGCGCTGCCCTTGTGGGAGCACGCTCGCGCGCGACAGCCTCACTCGCCCTGCCGCACCACCTGCCCCTGCTTCATCACCAGAATCGGGTGTTCAGTGTTGCGGATGTGCTTCAGCACGTCGCCGTTCACGGCGATGACGTCGGCGAACTTTCCGACTTCCAGCGTGCCGGTTTCCTTGTCGATGCCGAGCAGCCTGGCGGCACCCTGGCTGCTGCTGAGCAGCGCGGCGGCGGGAGGCATGCCCAGGTCCACCATGTCGCCGAATTCCTGTGCGTTGAGGCCGTGCGGATACACCGCGGCGTCGGTGCCGAACGCGATCGGCACGCCGATCTTCAGCGCGTTCTTGAACATCGCGGTGTGCGCGGCCGCGGCAGCGCGCGCCTTGGCGCCGATCTTGGGCGGATAGGTGTCGGCCTTGTCGTCCACCCACACCTGGGTCATGCGGGTGGGCACCAGATACACGCCTTTCTGCTTCATCAACTGCAACGTCTTCGGAGTGAGGAAGCTGCCGTGTTCGATCGAATCCACGCCCGCTTCCACCGCCAGCCGTGCCGCCACGTCGCCGTGGCTGTGCGCCGCCACCTTGCGGCCCCAGGCGTGCGCTTCGCTCATGATCGCGGTCAGTTCGGCCGGGGTGAGCTGCGGCACGTCGACCGGATCGGATTCGGACAGCACGCCGCCCGAAGCGCAGATCTTGATGAGGTCGGCGCCCCACTTCATCTGATAGCGCACCGCCGCGCGGCATTCCTCGGGGCCGTTGCAGACGCCCTCGATCGGCCCCGACGGCTTGACCCGCTCGGGCGGAAACGGCGAGGCATCGCAATGCCCGCCGGTGGAGCCGAGCGAGTGGCCGGCCACCAGCATGCGTGGGCCTTTGACGATGCCATCGCGGATGGCGTTGCGCAGCGCCACGTCGATGAAGTCGGCCGCGCCGACTTCGCGCGCGCTGGTGACGCCGGCCTGCAGCGTCAGCCTGGCATTGCGCGCGGCATGCAGGGCCTGCTCCACCGGGAAACGCAGCATGCCTTCGTAGAAGCCTTTGGCCCAGTCGTCGTCGTGATCGCTGGCGATGTGGGTGTGCGCATCGACGATGCCCGGCATCAGGGTGGCGTCGCCCAGATCGATCACGTTGGCATCGGCCGGAATCGTCGCGTTGGCACCCACCGCGACGATCTTGTCGCCGCGCACCACCAGCAACCCGGGCGAACTGAGCCGGCCGCTGCGGCCATCGAACAGGTGGGCTGCCTTCAGAACCACCGTCGCCGCCGGCGCTTCCACCGTCTGTGCCGCCGCCGCCCCGGCGCCAAGCGCCGCCATCCCCATCACCAGTGCCCGCATGCGCCGATTCATGGCCGTGCCCCGCGAATTCAAAGGAGCGCCGAGTTTACCCCGGCCCTAGCAGCCTGTCGGACTTGAGATGAATCTACTGCGCCGGTGCGATAGCGGCCCGGATTCGGCCGATTTTTCGTTACATAGTCCCGCTATGCGCCTCAAAATCGGCCGAATCCGGCCTCGCTCTCGCCCTCGGCTCGCTA
>JANRIF010000100.1:0-5368 GCA_033765245.1 Lysobacteraceae bacterium
AACAGCCAGCGTTGTGTCAACGGCGAAGTGACGCTGGAAACCCACGGCGCGCGAGTGGATGCAGTGGCAGTGCAATCGCCGCACATCCTCAACGCCAAGGGCGCCACCTACGCGCAAAGCGCCGACTGGGGCGTGGCCGAATCCGAGGGTTTCATCAAGTTGTATGGGATGAGTTCTACGCTGTGGGCGCAGGTGAATGCCGCCCAAGTCGGGTCGTGAGCCGCATGACAACGAAAAGCCGGAGAGCAGTCCGCCAATAGCGCAAAGGAAGCAAAAGACGCAAAGAAATTCATCTTCATTTTGCGTTCTTGGCGTCCTTTGCGGACCCAACACTGCTTTGCATGCTTCCCTACGTTTCGTCCTGAGCAACCCGTGGCCACATCATGCAATCCATCCTCACCCACCTCGACCACCTCGTCGCCTTCGACACCCGCAATCCGCCGCGTGCGATCGGCACCGGCGGCATCTTCGATTACCTGCAGGCGCAGTTGCCGGGGTTCCGTTTCGAGCTGACCGACTTCGGCGCCGGGGCGGTGGCGTTGCTGGCGGTGCGCGGCAATCCGCGGCGGTTGTTCAACGTGCATCTGGATACCGTGCCCGACTCGCCGCACTGGAGCGCCGACCCGCATCGACTGCGGGTGTTGGAGGATCGTGCCATCGGGCTGGGCGCTTGCGATATCAAGGGTGCGGCGGCTTGTCTGCTGGCAGCGGCGGCACGCACTGCGGGCGATGCGGCGTTCCTGTTCAGCACCGACGAGGAAGCCAACGATCCGCGTTGCATCGCCGGCTTCTTGACCGCGCATCGCAACGACTTCGATCAGGCGCTGGTGGCGGAGCCGACGCGCAGCGAGGCAGTGCTGGCGCATCGCGGCATCGCTTCGGTGCGCATGCTGTTTCGCGGGCGTGCCGGTCATGCCTCGGGGGTGGAGGCGATGGAGGCAAACGCTTTGCACCAAGCGGCGCGCTGGAGCGTGGCGGCGCTGGATCGGGTCAAGGCGGAGGCGCACGCGCGCTTTGGTGGGCTGACCGGGCTCCGCTTCAACATCGGCCGCATCGAGGGTGGCATCAAGGCCAACATGATCGCGCCCCAGGCCGAGCTGCGCTTCGGATTCCGGCCGCTGCCCTCGCAGGGGCTCGACGCCTGGCATCACATCTTCCGCGCGCTCGCGCCGTCGGAGGCGTTGGAATCGTACGAGATCACCTTCGGTGGCCCGCCGTTGCCGGCCGGCGACATTGCGCAGGCCGAAGCGCGCCGCCTGCAGGCGCGCGATCTGGCCGACGAACTGCAACTGCCGATCGGCAACGCGGTGGATTTCTGGACCGAAGCGTCGCTGTTTTCCGCCGCCGGCTTGACCGCCTTCGTGTACGGCCCCGGCGACATCGCGCAGGCGCACACCGCAGACGAGTGGGTGGCGCTGTCGCAACTACAAAGCTACGCCGATGCGGCGTGTCGCATCATTGCCTGAATCCACATCATGAACGACTTGCGTCCCACCATTGTCCGGCTGCTGTCCAACATGGCCAGCGCCAAGGAAATCCAGCAATACCTCAAGCGCTTCTCGCAGCTCGACGCCGCGCGCTTCGCGGTGGTCAAGGTTGGCGGCGCGATCTTGCGCGACGAGTTGGAGGCACTGGTCAGTTCGCTGGCCTTCCTGCAGCAAGTCGGTCTGACCCCGGTGGTGATCCACGGCGCTGGCCCGCAGCTCGACGTCGACATGGGCAAGGCCGGCATCGTCAAGCAAACCGTCGACGGCCTGCGCGTGACCACGCCTGAAGGGCTCGCCATCGTGCGCCGGGTGATGCAGCGCGAAAACCTGCGTCTGGTCGAAGCCTTGCAGGCTGCCGGTGTGCGTGCCACCTCGATCCAGGCGGGCGTGTTCGAATGCGAGTTTCTGAGCCGGCGCAAGCTGGGTCTGGTCGGCAAGGTCACGCGCGTGCACACCGAAGGCATCCACGCCGCGCTCAAGGCGCGCTCGATCCCGGTGATCGCCTCGCTGGGTGAGACCAGCCAGGGCCAGATCGTCAACGTCAATGCCGACTGGGCCGCCAACGATCTGGTCAAGGACTTGCAGCCCTACAAGATCGTGTTCCTCACCGGCACCGGCGGCCTGCTCGACGGCGACGAGCGCCTGATCGATTCGATCAACCTCAGCACTGAGTACGACACGCTGATGGCGCAACCCTGGCTGCATTCTGGCATGCGGGTGAAGATCGAGCAGATTCACGATCTGCTGATGGCGCTGCCGCCCTCGTCGTCGGTGTCGATCACGCGACCGGATGAACTGGCGAAGGAGCTGTTCACCCATCGCGGTTCCGGCACCCTGATCCGGCGCGGCGAAAAGATCCGTTGCTACACGAGCTGGAAGAAGCTCGACCTGGCGCGCTTGACCAAGCTGATCGAATCGGGATTTGGACGCAAGCTGGCGCCCGACTATTTCGAGCGCACCAAGCCGTATCGCATCTACCTCAGCGAGCACTATCGCGCCGCGCTGATCCTGACCCGCGAGAATGGCATCGGCCACCTCGACAAGTTCGCGGTGGCCGATGACGCGCAGGGCGAGGGCCTGGGCCGCGCCGCGTGGATGGTGATGAAGGCGGAGAATCCGCAATTGTTCTGGCGCGCGCGCCCGGCCAATCCGGTCAACGATTTCTACTTCGCCGAGTCCGACGGTTGCGTGAAGGGCGAAAAGTGGAACGTGTTCTGGTATGGCCTGGAGCGCTTCGAGGAGATTCGCTATGCCATCGAACATTGTCAGGCGCGCCCCGCGACCTTGAAGGGATGAGCATGCCGACCGACAACAACAGCGCGTGGCCGCCGCAGCCGCTCACCCTGAGCGGCGATCACGTGCGCCTGGAACCGTTGCGCATCGATCACGCACCGGCGCTGGAGCAAGCCGCCGCTGACGGCGAGCTGTGGCGGCTGTGGTACACCTCGGTGCCGGCGCCAGGGCAAGCGCACGCCTACATCGAGGCCGCGTTGCGCGATCAGGCGCAGGGACGCAGCCTGCCGTTCGTGGTGTTCGACGGCGAGGGCAGGGTGGTGGGCAGCACGCGCTATTGCCATATCGAATCGGCGCACCGGCGCCTGGAAATCGGCTACACTTGGTACGCGCAGCGGGTGCAGCGCAGCGCGCTCAATACCGAAGCCAAGCGCCTGTTGCTGACGCACGCATTCGACACGCTGAATGCGGTGGCGGTGGAGTTTCGCACCCACTGGTTCAATCACCGCTCGCGCGCCGCCATCGAACGCCTCGGCGCCAAGCAGGATGGTGTTCTGCGCAATCACATGATCATGCCCGACGGCACCCTGCGCGATACCGTGGTCTATTCGATCACCGCCAGCGAATGGCCCGCGGTGCGCACCCATCTCGATCATCGGCTGCAAGGTCGTCAATCATGAGCAAGACCCGCATTGGCATCGTCGGCGCGCGCGGCCACGTCGGCAGCGAACTGATCCGCCTGCTTGCCGCGCATCCGCGCTTCGCCATCGGCTTCGTGTCCTCGCGCGAGCGCGAAGGCCAACGCCTGGACACCCATGAACCGGGCTATGCCGGCGACCTGCGCTACGTCGCCTACAGCCCTGAGCAGGCCGCAGCGCAGGGCATGGACGCGCTGGTGCTGGCGCTGCCCAACGGCATGGCCGCGCCGTTCGTCGCGCAGATCGAGGCGCGCTTGCCGCACACCGTGCTGATCGATTTGTCCGCCGACTACCGCTTCGACGCGCACTGGCATTACGGCCTGCCCGAGCGCTCGCGGACCGGCGCCGCGCAGGCGCGCCGCATCAGCAACCCCGGCTGCTACGCCACCGCCATGCAGCTCGCCATCGCGCCGATGCTGGGGGAACTGGTGGGGCCGGTGCAGTGCTTCGGCGTGTCGGGTTATTCCGGCGCCGGCACCACACCGTCGGATCGCAACGATCCCGAAAAGCTGTGCGACAACCTGATGCCCTACGCGCTCACCGGCCACCTGCACGAACGCGAAGTGACGCGGCATCTCGATCACGCGGTGGAGTTCATGCCGCACGTGGCGGCGCATTTTCGCGGTATCACCCTCACCGCCAACCTGCATCTGCGCGCGGCCTTCACGCGCGACGCGGTGCTGGCGCGCTATCGCGCCGCGTACGCCGATGAGCCGCTGGTGCGCGTACTGGACGAGGCGCCCTGGGTCAGCGCCATCGCCGGCAAGCATCACGTGGAAGTCGGCGGCTTCACCCTGTCCGCCGATGGGCGCCGTCTGGTGGTGGTGTCCACGCTCGACAACCTGCTCAAGGGCGCCGCCACCCAGGCCCTGCAGAATCTCAACCTGGCTTTCGGCCTGCCTGAAACGATGGGAATCCCGACATGAGCGAGCTGCTCTGGCAAAAACCCGGCACCCGTGTCGACGAGCGCATCCAACGCTTTCTCGCCGGCGAGGACGTACGCCTGGATCGGCAGTTGATCGCCTACGACATCCGCGCCAGCCGTGCCCATGCGCAGGGTTTGCAGCGTATCGGTGTGCTCAGTGCCGAGGAGTGCGCCGCGTTGCACCGCGAGCTGGACTTGCTGGCGCAGGACTGCGCCGAAGGCCGCTTCGTGCTCGACGAGCGCTTCGAGGACATGCACTCGGCGATCGAATCGCGCCTGATCGAACGCCTCGGCGACGTCGGCCGCAAGATTCACACCGGCCGCAGCCGCAACGATCAGGTATTGGTTGCCCTGCGTCTGTACCTGCGCGACGCGCTCGGCGTCCTGCGCGAATCGTGCAAGGCAGTCGCCACGGTAGCGCTCGAACGCGCGCGTGCCGAAGCGACATTGCCGATGCCCGGCTACACCCACATGCAGCGCGCCATGGTGAGTTCCGCCGGCATGTGGTGGGCGGCCTGGGCCGAAGCCTTCATCGACGATGCGCAGCTCAGTGCCGACAGCGCGCGCTGGGTCGATGCCAACCCGCTCGGCACCGCCGCCGGCTACGGCGTGTCGCTGCCGCTCGATCGCGACGGCGTCAGCAGCGAGCTGGGCTTTGCACGCACCCAGATCAACCCGATCTACGCCCAACTCTCGCGCGGCAAGTTCGAATTGCAGGCGCTGGCGGCACTGTCGCAGGCACTGCTCGACCTGCGCCGGCTGGCATGGGACTTGAGCCTGTTCACCAGCCAGGAATTCGCCTTCGTGCGCCTGCCGCCGCAGTACGCCACCGGCTCCTCGCTGATGCCCAACAAACGCAATCCTGACCTGATCGAATTGCTGCGCGCCAGCTACGCCGTCGTGGCCGGCGCCCGCAGCGAAGTCGAACAACTGCTGTCGCTCCCCTCCGGCTACCACCGCGACCTGCAATTCAGCAAAGGCCCGCTACTGCGCGCCTTCGCCCACGGCCTCGATGCCCTCGCCCT
>JANRIF010000108.1:0-3873 GCA_033765245.1 Lysobacteraceae bacterium
CGCTCGGCGGCATCGACGCGGATCACCTTCACGCCCAGGTGTTCGGCGAAGGTGGCCATCACCTGATCGCCTTCGCGCCAGCGCAGCAGGCCGGTATCGACGAACACGCAGGTCAGGCGTTCGCCGAGGGCGCGATGCAGCAGCGCTGCCACGACTGACGAGTCGACGCCACCGGAGAGGCCGAGCAGCACCTCGTCCTCGCCCACTCGCGCATGCACCCGCTCGATCTGATCTTCGATGATGTTGGCGGCGGTCCACAGCGTGCGGCAGCCGCAGATGTCGGCCACGAAGCGGCGCAGCAACGCTTCGCCCTGTTTGGTGTGGGTGACTTCGGGATGGAACTGCACGCCGTACCAGCGCCGCGCTGCGTCGGCCATCGCCGCCACCGGGATGCGCTCGGTGCGGGCGGTGACCACGAATCCGGGCGGCGCCGTGGCGACGTGATCGCCGTGGCTCATCCACACGTCGAGGCGTGCGACACCCGCGTGGTCGCTAAGGCCACCGAGCAGCGCGTCCTGTGCCACCACATCAACCTCGGCATGGCCGAACTCGCGCTGGTCGGCGGCCTCGGTGCTGCCGCCCAATTGCGCGGCCAGGGTCTGCATGCCGTAGCAGATACCGAGAATCGGCACCCCGGCATCGAACACCGCCTGCGGCGCTCGCGGCGCATCGGCGACGGTGGTGGATTCCGGCCCGCCGGATAGCACGATGCCCTTGGCGCCGAACGCGGCGATCTCGACCGGGTCGTGGTCCCAGGCCCAGATTTCGCAGTACACCCCGATCTCGCGGATGCGTCGCGCGATCAATTGCGTGTACTGCGCGCCGAAGTCGAGGATGAGGATTTTGTCGGTGTGGATGTTGGTCATTGGGCTCGATGACGTTGGGACTGGGGACTCTGATGAAGCCGGGACTCGGGACTGGGGACTCGGGACTCGGAAAAGCCAAGGCAGAAGCTCACAGCGAAAGTTCGCAAGCTTGTAGTCCCGAGTCCCGAGTCCCGAGTCCCGAGTCCCGAGTCCCGAGTCCCGAGTCCCGAGGTCCCGGCTTTCACGCCATCCGATAATTCGGCGGTTCCTTGGTGATGGTGACGTCGTGGACGTGGCTTTCGCGGGTGCCGGCGCTGGTGACGCGCACGAATTGGGGGCTGTTGCGCATTTGTGCGATGTCGGCGCAGCCGACGTAGCCCATGGCCGAGCGCAGGCCGCCTTCGAGCTGATGCACGATGTTGCTGAGCGCGCCGCGATACGGCACGCGGCCTTCGATGCCTTCAGGCACCAGCTTGTCGGGGTCCACCGCGTCCTGGAAGTAGCGATCCTTGGAACCCACCTGCATGGCGCCCATCGAGCCCATGCCGCGGTAACTCTTGTAGCTGCGCCCCTGGTACAGCTCGACTTCGCCCGGCGCTTCTTCGGTGCCGGCGAACAGGCCGCCGATCATCACCGTGCTGGCACCGGCGGCGATCGCCTTGGCGATGTCGCCGGAGTAGCGGATGCCGCCGTCGGCGATCAGCGGGATGCGGTCTTGCAGCGCATTGGCCACCATCGCGACCGCGGTGATCTGCGGCACGCCCACGCCGGCCACGATGCGGGTGGTGCAGATCGAACCGGGGCCGATGCCCACCTTCACCGCGTCGGCACCGGCATCCATCAGTGCCAGCGCGGCGGCGCCGGTGACGATGTTGCCGCCGATCACCTGCACGCGCGGAAAGTGCTTCTTCACCCAGGCGACGCGATCGATCACGCCCTGCGAGTGGCCGTGCGCAGTGTCCACCACCAGCACGTCCACGCCGGCCGCTACCAGTGCCTCGACCCGCGCTTCGGTATCGCCGCCCACGCCCACCGCCGCGCCTACGCGCAGGCTTTCGTCGGAGTCCTTGGCGGCGTTGGGGTTGTCGCGTGCTTTCTGGATGTCCTTGACGGTGATCAGGCCGCGCAGTTCGAAGGCGTCGTTCACCACCAGCACTTTCTCGATGCGGTGCTTGTGCATCAGCGCCAGCACCTCGTCGTCGCTGGCGCCCTCGCCCACCGTTACCAGGCGGTCGCGCTTGGTCATGATGTGGCGCACCGGATCGTCGAGCTTCTTCTCGAAGCGCATGTCGCGGCTGGTGACGATGCCGACCAGATGCTTGCCCTCCACCACCGGCACTCCGGAGATGTTGCGGGCGCGGGTGAGCTTGATCACCTCGCCAATGGTGGTTTCCGGGCCGACCGTGAACGGCTCGCGGATCACGCCGGCCTCGAAGATTTTGACCTGCCGCACTTCCGCGGCTTGGCGCTCCAGCGACATGCTCTTGTGGATGATGCCGATGCCGCCGAGCTGCGCCATGGCGATGGCGAGGCGACCTTCGGTCACGGTATCCATCGCCGCTGCCACGATCGGCAGGTTGAGGGTGATGTCGCGGGTCAGGCGCGAAGCCAGGCGCGCATCCTTGGGAAGAATCGCCGAGTGGGCGGGGACGAGCGAGACGTCGTCGAAGGTCAGCGCTTCAGCCAGGATGCGCAGCATGGAGCGGCTCCGTGGGGAATGAAGCGCGACATTATAGCCTGCCGGCAACCCGCACGCCGGGCTGCAAGCGCCGAGCGGTGTCCCGATATGCGCTCAGGGCGCGCTGGTATCGGCCATTTCTGCGGCTTCCAGGGTGTTCTGCATCAGCGTGGCGACCGTCATCGGGCCCACGCCACCGGGTACGGGGGTGATCCAGGATGCGCGTTCGCTGGCGGCGGCAAAGCCGACGTCGCCGCATAGGCGGCCATCGTCGAGCCGGTTGATGCCGACGTCGATCACCACCGCTCCGGGCTTCACCCACTCGCCGGGAATCAGGTTGGGCCGCCCCACCGCCACCACCAGGATGTCGGCCTGGCGCACCTGATGCTCCAATACGTCGCGCGGGGTGAACTTGTGGCAGGAGATGGTGGTGCATCCGGCGATCAGCAGTTCCATCGCCATCGGCCGCCCGACGTGGTTGGACACCCCGACGATGGTCGCGGTCTGGCCGCGTACCGGGCGGTCGGTCCACGCCAGCAAGGTGGTGATGCCGCGCGGCGTGCAGGGGCGCAGGCCGAACTGGCGCAATGCCAGGTGACCCACGTTTTCCGGATGGAAGCCGTCGACGTCCTTGCGTGGGTCGATGCGGTGGATCAGGGCGCTGGGGTCGCGCTGCCCGGGCAGCGGTAATTGCACCAGGATGCCCTGGATCGCCGGATCGGCATTGAGGCGATCGATCAGCGCGCACAGTTCGGCATCGCTGGTATCGGCAGGCAGGTCGAAATCGACCGCGCGAATGCCGACCCGCTCGCAGGCGCGGCGCTTGTTGCGCACATAGACCGCCGAAGCGGGATCGTTGCCAATCAGCACCACCGCCAGTCCTGGCGCCGCGCGCCCCGCCGCGATGCGGGCACTGACGCGCGCGGCAAGGCTGTCGAGCAGCGCGTCGGCAATGCGTTTGCCATCGAGAATGCGAGCGGTCATGGGCGGGTTCGCGCGAATGGGGGGCGGAAGCCGCGCATTATCGCCAATTCGGTGATGGGTGGGGTTGGTGCAATCCTGGCATCCACGCGGCTGGTGCCCCGGCGCGGCGGCTCGCGAGGCGCGCACAGCGAGAGCGTTTGGGTCCGCAAAGGACGCCAAAAGCGCCAAGTGAAGCAAAACTTTTGCGTCCTTTGCGTCTTTTGCGGACCGCTTGCAGCGCAAACGATTCGTCTACACGAGGTTTCGATCCGGCGGTGTACACTGCCGCCCATGCACGACATCACCGCCCTCGAAGCCGCCGCCTTCCGTCGTCTGCTTGCGCATCTGCGCGAGCGCGGCGATGTGCAGAACATCGATCTGATGAACCTTGCCGGGTTCTGCCGCAACTGCCTGTCCACCTGGTTG
>JANRIF010000130.1:0-10001 GCA_033765245.1 Lysobacteraceae bacterium
CGAATGCCGGAACGGCGACAAGCAACGCCGCCAGTGCGATGCAACGAATCCCTGTCTTCATCGCCGCTCCCGGTGGCGTGTATGTGCGGGAGAGTTTACGGGTTGCGGATCGGCGCTTCCAATGCGCCCCCGCGCACGACGAGCCGCGCCGCATCCAGGCCGTTGGTTAGTCGCTTCGCGACAGCGCATCGCTGCGCGATGCTATGCCTTCGCTTCTCTCGGTCGCCCGCAAGCGACCTCCCACAAGATCCGGGGCACTACCCGGTGGCTAAGTTGGCCTTTGGTGTCTGTTTTGGACCTTACAGATTTTGTGCTTGTTTTCCCGCGCCCGGTTCCCGTAGGCCCGAGTCCCCAGTCCCGGCTTCATCGCGTCCCGAGTTAAACTTGCACTCCCCCGCAACACCACAAGTCCCCCCATGTGCCTGATCGCCATCGCCTGGCGTGTACATCCGCGCTATCCGTTGGTGATGGTCGCCAATCGCGATGAATTCCACGCCCGGCCGACCGCACCGGCGGCGGTGCATCCGCACTATCCCGATGTGTTCGGTGGACGCGATCTGGAGAAGGGCGGTAGCTGGTTGCTGGCCTCCGCGCGTGGTCGGCTGGCCGCAGTGACCAACGTGCGGCTGCCGGTGCCGCCCGATCCCGGCGTGGCGTCGCGCGGCGAATTGGTGCTGGAGTTTGCGCGCTCGTCGCTGTCGGCCCCCGCGTTCGCGCAGGCGTTGTTGCCGCGTGCCGAGCGTTATGCGCACTTCAATCTGATCACCTGGGATGGCACCGACCTGCATTACCTCGGCACCCATCCGCAGGCGGAGCAGGCGGTAGTCGCGCCCGGCATTCACGTGCTGTCCAACGCCAGCCTGGATACGCCGTGGCCCAAGGCGCGGCGTCTGCGCCAGCGTCTACAGGAGTGGTTGGGCGGCGAAGGCGCCGAACCGTCAGCGCTAGAGCCGCTGTTCGCAGCGCTGGCCGATCCCGCTCAGGCCAGCGACGCCGAATTGCCCGACACCGGAGTCGGGCTCGCACGCGAGCGCTTCCTGTCTGCGCCTTTCATCGTGGGCGAGGAGTACGGCACGCGCTGCAGCACCGTGGTGTTGGCCGATGCCGCGGAGATCCGCATCGTGGAGCGGCGCTTCGGTCCGATGGGATTGCCGCAGGGTGAGGTGAGCGAGCGGCTGGCGCGGCGCTAGCCCGCATTTCTCACACCGCTCCGTAGCGAGGCCGTCGAGACGCCGGTCCAGCGCGCTCGGCGGACTGAAGACGGGCGATGACGTAGCCGATCCTACGTTGAGCCCGGCTGAGGGGTCCGACGCACTGCGTCGGACGGGCAGGCCAGGAAGGCCTGCCCTGGTACACCCGGCGGAGCAGGACTGCGTAGCCGGGTGGGAGCGCGTCGGGCCGAGCGTATCGGCGGCCGCAGTAGGAGGGGTGTGAGAAATGCGGGCTAGACATGCAGTGGCGCGCAACGCGGCGTATCGTGGCGGGTGTGGCGGAGGCGATGCGTATGGCGACGAACGCGATGAGCGAGGTCGGAACCGCATGAGCATTCTCACGCTCACGTCCGCGCAGCGCGCGGCCAGCGTGGTGCTGGATGCCGCGCAGATGGCGCGGGTCGACCAGCACACTACCGCGCACTACGGCGTTGGCCTGCTGCAGATGATGGAGAACGCCGGCCGCGGGTTGGCGCGGCTGGCGCGGCAGCGTTTTCTGCAGGGCGACGCGCATGGCGCGACGGTGCACGTGCTGGCAGGCACCGGCGGCAACGGCGGCGGCGTGCTTGCGGCCGCGCGCCGCCTGCACGGTTGGGGCGCGCGGGTACAGGTATGGGTGCCGCAACCGCAACGGCTCGGCATCGTCACCGCGCAACAATGGGCCAGCCTGAGCCACCTGGGGATCGTGCGCGGCGATGCGGCGGCGGTGGGGCGCGGTGCCGACCTGGTGCTCGACGGCCTGCTTGGCTACAGCCTGCGCGGGAACCCGTCGCGCCCGCTCGCCGGCCTGATGGAAACGGTCGCCAGCGGCACCGCACCGGTGCTGGCGATGGACCTGCCGTCGGGGTTGCACCCCGATACCGGCGCGCTCAGCCAACCGACGCTGGCCGCCACCGCCACATTGACGCTGGCTGCCCCCAAGCGCGGCTTGCTGGCGGCCGCAGCGCGCGCATGGGTGGGCGAACTCTACCTCGCCGACATCGGTGTGCCGCCGGTGGTGTACACCGATCTGGGCCTGAGCGGCGACATGTCGGCGGTGTTCGCTCAGGACGATCTGGTGCGTTGGATGTGAGTGCTTTGGCGGTTCGACGGGCGTGCCGCATCGGTCGCCCGCGAGAGGCATCTCGCAAATGCAGGCGGCGCTTTGGCAGTTTGTGGGAGCGCGCTTGCGCGCGATGGATGCCTCGCTTCGGCCGGGCACCTGTCAGTCGCTTCGCGACAGCGCATCGCTGCGCGATGCTATGCCTTCGCTTCGCTCGGTCAGTCGCTTCGCGACAGCGCAGGCTGCGCCTGCTATGCCTTCGCTACGCTCGGTCAGTCGCTTCACGACAGCGCATCGCTGCGCGATGCTACGACGCACATGGATGTGCGAGTGCCGCGAGCGCAGGATGCGCAAGAGCGGCGGCCTTCGCTACGCTCGGTCAGTCGCTTCGCGACAGCGCATCGCTGCGCGATGCTATGCCCTCGCTACGCTCGGTCACCCCCAAACGGCCTCTCACAAGCGTAGGCGGTGCCTGCCGTGGGCGATGCCTCAGCGCCCCGACAACCAGCGCGCGATGGCGTCGGGCTCGTCCGGCGCGAGGTCGAACATCGCCGCGCCAAGCTGCAACCAGCCCTCGACGCCGTCGGCCGGCAGGTGCAGCGCGGTATCCTCGGCGGCGAGCGCCACCGCGTTGGCTACCGGTGTTCCGCCGGTACGGCGTCGGCCGACGAACACCATGGCGTGCACCCGCCCGCTGGCGGAACGGTGCAACAGCAGTGTGCGCCGCAGGTGGCGGCTGTATAGTTCGACGTCGGGCAGCGGGCGACGCATCAGCGCGCTCGCGTCCGCGGGCGCGGATGAAGCGGCGCGGGGGCGGCCGTTGTGGTGGGCGGGATGGTGGGCCGGATCGGCACGCCGCCGCGGCGACGGTTGGGCTGCCCGTTAGCGTCATAGCGCTCCGGCCAGATTTGCTCGGGTTGCAGGCCGAGCGCACTGGCAATGAGGTGCTCGGCGCGTGGGTAGGGGTGGCGCAGGGCTTTGGCCAGGGTGCCGCGATGTAGCCCCTGCGCAAGGGCCAGTTGGCGTAGCGACCAGTTTTTCTTGCGCAGGGCGGCAACGATGTCGGCGGGATGCCAGTTGTGCGGGGCGGTGCGCGTGCCAGTTGCAGGCGTCATGTCGCTATCGATCAGAAGTGGTCGTATTGGCGATAGATATAAGTCACATACGACATGTTGTCAAGCACATGAGAATACGCGGCGCCGAATGTGACCTCCGGTGGCTGCAGGGTAGGGCAGGTGGCATGGAATCGCGAGGGAGGCGGCGGGTGGTGAAGGACAAGCAGACGCCGGGCATGGCGACCGCGCCAGACCCGGAATCGATCGATACCACGGTCGTGCTGGCGGCCGGAATGGGCGCGCGGATCGGGCAGGCGGCGGATGCGATCGGCACCCGTGAAGTCGCCGCGCGCGCGATCGGCGTGTCGCCGGCGGCGCTGCAGCGCTACGTGCGCGAGGTCAACAATCCGCCGTTCGATGCGCTGGCGCGCTTGTGTCTGCGCTCGGGCTACCGCATGGAGTGGCTGGCGACCGGCATGGGGCAGCCGCGCACCGGTTCCGGGCCGCTGCCGCCGGACTATCCCGAAGCGGCCGTTGCGCGCTGGCGGGTGGCGGAAGCGTCGTCGACGCTGCCGCAGGCCGCCGCTGCGGCCAGCGCGGCGATCGTGCGCGCTTCTGGCGCACCGCCGCAGGCAGACCGGTTTGCGCAAGCGCTGGCGCTGGTGGACGAGGCGGTCGGTCCGTGCGATCCCGGTGCGACGGCGCCACTCGCCTATTTGATCGAGGCGGTGTACGAACTGCTGGGCGGTGGCGTCGGCGTGAGCCCCGCCCAGGTGCTGCGGGTGATCCGCAACGCGCTGGCGTTGCGGGCGTGAGTTCGGCAACGCGGGCGTGCTCGCGGCGAAACTGAGCCGGTTTCGCCATGGCGGCGTCAAGTGCAGTAGCATCCGGCGCTGCATCGAATCGATAGAAAGGGGATAGGGCAATGGTCTGGTTGCGCGCATTCGTCGCGGGTTTCGTTTCCACTCTGGTGTTCCACCAGGGCATGCTGGCACTGCTGCATTTCGGCAAGCTGGTGCCGCGGGCACCATACGCGATGAATCCGACCCCGCCCTTCGGTATCCCGTCGGTGTTGTCGCTGGCGTTTTGGGGTGGGGTGTGGGGCATCGTGCTGTGGGCGATGATCCGCGGCAATTCCGGCCCCAGCCATTGGCTGCTCGCGGTGTTGCTGGGCGCGGTGCTGCCCAGCCTGGTGGCGCTGCTGGTGGTGTTCCCGCTCAAAGGCATGGCGTTCGCCGGCAACTGGGACCCGAAGATTTGGGTCGGCGCGGCGTTGCTCAATGGCGCCTGGGGTTTCGGCGTGGCGCTGTTGATGCAATGGCTGGGACGCCGATGAGCACTGCGCCGCAAGCGCCGGAAGCTGAGCGCTTCCGCTTGTACGATGCCGCCGGTACCCACGCTTTGATCGCCCACATGGCGCGGCAGGCGGTAGTACGGGTGGCCGGGCACCCGACCACGGTGATCGGGGTATTGCGGCGCGGCGCGCCGCTGGCCGACCTGTTGGTGGCGGCGATGCGCGAGCTGATGCCGAACCTGGACATCGCGCGCATGGACCTGAAGGTCAAGCGCTACAGCGATGACCTGCATCTGTTGCATCCGGATACCCACCTCGACGCCACCCCTGAGCAAGTGCGGGCGGATTTCGCTGGACGTCGGGTGATCGTGGTGGACGACGTGCTGTACCAGGGCTATTCGCTGTTCCGGGTGCTTGAGTTCGTGCGCACGCGCCATCCGGCGGCAATGTTCACGGCGGTGCTGGTAGATCGGCGCGCGCAGCGCATCCCGGTCAGCGCCGACATCGTCGGAGCCACCGTGCAGATCGCTCCGGACCAGGTCATCGAGTGCAACGTGCCGCCGTTCGAGCCGGAGCTTGCGGTGGACGTATGGCACCCGCCGGCGGTGACGGGCTAGGAGCCTGCGCGGTAGAAGCGATCGAGGCGAAAAGTCGGCTGCGCGAGGGCAGGTTTTCGACGATTCGCCGGCCCATAGCAGCGCTATGGGTCAAGAATCGGCGGAAATCATGGACCGCGCAGACGGCTTTGCAGCCCGGTCGGCTTCTGCCGCGCAGGCTCCTGGCAGCCTGTCGGGCTTTGGGGGGCGAGCAACGCAGGGTCCGGTCCGCGGAGGACGCAAAGAACGCAAAGAAAGCGAAAGGATGCAACGGGACAAAGCGCGCGCGAGCTTGGGGTCCCAGAATCGCCTTGCCCCTTTGCGCTCTTGGCGTCCTTTGCGGACCCAAAGCGCCTCCTGCTCTCACCGCCCACATCAATGATGATGGTCGCGCTGGCGGATTTGCAGCCCGATTACCCTAAGGCCGACAGGCTAGAGGCGTTGCCGGGGCGCGCTCGCGCTCAGGCTGATGCGGGTGGCGGCGACGCTGCTCAGGGCTGCTTGCAGGCGCACCACCACGCGCCCGCGTGCGCTTTCCCACACTTGCTCCTGCCAGTGTTCAGCGTCGCCGCCAAGCTGTACCAGGCGCCAGCCTTGCGCCGGCAGCGTGGCGCGGAAGAATCCAGCGGCGCGCTCGATATTCCCCTCGAAGACGTGATGGCGCTGACCACGCGCCACGGTCATGACCGTGGCGCCGGTCGGTACCGGGACGCTGGTCAGCAGTTCGCGATCGGCCGGCGCGGACGCCACCACCTGTGCGCCGACCGAGAATGAGGCCTGCGCGGCCAGCGCCGGGGCGACGCCCGACACCAGGATCAGGGCCAGCAGGGGCAACGTCCAAGGTGTGCGCTGGGGCTTCATCGCGGTCTCCGTCCCGACCCGTCGGCGCGTGTTCGCGTCCGGTCTTGGAGGGCATTCGATCCGGGCACGCCGGGGCGATTTGCGAGCGAGCTCGCGCTTTGCGGGATGGGTGAGTACAGATGCGTCGAACTGTGCGGGCAGTCGCGTGGGCAATGTGACTCGCCGCGCGTATTGCGTGGGCGCGGCGGCTGTGGTTGTGGATTTCGGCGCCGGACAATCGTGAACCACGACACAAGATGCGCGCGTAGAGCGTTGATTCGCCCAGTCGCGACCACTGCCGCCGCGCAGCGTCAGGAGAGGGTGACGCGCGCTGTCACGCGCAAATGGCGCTCAAGACCGGCTGCGGCGGCCAAAACTTGAGCCGAAAAGCGTGACTCATCTCACAAATTAGAAAAATAATCGCGCCTTCGCTCGGCAGAGAAGTGTGAACGCATAGACAGTTCCGCGCGCACTCGGTACGTTGCGCAACCCGCACACCACGGGGAACGACTTTCGCGGTGCCTGGGCCAGGGACTGGCATCGATGCGTCCACGCGCACCACCATTCGACATGCCTGAGAGAGAAATCCCAATGACCACCACTTCGAAATTCAGCGTCCGCAGCCGCGCCCTGGTCGTCGCCACCGCGATGGTGCTGGCGGCCGGTGCCGCCGTGGCCGGCCCCTCGCCGCAGACCGGTTCGTTCCAGGTCACCGCCAATGTGGTGGCGAGCTGCCGCGTCACTTCCACCACCGACATCGCGTTCGGCAATTACGATCCGGCCGACGTCAACAACGCCGCGCCGCTGGATGCCAATGGCTCGGTCGCTGTGCGCTGCGTCAAGGGCACCACCGCCAACGTGGCGATCGAGCAGGGCGCCAATCCGGCCGCCGGTTCGACCTGCGTTACCCCGCTGCGGCGCATGGCCGGAGGCGCCGAGCGTCTCTCCTACGCGATCTATCAGGACGCCGCCCGCACCACCGTGTGGGGTTGCGACACCACCAACGACCAAGCCTTCACCGCCGCCACTGTGGCGACCGCTACCACCCTGACCACCTACGGCCGCATCCCGCCGGCGCAGGACGTCAGCGTCGGTGCGTTCGCCGACACCGTCAACGTCACCGTGACGTTCTGATACGGACCGCTCGCGGTGCATCGGGCGTGCCGCTGGCACGCCCTGCCGCGCGGCAGGACCTTGTCGTGAAGGCCGTGTGCTTTCGTCGCGGAATCGCGCCATCGGCGCGGCGTCCGCTGGCGCTGCTGTTGCTCGCTCTGCTGGGCACTGGCGCCGGCCTGTGGCCGCGCGCCGGCCTTGCCGCGCAGTTCACGCTGGCGCCCACCCGGGTACATCTGGCGGCGGGGCAGGTGGCGCAGACGCTGGTGCTGGGCAACGAGGAAGCGCGCGAGGTTTCCTTCGAACTTTCGTTCCAACGCTGGCGCATGGACGAGCACGCGCAATGGCTGCTTGAGCCCAGCGACGACCTGATCCTGCATCCGCAGATCGTGACCGTTCCCGGCAACGGCAAGGCGGTGATCCGGGTGGGAACGCTGCGCACGCAACTGGCGCAGGAGCAGGCGTATCGCATTCAGATGCAGGAACTGCCGGGCGAGCGCGATACGCAAGGCGCCGCGGTGGCGATGCTCACCCGCATCAGCGTGCCGGTGTTCGTGCAGGTGGCCAAGCCGGAACTGATGCTGACGCTCGACGCCGCCGTGCTGGCGCGCGATGCACTCACGGTGCGGCTGAGCAATACCGGCAGCCGCTACCTGTCGCCCGAAGACGCGCGCCTGATCGTGCGCGATGCCGGCGGCAAGGTGCTGCACGAGGACAGCATCGGCGTGCCTTACCTGCTGGTGGGCGCTCGCGTGGTGTTGTCGCGTCCGCTCACCGCAGAGGTGTGCCGGCAGGCGGACGCGCTCGAACTGGTGTTTCCCGAAGCGGGGCTCACCCGGACGCTGTCGTTGTCGGGCAGCGCTCGCACATGCGGCGGCTGAGAGCGGCCGCGCTGTCGCTGGCGTTGCTGCTGGCCGGTCGCGCGTTCGCCCAGGATGGCGACGAAATCCTGCTGCTGGACCTGTGCGTCAACGACGACTGCCTGGGCGTGGCCGCGGTGGTGATCCGTGAGGGCGAGGCGTGGATCGAGCGCGAGGCGCTGCGCGCCGCGGGAGTGGACGTGGAAGCGCTGGCGGTCACCCGGATCGGTGAGCGCGACTTCGTTCCCGCCGCGCAGATCAATCACGGCACCGAGGTCAGCGTCGATCGCGACACGCTGCGCATCGACCTGCGCATCGCGCCGGCAAACCTGCCGATGCAAACGGTGAATCTGCGCACCCGCACGAGTGCCGACACGGTGGTGCTGCCGTTGACCGCATTCGCCAACTACGCGCTGACGGCGGGGACGCACGACGAGCGCAACGCCTTTCTCGATGGCGGCTTCGGCAAAGGGGCGTTGGCGCTGCGCTCCACCGCCATCTGGCAGCGCGACGGCGGCTGGCAGCGCGGACTGAGCCGGTTGGAATGGGATCGCACCGGTGCGTTGCAGCGTTGGACCCTGGGCGATCAGTTCGCGGTGTCGCCCGATGCGCTCGGTGGCGGCGCGCTGCTGGGCGGGCTGGGGTTGGAGCGTGCGTTCGAGCAGGATCCGTTTTTGGTGACCTTCCCGCAGCCGTTCGTGGCCGGTGTGCTCGATGCGCCCGGTACCGTCGAGGTGTACGCCAACGGTGCCCTGATCGCGCGGCGCGAGTTGCAGCCGGGGCCGTTTTCGCTGGAAAACCTCGGCGTGCCGCCGGGGCGCAGCGACGTGCAACTGATCGTGCGCGACAACTTCGGCAACCGCCGCGAGCTCAGCGGCAATCGCTTCTACACCACCAGCGCATTGCTCGCGCCCGGACTGAGCGATTACGCGCTGCGCGTGGGTGCGCCGCGCGACAGCGCATTCGGCGGTGGCTACGGATCGTCGCCCGCGGCACAGGCGTTCTATCGACACGGCGTGGCGCGCGCGCTCACCCTCGGGGTGCGCGCCGAGGGCGACCGCGACGTGCGCAATGGCGGCGTCAGCGCCACCTGGCAACTGCCCAAGGGCGACCTCGAATTGGGGCTGGCCGTGAGTGATGCCGATGGAATCGGCGGCGGACAGGCGCAATCGCTCACCTACAGTTATGTCGGCCGCCGGCTCGGCGTGTCGCTCGGCCAGCGTCAACTCGAGCGCGACTACCGCAACCTCGGTCAATCGATCGCGCCGTTTGCCGCGCAACTGCGCCAGGACCGCTTCGGATCGCTGTCGCTGGCGCCGGGGCTGGATTATTCGGTGCTGCTGACCTTCGGCGAGCAACGCTTCACCGGTGGCCTGCGCAACCACACCCAGGGCCTGACCCTGACCTGGCGCGCCGGCAGCCGTACGCAGGTGCTGCTGGGCGTGCAGCACCGCAGCGGCGGCGGCAGCGAAAACCTGTCCGCGATCCTCAGCCTCAACGTGGCGCTGGATGCACGCGACAGCCGCTGGCGTCCCGACAGCATCGGCAGCGCGGTGGCGTGGGATGACGACGGCGCCGGCTCGGTACGGGTGGACGCGCAGCGCTCGCGCCCGCCCGGAGTGGGCGCCGGCTACGACCTCAATGTGCTCAGCCGGGACGACGGCTCGCAGCAGGGCTTCGCGCGGGTGGAATACCAAGCGCCGTTCGCGCGCTTGGGTCTGGAAGGCGAGCAGTTTGCCGGCAGCACCCGTGCCCGCGCGGTGCTCAGCGGCGGCGTGGTGGCGTTGGGTGGGCGCGGCTATTTTTCGCCGCCGCTGCAATCGGGCTTCGCACTGGTGCGCGTGCCCGGCCTCGCCAATGTCACAGTGCAGCGGGAAAACCTCGACGTCGGACGCACCGATGCCCGCGGCGACCTGCTGGTGCGCGACATGGTGCCGTTCTTCCCGAGCCAGGTCGGCATCGATCAGGACTCGATCCCGCTGGGCTACCG
>JANRIF010000136.1:0-6333 GCA_033765245.1 Lysobacteraceae bacterium
GCTGTCGGTGGTGGGCGATGGCATTCCGCTGATCTACAACGGCCAGGAGGCCGGTAACCCGCGTCGGCTGGCGTTCTTCGAGAAGGACCCGATCGCGTGGCAGGCGCATCCGTTGGGCGAGTTGTACCGCCGCCTGTTCGCGCTCAAGAAACAACACAGCGTGCTGTGGAACGGCCACTGGGGCGCCGTCATGATTCCGGTGCCCAATTCAGCGCCGGCGCAGGTGCTCAGCTTCGTGCGTCGCAACGAGTCCGACAAGGTGTTCGCAGTGTTCAACTTTTCGGCGCAGGCGCAAACCGTGCGTTTCCAGGAGCCGCTGTTTCAGGGCACCTATCGCGACGCCTTCGGCAACGACACGCTGACGCTCGATGCCGACAGCACGCTCACCTTGGCGCCGTGGCAGTACCAGGTGCTGGTGCGTTAGGCGTTTGACGACGCGGCGTTTGCGCCGTCGCACCAATTGCATCGACCACGCAACGTATGAGAAGCCCCGGCACGGCTGCGCCGTCAGCTCGGGCGGTGGCTTGTTGGCGGCGGATACGCGCATGGGATCGGCATATTTCAATGGGTTGGCAGATACATCGCCGCGATATTTTTTCGTATCTCATGAAACGAACTTTCGCTTGACGGCGTGTTGTCCGGTTCCTCGCGGTATTCGCGTCCATTCGAATTGCCTCGCGCAAATCGCGACGGATCGGATCGCTGTCGGCCACGTGCGCAGGGCGTTGCCGGCAGCGATCCGATCCGTCGTTTGCGGTTTGCTGAGGGCGTCATGTGTAGAGCCCCATCGGGCGCGGGAGTCGAGGTCGCCGCGGTCCAGAACAATCCGTCGGCATTGGCAATCGGGCAACTTGGGAAATTCACGACGGCAGTCCGCCTACGGCAACTGCCCGAAACGTCGGCGCCCGCCGCAGCGAACGCCGTATCCGGGGGGAACGGATGGAAGATCATTGGCGCTTCAACCTTGTCGGCTCGTCGCCCGAGTTTCTGAAAATCGTGGACCAGATCCACCGAATGGCGAAACTGGACGCCACGGTGTTGATCGCGGGCGAAACCGGCACTGGCAAGGAACTGGCCGCGCGGGCGATCCACTATCTCAGCGCGCGCTCCGACAAGCCGTTCGTGCCGGTCAATTGCGGTGCCCTTTCCGACTCGTTGGTGGAAAGCGAATTGTTCGGCCACGAACGCGGTGCCTTCACCGACGCCAAGACCGCATCGGCGGGGCTGATCGGAGAGGCGGCCGGCGGCACCTTTTTCCTGGACGAAGTCGATACCCTGAGCGCCAAGGCGCAGGCGGCGTTGCTGCGGTTCCTGCAGGACCGCACCTACCGACGGGTGGGCGGCGGCGGCTTGCGGCAGGTGGACGTGCGTGTGCTGGTTGCCAGCAACGCCGATCTGTCCGCGCTCGCGCAGGCGCGCCAGTTCCGGCAGGACTTGCTCTACCGCCTCAACGTGTTGTCGTTGCGTATGCCGGCGTTGCGCGATCGCAGCGGCGATGCAGTGGTGTTGGCACGCGAGGTGCTGCAGCGTCTGAGCCATCAGTACCGCATGCCGCTCAAGCCGTTGCATTCCGAAGGCATGGATTTCATCCAGCAATACGCCTGGCCGGGCAACGTGCGCCAACTCGAAAACGTCATTCACCGCGAATTTCTGATGAGCGACGATGCCGAACTGCGCCTACGCGAATCGCGCGAGGAGTTGATGGGCGCGGGCGATGAAAGCGCCGATGACGATGCACGGCTCTGTCAGGGAGCGTTCCGCGATGCCAAGGCGAACGCGGTGGCCGAATTCGAGCGTCGCTACGTACGCGAGATGTTGGCGCGCGCCGGCGGCAACATTTCGCAGGCCGCGCGACTCTCCCAACAAGATCGCAGCGCCTTCGGCAAGCTGGTGCGCAAGTACGGTCTGAGCGGCCACGAAGGGGAGGCGGCGTAGCCGCAACGTTGTCCAGCGCATTGCCGGTCGCATCCGTGTCGTCATCCCCGATGGCACTGGCTGTGCGCTCGGCATACTCAACGACAAGCGCCTTCAAGAGGATGCAAGCGCGCGGATACAAATGACTCTGTGGCTTGCTGTGGGAGCGCGCTCACGCGCGTCGGAAGCCGCCGTCGCGATGCCTTTGCTGTTTGTGGGAGCGCGCTTGCGCGCGACGGCTGCCAGCCAGCCACGACGCGGTTACACTGGCCGCCGCGATGTTCGGCCGATTCGCGTGCCAGCGCGGCAAGCGGTGCTTGCGAGGCGGTGCGACGTAACGGCTTCTCCCTCGATCATCGGTGGTAACGCCCACCCAGGTGTGTGGTTTTTTCCTCAGGCCAGTTTGTCCCCGTGCACTACCCCGGCGCAGGGCAATCAACGAGTTAGTCCGGCTGTCGGGGCCGGCACGTTCGTTGCAACCGTCACTTGTCAGGACTGCACAAGCTGCCCCTATGGACGAGCAATTGGTTGACTTTGCCGAGACCGCCATCCGCGAATTCCTGGTCGTGCGGCCGGACAGCGCGGATACGCTCGAAGGCATCCATCGCTGGTGGATATGCTGGCCCGACCTCGCCGAGTCGCCGATCGTCACCCAGATCGCGTTGGAGCGGCTTGAAAGCGCGGGCGAACTGGAGCGCTTCAAGGTCGGCAACAGCATCCTGTGGCGGCGTCCGCGCACTCCTGCGCCCAGCACCGTGGGCTGAGTCGGGGCGGAGGTTGCTTCGATCGGTCGCGGGCGGCATCGTCCGTCCGCGGTTTCGGCACGATCTTGAGGTGAATATCCACCCGGCCGGGCAAAAACGTCCCATGGCGTGGGGAACGCTGGCGAGACGTCGCGTGGGATGCGCGAACCTCTGATTGGCAAGGGATTGTCGTATGGGTTCGAGTGCCTGACGTGGCGTGACGGCGTTGCGATGACGGGTCGAACCCGCCTTCGCCGAAGCGCCGTACGGCTGCGTTGATGCGACAACAACTGCTTTCGATACAGCATGTTGAACGTCTGTCGCGGGCTGGCATGGAAATTGGATTCATCCCACCAGGGCTATTCCACCCTGTTGCAGGGATTGTTGTCGCATGTCTGAGCCAACGCGCGGGGATCGTCGTCGCGGATACGGGTGTGGTCGTGCGCAAAAGCGCGGCCTGCCGACGTCGCCAACGGCAGGAAAAGGGCGCGCGGCATGAGCGGCGACAAACGCACCGGCAATCGCTTCGAAGCGCTGGCCACACTTGGGAGCAGCGAACCCAGGGCGCCGAAGAAAAAGGTGGATGCGCTGTTCGGTGGCGCCTACTCCGGGCATCAACTGGGCCAGATGCGCAAGAAGATGGCGGAGCTTTATCCGGATCATCCCAAGGCCGAGCGCGCGCCGCGCGAACTGGAAGGGCGCGCGCTCAAAAGACTGGGCAAGGAGCTGGGCAACGCCAGTTACATCGCGCGCGGGCGCAAGCTGCAGTACGGTCATCTGACCCCCGAACAATTGCTGACGCAGCATCCCAGCGCCTTTCTGCGCAGTAACACCATCCGCGCCGGGTTCTTGCAAAACTCCGACGTGGCGTTGAGCGAGCGATCTTCCGAGGGCGGCTTTTCGGAAGGGGCGGCGCACCGGCGTACGTTCCATCTGATCAGCAATCGGGGTTCGGAAGCGCTCGCGTACAGCGGCGTGCACCAGAGCGACCAGATTCTGGACAGCCGTACCGGCAAGACACAGGCGCGGCACGCCGATTTCAACCTGGTGCAGGACTCGCGCAAGTCGCAGGTCGAGGACGCCTTCGGAAAGGACAACGTTGGAGTCGGGCCGGGGTTCGAGGGCGCATTCCTGCCGATGCTGCAGTCGCGATTTCCCGCGCTCACCTCGGCGCCCGGCAAGAAGAACGTCACCGCGTTCAAGCGCGGCAAGCTCGACACCGCGTCGATGGATCGCCCATCGCAGCCGATCTTCACCACCGAATTGACTGGCTGCTCGATCGTGCGCATGGGCAATACCGTGCTGCATGTGAGGCCGCATCCGGATTCGGACGGGACGACGCTGCAAGGCAGCTTCGCCCGCGAGCAGAGCTATGGCCGCAAGGATTATCCGGACGCAATGAACTCGTTCGTCATGTTGCGCAAGAAGTCCAACGGAGGCATCAAGTTGTACTACCAGACGCACCACGACGAGGGGGCGTCCATTTCAGGAAGCCGCTATCTCACTGGTGCCAGGCGGTTCTGATGGACCGGCCGCGACGCAAATCCGTCGATATCGCGGCGGCGCGGCACCGGAGCCGCGCCGGGAGCGCGTTACTGCCCACCCACGCGATCGCGGCGCGTGCTGCGCCACGCCCAGACGCTGCCGCTCACGTTGGGCACGGCTGCCGACCGGGTCCGGCAATCACGACGAGGGGCGCGGGACGATGAGCGACAGAGACGCAAAGCCCAAGGTACGCAAGGAGTCGTACGCCTACGCCTGGTCCTCGAAGGGCGACATCTACGACCAGGCTTATGCCCTCAATCGCGGCAGGCTGCGTCGCTCGATCGAGCAGTTGCGGGCGAATCCCGATCTGCCGGTCGAGCAGCGCAAGCAGTCATCGATGACGGTCGTCGCCTCGTCGCCGGAGGTGAAGGACGAGTTGGTGAAGCGGCATGCGCAGAAGCTGGACGAGATCAAGCAGGACGAGATCGACTATCGGCAGGACGTGGCGAAGGAGAAAAACGAACTCTCGCAAATGGTTCGTCAGGACGCCGACAAGCGCTATGGCTGGTACAACCCGATGCGCTACCTCTATCGGCAATGGGGAGCCACCAGTTCGACCGCCTACGCCTCCGACCCCGCGCCCATCGCCGACAAACGCAAGCGCCTGGGCGTATACGAAAGCATGTTGGCGAGCGTTCCCGAGGAGCGGACGATCCACGCCAACATGAAGTTCGTCGAGATGAGCGAGTTGAAATCGGGCAGCACCGAGAGCAACACCCGGAAGCTGCATCTGCTGGGCCATGGCACTGCCGGACTGCCCGCATTCGCCACCGTGCAGCAGCCGCAAGGCATGAAGGATTACAAGCTCTTCGATGATCTCGCCAAGGAGTTCAAGCAGCACGGCGTGCTCGACAAGTTCACCGACATCCGCATGGAGTCGTGCTGGAGCGCCAACCCGGTCAAGACCGACACCTATGCCGAGCCCGGCAAATACTCGCACCGGCATGTCGAACTCGGCGAGACCACGCTCGCGCCGGCGGTCTACCTGCATCGCGAGATCAAGAAGGAACTCCCGGACAAGCCATTCCAGATCAAGGCGTACGAGGGCCGCGGCAGCCAGATATCGAATCCCATCGGGCAAAAGCAGCGCAACCTGACCAGCCCGATGGTAACGACGCGACAAAGCACCGTGTCGCACGTTTTTTCCAGCGATCACGAATACAAGTAAGGAGGCGACGATGCGTGCAGTGGTCCAGGCACGGTATGACTGCGCATCGTCCGACGCGGCGGCGGTGCCGAGCGAGGACTCGTTGCTGCCATGGTTCGATGCAATGCAGCAAGCCGAGTGGTCGCGGCACAGCGGCGAGCGCGCCCTGCCTCGCGTGTTGGCGATCGCCGACACGCTGCACCCCGCCCTGCGCACCGCGTGGTTGGCCGGTTTGCGCCGGATGTGGCGGAGTCAGGGGTGGGCGCTGCCCGAGGTGC
This sequence comes from Lysobacteraceae bacterium, assembly GCA_033765245.1. Taxonomy (GTDB): domain Bacteria; phylum Pseudomonadota; class Gammaproteobacteria; order Xanthomonadales; family Xanthomonadaceae. The sequence goes on from JANRIF010000136.1 coordinate 5,628, forward strand.
GCCTGAGCGAGTTCGTCGCGCTGACGTTCGCCTGGGGCGATTGGCCGCTGATGATAGCGGCGGGAGATGCGCTCGCAACACGGCGCCCACTCACCGCGCACGAGGCGCGGAGTCTGGTGGTCGCATCACGGCAAATGGGTGATCTCACGACGGCGGCGGCGCGCTGCCGATCGCGCATGCTCGCGCATCCGCGCGAAAGCTGGCCGGAGGCGGAATACCACGCGCTGCTGGACATGCACGAATTCCGCCAAAGCGTACCGCCCATCGTGGCCGAAAGCGGGCTCCGGCTCGAACCGCTGGGACATCACCACGCTCAGGACTTCGCGGCACAGTACTACGATCCCGACATCGCCGAACTGTGCTGTCTGCCCACCTTCACACAGGACGCGCAGTGGCATTGCTGGCTCGACACCTGCTGGGGATACGGCGATCAACGTCTGTACGCGGTGATCGAGCCCGAATGGGGCTTTGTCGGTTGCGTCAGCCTGATCCTGCACGACGCCGTGGGTTTCTTCTACTACTGGATCGGGCGCGACTTTCAGGGCGGCGGCCTCGGCACCGCGGCAGTGCGGCTGCTGCTCGAAGACGCCGCCGAATGCCACGGCATGCGCGCTTGCTACGCCAAGGTGTTCGAACACAACGCGCCCTCGCGGCGCGCCCTGGAGAAGCTCGGCTTCGCCGCACTCGACTTTCGCCCGGCGCCGCC
>JANRIF010000139.1:0-4873 GCA_033765245.1 Lysobacteraceae bacterium
GTCCGACCGCCGCGCTGGCGCCGGTCAGCAGCCACGGCGTATCGTCGGCAGGCGGTTCGGGCATCGGCACAGCATAACGGCCCAGCTTCCTGTAAGGCAGTGTGTGCGCGACTATCGCCGCGAACGGCATGGATCGCGCGCAAGCGTGCTCCCACAATAGGTCCCACATCGGCCGCGCGCTCGCTGCGCCGCCCGGCTTGCGCCGGGTGCGCGCTTGCCGCCACCATCGACGCCATGATCCCTCCCTCGATCCGCACGCGCGCGGCACTGCTGGCTGGCCCACTCGGCGCTGGCATCGGAGCCGCTGCGTGCTGGCACGGCGGGCTCGACCCGGCCATCGCCATCACCGTGGCAGTCACCGTGTGGTGCGCACTGTGGTGGATGCTGGAAGCGATGCCGCATGCGATCACCGCGTTGCTGCCGCTGGCGCTGCTGCCTCTGACCGGGGTGCTGACCGCTTCCGAAGTGGCGGAGGCCTACGGCAATGAACTGATCCTGTTGCTGGCCGGTGGCTTCATGTTGTCGGCGGCGCTGGAACGCAACGGTGCGCACCGACGCCTGGCGCTGGGCATGGTGCAGTGGTTCGGCGGCCGCGACGGGCGCCATCTGGTGTTCGGCTTCGCGGCCGCATCGGGCCTGATCAGCATGTGGATCAGCAACACCGCCACCACCCTGATGCTGCTGCCAGTGGCGCTGGCAGTGCTGGAAGGCTATCCGGATCGGCGTCTGGCGGCGCCGCTGATACTGGCGATCGCCTACGGCGCCAGTATCGGCGGCCTGGGCACGCCGGTCGGGTCACCACCCAACTTGGTGTTCATGCGCGTGTACGCGCAGAGCACCGGCAGCGAGATCGGCTTCGTCGACTGGATGCGCTTCGGGCTGCCTACGGTAGCGCTGTTGTTGCCGCTAACCGCGCTGTGGCTGGGGCGTGACCTGCGCGGCACGCCAGCCGCGCGGGTGCCGGTGCTGGGCCCGTGGCAGAACGGCGAACGCCGGGTGCTGCTGATGTTTGCGCTGGTGGCGTTGGCGTGGGTGACCCGCAGCGAGCCGTTCGGCGGTTGGCGCACCTGGCTGGGGTTGGGTCACGCCAACGATGCCAGCGTGGCGCTGTTGGGGGTGATCGGGATGGCGCTGGTGCCCGACGGTCGCGGCTCGCGCCTGCTCACCTGGGAGGCGGCCGAGCGCATTCCCTGGGGCGCGTTGATCCTGTTCGGCGGCGGTATCGCCATCGCCACCGCGTTCGAGACCTCCGGCCTGTCCGAATTGCTGGCGGTACACCTGCGTGCGCTGGATCAAGTGCCGCTGGTGCTGCGCATCGTGTTGTTGTGCGCCGGCGTGGTGGCGGTGGGTGAGATCGCCAGCAACACCGCCACCGCGGTCTTGCTGATGCCGATCCTGGCCGCGGCCGGAGTGGCGGCCGATGTCGACCCGGCTTTGCTGATGGTGCCCGCGGTGTTGGCCGCGAGCTGCAGCTTCATCCTGCCGGTGGGCACCGCGCCCAACGCCATTGCGTTCGGCAGCGGCCACGTCAGCGGCGCGCAGATGCTGCGCCATGGCGCCATGCTCGACGCACTGGCGGTGTTGGTGGTGAGCACGATCAGCCTGTGGCTGTTGTACTGAGAGCGTGTGATGCGCAAGAGAGGGCTCGGCGGCTGCGCAACATCGGGCTGCTAAACTTGCGTGTTACGCCCTCCGGGACGCGCGCCGCCAAAGCGCCCGCCCCCGCGCCTACCACGGAGCCCGCATCCGATGCATTCCGAAGCTGCTGCAACTGCGCTCGACCTGACCCGCCACTGGGTCGGCTACGCCACCATCATCACCTTCACGCTCGCGTACGCAGTGGTGCTGCTGGAGGAATTCACCCATCTGCGCAAGTCCAAGCCGGTGATGCTGGCGGCCGGTCTGATCTGGGCGATGATCGCGGCGGTGTATGTCGATCGCGGTCTCAACCACGTGGTCGGAGAGGCGGTGCGTGAAAGTCTGGTCGAGTACGCCGAACTGCTGCTATTCCTGCTGGCGGCGATGACCTTCGTCAACGCGATGACCGAACGCAACATCTTCGTGGCGCTGCGCGGCTGGTTGATCCGGCGCAATTACGGCTATCGCAAGCTGTTCTGGGTGACCGGCATCATGGCCTTTTGCCTGTCGCCCTGGATCGACAACCTGACTACCGCGCTGGTGCTGGCTGCGGTAGTGCTGGCATTGGGAGGCGACAACCGCAAGTTCATCGGCCTGGCGTGCATCAACATCGTGGTGGCGGCCAATGCCGGTGGCGCCTTCAGTCCGTTCGGCGACATCACCACGCTTATGGTGTGGCAGAAGGGGCATCTGCAGTTCGGGCAGTTCTTCGCGCTGTTCGTGCCGTCACTGGTCAATTTCGCGGTGCCGGCGGCGCTGATGCACTTCGCGGTCCCCAATGAGATGCCGCAGGGTGGCCGCGAGCTGGTGCCGATGAAGCGCGGCGCACGCCGGATCATCGCGTTGTTCGCGCTGATGCTGTTACTGGCGGTGGGCTTCCACAATTTTCTGCACCTGCCGCCATTCCTGGGCATGATGACCGGCTTGGCGCTGCTCCAGTTCTTCGGCTACTACCTCAAGCGCACCGGCGAATCGCATTCTGAGACCGAGGTCGGCGACGTGCAGGGCTTCGACATCTTCGATAACGTCGCGCGGGCCGAGTGGGACACGCTGCTGTTCTTCTTCGGCGTGATCTTCTGCGTCGGCGGCCTGGGCTTCCTCGGTTATCTGCACCTTGCCTCGACCGCGATCTACGCCGACTGGGGCGCAACTTACGCCAACATCGCCATCGGCATCGCGTCGGCGGTGATCGACAACATCCCGATCATGGTGGCGGTGTTGCAGATGAGCCCACAGATGCCGGAAGGACAGTGGCTGCTGGTGACCATGACCGCCGGCGTCGGCGGCAGCCTGCTCAGCATCGGCTCTGCCGCCGGCGTCGCCCTGATGGGCCAGGCCAAGGGCAACTACACGTTCTTCGGCCACCTGCGCTGGGCCCCGGCCATCGCGCTCGGCTATGCCGCCAGCATCGCTACCCATATGTGGCTCAACGCGAGCGCCTTCTGACCATGCGCATGCGATCCCGATGAGCGACGCCCATCCACCACTGCTTGGCGATTTCTGGCGCACCGAAGCCGCGGCCGGAGCGATCCTGATGGCGGCGGCGCTGCTGGCGCTGCTGGTGGCGAACTCACCGCTGGCACCGTGGTACGAATTGCTGCTCGACGTTCCGGTGGAAGTCCGGGTGGGCGCCTTGCTGATCGCCAAGCCGCTGCTGCTGTGGGTCAACGATGGGTTGATGGCGGTGTTCTTCCTGCTGGTGGGACTGGAACTCAAGCGCGAGCTGATCGAGGGCGAGCTGTCCGATCTGCGGGTCGCGCTGTTGCCGGCGGTCGCGGCGGTCGGCGGCATGCTGGTGCCGGCGCTGATCTACCTTGCGCTCAACCACGACAACGCGGTGGCGGCACGCGGCTGGGCGATTCCGGCCGCTACGGATATCGCCTTCGCGCTCGGCGTGCTGGCGCTGCTGGGCTCGCGGGTTCCGACCGGGCTCAAGATATTGCTGACCTCGATCGCGATCTTCGACGACATCGGCGCGATCGTCATCATCGCGCTGTTCTACACCGACGACCTGTCGATCACTGCGCTGACCGTGGCTGGCGCATGCCTGCTTGCGTTGGGGTTGTTCAATCGGCTGAACGTGGGCGCGCGCAGCGTGTATCTGTTGGTTGGCGCGGTGATGTGGGTGGCGCTGCTGAAGTCGGGCGTGCACGCCACCTTGAGCGGCGTGCTGCTGGCGGCATTCATTCCGATCCGCGCGCTATCGCGGGACTCTCCATCACCGCTCAAGAGCCTGGAGTCGGATCTGCATGCGGCGGTGGCGTTCGCGATCCTGCCGATCTTTGCCTTCTGCAATGCCGGCATGCCCTTGCAGGGAGTGGGCATGCAAGACCTGTTGCATCCGGTGCCGCTCGGCATCGCCGCCGGCCTCCTGCTCGGCAAGCAACTGGGCGTCTTCGCCGCGTGCTGGCTGGCCATTCGCATCGGCATCGGCGTGCTGCCGCGCGGGGTGTCCTGGCTCTCGCTCTACGGCTTGTCGATCCTGTGCGGCATCGGCTTCACCATGAGCCTGTTCATCGGCACGCTGGCGTTCGAAGGCGGCGACACTGCGGCGCTGTTCGACGAACGCCTGGGCATCTTGACCGGGTCGCTGCTGTCGGGAGTGATCGGCTACGCGGTGTTGCGGCGGTCGCTGCGTAATGCAGCGGTCGATTGATGGCTTGCGCGTCAGCCGGCGATCAGGAACTGCACAGCGAGAAACCCCGCATACGCCACCAGCAGCACGATGCCCTCGTTCCGGTCGACGCGCATGTTGCGGCGTACGATCGGGTACAGCAACAACGCAAACCCGATCATCATCGGCAGGTCGACGCGCAACGAGGCAGCGCCCACCGGCAACGGATGCACCGCGCTGGTGAGGCCGAGGATCAACAGCACGTTGAACAGGTTCGAGCCCACCACGTTGCCCAGCGCCAGATCCGCATGGCCGCGCCAGACCGCCATCGCGGACGCCGCCAGCTCCGGCAGCGAGGTACCGATCGCCACCACGGTGAGTCCGATCGTCAACTCGCTCATGCCCCACGCGGTAGCCAGGCTCACTGCCGCGCCGACCATCTTGTGGGCGCCGAACAGCAACAGGCCGAGCCCCACCGCAAGGCGAAGCAGATTGCGCTTGAGCTCGGTCTGCGTGGTCGCCGCCTCGCTCAGTTCCGCCCGCACCGCCGCCGACTCCTCGCGCGCATCGCGCGCCACCAGCCACAGCAGCGCGACGAATCCGCTCAACAGCAGCGCCGCG
>JANRIF010000148.1:0-2122 GCA_033765245.1 Lysobacteraceae bacterium
AGGCGAGCATTTTTTTCACAAGCTCTCAATCGCCCTTCAGCGCGGCCAGCAAATAGATGCGCGCCTTCTGCCAGTCGCGCCGCACGCTGCGTTCGGAGCGCTCCAGCACAGCGGCGATCTGGGCTTCGGAGAGGCCAGCGAAGTAGCGCAGCTCGACCACCTGGGCGAGGCGCGGCTCGACGCCGCCGAGGCGTCCCAGCGCCTCGTCCAGCGCCAGGATTTCGTCGTCGACCGGAAGCGATCCAGCGGCATCGAGCGGCAGCTCGGTGACCCGGTGCAGGTCGCCGCCGCGCTTTTGCGCCAGCCGCTGACGCGCGTAGTCCACCACCACGGAGCGCATCGCCGAGGCGGCGTACGCGAAGAAATGCGCACGATCCTCAAAGCGCGCATCGCCACGTCCGTTCAACTTGAGATAGGCCTCGTGCACCAGCGAGGTGGCATCCAGGGTCAGCCCCTGATTGGCGCCGAGCTGGCGCCGTGCCATCTGGTGCAGCTCCCGATACAGCACCGCCAGCACCCGATCCAGCGCGCCTCGGTCTCCGGCTCGTGCGGCATCGAGCCAAAGGGTGATGTCGGCAGCATCGCTCATGCGTTCGCGTGCTTCTGGGTTCTCGGGAGAGAAACTATAGGCCAGATTGAAGCGGTCGGGATGGCCGTGCTCGTCTCAGCGCTGGCAGCGCGGACACCAGACGCTGGCGCGCTGGCCCAGCGCGGCGTCGCGCAGCAGTCCGCCGCAGCGCCGGCACGGCAGGCCGGCGCGGCCATACACGAACAGCTCCTGTTCGAAGTAGCCCGGCGCGCCGTCGGGCGAAATGAAATCGCGCAGGGTGGTGCCGCCGCGCGCAATGGCGTGGCCCAGGATCGCGCGCACCGCTTCGGTCAGCCGCTGGTAGCGCGCCAGCGACACCTGTCCGGCGGCGCGTCGGGGATCGATGCCGGCGGCAAACAGGCTTTCGGCGGCGTAGATGTTGCCGACCCCGACCACCACCGTCTGGTCCATCAGAAAATGCTTCACCGCTGCGCTGCGGCCGCGGCTGAGCGCGTGCAGGTAAGCACCGGAAAATGCATCCGACAGCGGTTCGGGACCGAGTGCGGCGAGCAGTGGGTGGGTGTCGCCGAAGGGCTGCCAGAGCAGGCAGCCGAACCGGCGTGGGTCGTTGAAGCGCAGCACCTGACCCGAATCGAGCGCCAGTTCGACGTGATCGTGCGTGCGCGGAGCGCTGTCGGCGGCGAGCACGCGCAGTGAGCCGGACATTCCCAGATGCCACAGCGCGCTGCCGCCTGCGACGTCCATCAGCAGGTATTTGGCGCGCCGGCGCACGGCGGTGATGCGTTCGCCGGTCAGGTGTTGGGCGAGTTCAGGCGGGATCGGCCAGCGCAGGTCGGGCCGGTGCAGGGTGACGTTCACGATGCGACGCCCCACCAGATGCGGGGTCAGGCCGGCGCGGGTGGTTTCGACTTCGGGGAGTTCGGGCATGGGGCGCGGCTCTCGGCGGGCGTTCAGGATAGCGTCGGACCCGAGACCCGGTGCAGAGGCTTTGGGTCCGCAAAGGACGCAAACGAAGTAAAGGGCGCAAAAGGAGTACGACGGCCCGAGTGCTGGTTACAGATGTAGATGCTGGAGCCTGGAGCCACGTGAAAGGCTCTCAACACCGCGCGGCCCGGCCCACTCGCGGCAACGAAATGGCGGTGCGGCTGCGGAATGAAACGGAAAAGCCGGGATGTAGCGCATGGATGCGCGGTCGAATGAAACAGGGCGCCGTAAAGCGCGCCGAGCATCGGAGCCGCTCGCGGGGGAAAGGCGCCCATGTTTGAGCACATGGATGTGCGAGTTGGCGCCGGCCCGCGAGCGGCGAGAAGCGCAGGGCACCGGCGTGGCAGGAGCCACGCCGGCGCGTGTCCGGCGCGGCGTTTTTGGTTACTTTTTGCGCCTCCAAAAAGTGACTCGCACGCCGCAGGCGTGTGAAAGCTCTTGATTCCTGCCTCAGGACTCGGGCCTCGCAACGACAAGGTTGCGAGCTTTCACTTTGCGCTTTTGGGTTGGCTTCTCCGAGCTCCCGGTCCCGACTCCCATCTCCAACCTTGAACCCCCACCCCGCCGCCCCCATACGGTAGCGACAGG